>DASSBF010000134.1:0-30308 GCA_035699005.1 Dongiaceae bacterium
CATCGAGTGGGACGCGCAATGGGCGACCTGGCCGAACTGGGCGATGTGGCTGCGCGCGGCCGGCGCGCCGGAGATCGATGCCACGCGCGGGCTCCATCTCAGCCAGACGTCGCTGGCCCTGCAGGCGGCGCTCGACGGGCACGGCGTCGCGCTCGGCGAGTCCACGCTGGTGGCGGACGATCTCGCCGCGCGGCGGCTGGTGCGGCCGTTCAGCATATCGCTGAAGGGACCATCCCAGTTCGCCTATCACCTGGTGCACGCCCCGCGCCGCTCGGAAGAGCCGCTGATCAAGGCGTTCCGGCGCTGGATCCTGGATGAGGTGGCGCGCACCCGGGTGCCGGAAAGCAGCGCGCGCGAGAGCCGCCCCGGGGCGAGGCCCAGGCGCGGCCGGCGCGCGCGCAACGGTACGGGAGAGAGCCTGTCGTGAGCAGGAGCGCCTACGGCCGATCGCGGAACGTGGCGAGCTCCTTGTTCAGCCACTCGGCCGCCGGCGTCGTGACCGCATCGCAACGCACCTGATAGGGCCGCCCGCTCGCCATGCTCCTGGTGGCTGCCAGCCGGATGAAATCCTCGGCGCTGTGGATGTCGCTCTTGTAGTAGTCGTACTTGTCCTTGATGTGGGCGAGCGCCTGCGCGCCGTCATATTCGACGCCGTTGCGGATGAAGGCGCAGGGCGAGGCGGCGATGAAGCCGAGCAGGTGATCGATCTCCTCGGTCATGTTGTGGGCGAACGCCGGCGCGGCCAGCACGAGCGCGGCGACGAAAAGGGCCAGGGCCGACCGCAAGGGACGCATGGCGGAACCCTACCCATCCGCATTGTCCGTTGCGAGTCCGGGCGCAATGTTTGACTTTTCCACCCCCCGCCCTTAAGGAAGTGGCGCGCATACGCCGTGGCGCAGGTCGCTCACGGCGGAGAGGTGGCCGAGCGGCTGAAGGCGGCGGTTTGCTAAACCGTTATACGGGCTTAAACCCGTATCGGGGGTTCGAATCCCCCTCTCTCCGCCAGCAACGAATTGCCCTTATGAATCAGAGGCTTGTAGGTGCCGGAGAGGGGCACAGGAAGGGCCAATGTGTCACACAAAAGTGGCACATTTCATGGGGTACGGCGGCGTGTTCCGCGGCTTGTCCTTCGTGGTTGGTGAGCGACGGAGCCGCAAGAGGATTGCTGTCAGGCGCTCTCCGTTCCACCAACGCTGAAATACCAGAGCCGCGGTGGACCAGGAATCGCCCAGATCATCGAATTGCTGAAGGGAAGCGATGAACCGGAGGCCGACCAGCTGGCCTTCTTCAAGGCGCAAATCCTGTTCTGGCTGATTGGGGCGACCGACGGCCACGCAAAGAATTTCTCCATATTCCTGATGCCCGGCGGTCGCTACCGGATGACCCCGCTCTACGATGCGCTCACGGCACAGCCGAGCCTGGACAGTGGACAGATCCAGCGCAAGGCCATGAAACTCGCCATGTCAGTCGGCGAAAAGAGGCGCTACAGGATTGATGACATTGTGGGTCGTCACTTCATTCAAACCGGCGAGAAGGCCGGACTTCCGCGAGCGCTCGTGAACCGTGCCATCGATGAAGTCGCCGACCGCGCCACCGCGGCACTGGAAGAGATGGAAACGATACTTCCCGGCAATTTTCCAGAAGCGATTCACACATCTGTGGCCGAAGGGACGAAAGAGCGAATTCGGCGTCTGAGAATGTAAGTCGCCCGGCTCCTCATGGAGCGGCGACCCAGCCTCTCCGGCCCATTCCAGCGCTCGCTGCGCCCGTCTCCACTCCGGCCTGCGATTCTGCCAGCGCGACGATGCGCGCTGCCACTGCCGCCAGTTCATCCGGGAGGCGGCGGCCATCAAGGCGGAACCGCTCGCCAAACCAGACGGCGAAGCCATCTCTCACCAGCAGTCGAGGGATAGCGGTCAAGTCGCGATGGCGGCCGAGGGCTGCCAGGCGCCTTGCGATCGCATCGGCCAGCGAAGCGGGGGAGCGCATGCGGGACTGCGGCAAGCTTCGGCTTCCCGCCGCCGCATCCGGCGGCGCGCCGAACGGCACCCTGGCAAGCCATGTGGATCCCGGCAGCGGGTAGATTGCGAGCGGTCGGCCGAGCCGCGCGATTTCCATCAGCATCGACAGGCTGTCGCTGGTCACGACAAAGCGATCGGCCAACCCGAGAAGCGCGCGATAGGGATTCTCATGGCCGTCCGCTGTCCACTTGTACAGGATCGCGCCCGCCGGCAATCCATGCTCCAGCGCTTCGACAACGGCAGGGGGCGTGCGGCGGCTGGTCGTGACGAACAGGGTGCCTTGCTCTTGCCGGGCGAGTTCAGCGACATCGCGCGCCAGCCGGTCGGCGACCGCCGCGTCGAAGCGCACGGCCTTGGTGCTGCCGCCGACCAAAACCGCCATCAGGGGGCGGGGCAGGCGCTCGAACTCGCCGCGACGCGCGTCCGCTTCGGCGGCGACCGCCGCCTCGTCGATTTGTTGAAGCGGATAGGTGATCCTCATCAAGTTCGGCCGATCGGCCTGCCGGTATTGTTCGGAGACGACCGTCAGATCAAAGCGGTCGGTGAGGCGCTTGGGCGCGCCGATCAATACGATCCTCGCATGCCCGCCGGCTTGCTCCTGGATCCAGAGCGCAACCATCGACATGCGGCGGCCGATGGCGATCACAAGGTCCGGCCACGGCGGCTCCAGCGGGTCGGAGCGCACGGGATCGACGTGATGCAACGACGCCAAGACCCTCGGCTTGCCGAGCACATATGGCTTGCGGACCACGATGCGCCTGATGCGGCAAGGCCATGGCAGAGCGCCCGCCAGCGCCATCAGCTGGGCATTGTCGCCGGTCTTGTCGGACAGGATCAGCCACACCAGCGGATCGCCGCAGGGCGGCGCGCCGGTGGGATCGCTTCGGGTCGGTGCCGATCGCGTCACGGCGGCCCTCTTTTCCACGCGCGGACCGGAGCAGCCAGACGCGCCAAAGCGGAGTCCGCGGTCAGGGCCTCGGCGTAGGCGTCCTCGGGCATAAGCCCCGCGTTGCCGGGCCTGTGCGTGCCCTCGGCGGAATGGCCCCGGTTCATGCTCATCAGTTTGCGGATGCACGCCACGGCGCGTTGCAGATCTTCCAAAGCCGCGGGGCGCACCAGCGCCGTTGCATCGTCCCCGAGCCATCGTACCCGCCCGGATGCGACAAAGCGATCCTGAACCAGCCGGATGTCTCTGCTGCGATTGAGACGCCATGCCGGCAGGCCGATGGCAAACGCGTACGGCAGGCCCCCAACACCCTGGTCCCTCAGTTGCGACCAGCGCCACCACTGACGCACCTTTCGGTCGCGCGAGCGCGGGCCATGCATCGCCGCCGGCCCGCCGCCGAACTCGAAGATATGGACCGGCCGCCCGGTCGCGCAGGCCTCCGCCAGCATCGACAAGCTGTCGCCGGTGACAATGACGGCATCGGCGAGGGCCAGGAAGCCGAGATGGGGATTGTCGGTATCGCCCTCCCGCCAGCAATAGAAGCGGCACGGCACGTCGATCGCGCTCTCGAGCGCCTTCATGGCGCGGCGCGTGGTTCGCGCGCTGGTGCTTACCAGGAGCGTGGCGCCCAGCGGCCGGGCAAGCGCACTTGCCTCCCGGCCGAGGCGGCGCGCGCTCTCGCGGCTGAAGATGTAGGGGCCGCTCGATCCGCCGACGAGCAGGGCCACGTAAGGCCTTTGGCAGCCTGCGAGGCGCGGGCCCCAGCTCTCCGCCGCCTCGGCGAAGGCCGCCTTGGACAGTGCCTGCAGCGGAAAACTGTTGTGCAGGACATTGGGACCCGCCGGCAGGCGGAACTGCGGGGTGGTGACGACGAAATCAAGCTCGCGCGGCGGTGTCCAATGGCGGCCGATCACGACGATCCGGGTCCGGCCGCCGGATTGCTTCCGGATCCACTTGGCCGGCGTCTCATTCTGGCGGCCAGCCAGGATGATGAGATCGGGCCAAGGCGGGGTCAGCGGACTGGAGAGACGCCGGTTCAGGCCCGCGAGAGTCGCGCAGGAGGCCAGCGCGAAAAACAACTCGTGCCAGTGGAACCTCGTCTCCTTCACGACGATGGGCCATCCAAGGGCCCGAGCGAGCGCCAGGCTTTGCGCATGGTCGCCGACGCGATGACACTTCAGGACCCAGACCGTCGGCTGGCCCTGGTTCGCGGCTTTCGAACCGGTTGCACCGGCCACCGCGGCCATCGATTCCGAGGACCGGGCCTGCTCCGCTGCGGGCTGCTTCGCAACGCCATCCAGGGCCGGAGTGCGTCGATACAAATAGTTGGTGGCGCCGATGACCGCGACCGCCAGCAAGATCCCGGCGGGCAGGTCGGCGAGATAGTGCCAGCGCGCCGCAACGGATTCGATGAATATCCAGCAGAATGCGAATACTGCGACCGGCGCCACCCACAACCTCGCTTTGACCGCGTAGTACGCAATGATGAGCGAGGCGCCGACATGGAGCGAAGGCATCGCAGCCAAGGGATCCGCGAAGAACTGCCCGCCGTGGTCCCGGATCCATGCGGCGCCCCCGGACCTCGCCAATTCATAGACGCCGTACATCCGGAGCTGGGCGGCGGTCGCGAGGGCGCTTTGGCCGTGCTGGTAGATGAACGGGCCAACCGCCGGCGCGATCAGGTAGGTGAGCGGCCCCACCGATTCGATCAGCAGCAATGCCGTCATGTTGTGGTAGTGAAAGCGCCGACGCCCGAGCGCATGAGACAGGAACGAGAGAACGAAGACCGCGAAGAAGGCGGCCTGGTACCACAGGTCGGCATTCGGCAATATCCGCGCCAGAAGGCCGCGCAGATCGTCGAACAGCACGATCACCGATCTTGCCGCCTGATCCACCGCAAAAAAGTCCTGGTCATACAAACGCGGATTGACGAGCGGTACCCACATCTTGATGTTGAAATGGATGTAGATGACCAGAATGAAGAGCCCGAGGAGAAGATAGTCGCCGGCCGCCCGCTCGGCGATCGTGCGCCACGACGGCCTCGTGGATCCCACGTAGTGGGTTGCGCATTGCAGGAGCAGATAGCCGACCGCGGCGGCAATCGGCGGAATCCAGTAGTTGATATGGAGTCCGGGAATATCGCCCGGCTGCGGCACCGTGAAGTGGGTCTTCGCGATGGCGGAGATCGCGAGCGCGATCGCGAGGAACGCAAGGGTCGTCAGCAGGACGACGACGATGCCGTTTCGCGGCTCGATGCCGGGAGTGGGCGCCGGGACGGGAGAGAGAGGTCTGCCGGCAGTCGTCGAACTGTTGCTCTGTCTCGCTATCCAGTCGACAGGCTGACCGGCTTCTTTCGGCGGCTCGAGATCATCGCCGGCTTTGAAAATACCTGCGAAGCGATGGCCTCGCGTTCGCGCACGGCTCATTCGTAGCACCATCCCGACCTTTCCAATGCCAATGCGGCAAACCAGGCGGTCGATTCTTCAACCTGAGGCTTCGCAGTATCTGTGGTCTTTGCTTACGGATCGCTGACTGACCATTCCGATCAATCCGAATATTGCACCATGCGATCCCGTGGCTGCCCACGTGCCTAAGGGGTCGGGAGCGGATTCAGCATGGCGATTGGGCGCTGCCGATCGCACTGTGTCAAGACGACCGAAGGACCAACCGATGGACGCACTTGGACGTTCTGTGACAAAGCTATGTGCGAGAGACGAGGCCGATCCTCGCGCAGGGGATGACCGGGATTGCAGGTCGCCACGGCGGCGGAGCCGCGCGTTGCCGGAACCGCGGTGTTGCCAAGTCCATTGCGCAGTCGTCGGATTGTTGTTAATTCCGCGACTTGCGAGCAGGTGGCAAATGCTCGCCGCCTTGCCCAGCGTGCCGCGCGGTCGAGGGCACGCCGACGGAGTCGCATGTCGAGCGAACGCAAGTCAGCTTTGAGGATCGATCCAACCATGTCGCCGGGCCGCTGGATCGCGGCCTTCGTGCGATCCGCTCAATGAGCGATCGGCGCGATCCGCCGCGGGTCTGGGCTTTGGTGTCCGACACGGCGGGCGACAATGCGCAGGTCCTGGCACTGGCGGAAGCGCTCGGCTGGCCGTTCGAGACTCATCGATTCAAGAACCGCCCGGGCGCCTTGGCAGCGAATTTTCTCATTGGGCCGATCCTGCCTCCAATGGTGAAGCACGTGTCACGCGGCTTCGGGCCGCCGTGGCCGGATCTGGTGATCGCGGCCGGAACGCCGAGCGAGCCCTTGTGCGCCCGGATACGTGCTGAAAGCCGCGCGACGCACCAGGTATTCCTCGGCCGTCCGTGGGCCAGGCTCGACGCGTACGATCTGATCGTGACAACGCCGCAATACCGGGTTCCGGATGCTCCGAATGTCATGACGATCGATCTGCCGCTTCACCGCGTGACCCCAGCGGACATCGCGCGCGAGACCGCACTCTGGTCCCTGAGGGTCGCCCATCTGCCGCGACCATATGCCGCCGTCTTCCTTGGCGGCAGCATCAGCCGATATACATTGGACAGCCGCGCCGCCAAGCGCCTCGCCATGGAAGCCAGCGCGCTCGTTGCACCGGTGGGCGGCTCGCTCCTGGTCTGCAGTTCGTACCGGACGCCGCCCCGCGCGATGAAAGTCCTGAAGAAAAGCCTTGATCTCCCTTGCCACATGTTCGACTGGCATCAGGGGTCGAAAGGGAATCCCTATCTTGCCTTTCTCGGCCTCGCGGATCATCTGATCGTGACCGGAGACAGCATGACGATGCTTGCGGAAGCCTGCGCAACCGGCAAGCCCGTCCACATATTCGACCTCGGCGAAGGCCGCTATGGCATGAGGCAGCCTCCGGCTCCTCGCGCAGCAGGCATTGTGGGTCGCCCGTGGCTGATGAGCGCGCTGCGCGCGCGCGCCAAGGATATCAAGGTGACTGTCATAAGCCAGCTGCTGCCTGCGCGTTTCCATCGCGACACGGCCAACATCCATCGAAAGCTGGTGCAGTCGGGCCGGGCAGTCTGGCTGGGCGACGAGTTTCCAGCGGAGAGACCACCGAGCCCGCAGAGCGCTTCACGGGATCTCGCGGAGATCGCATCGCGCATCCGGAACCAGTTGGGGCGGGACTAGCCGGCGCGTGCTTCAAGCCATTCCGCGATGCCGGCATTCACGCCGCACCGCCTGACGGCCTTTTATCCGCCGGTCGGTCCTGATCAAAGAGCTTCCGGATGCGCGACACGGCCAAGACCAGGTCATCCGATGGAATTGGCGGCCGGGTGGGGAAGGGCTGACCCAGCGGCACCGCCAGGCCGCGCTCGAACAGCATCGCATGGAATGCCGGAATGTCGCGCGCGAGCGGCGCGATCCCCCTGCGGTGGAGGAACTCCTTCAGCCACCGCCAGCCGGGGCTGCCGGCGGAGCGGAACTGGCGGCCCATGGCTTGTTCGAAACGGACCCAGGGTGCGGCGCGCAGCGGCAGGGACGCTATTGCCAGGGGTTTTCGCAATCGCGCCACTTCGACGATCATGGAGATGCTGTCCCCCGACACGATGAAGCGATCCGCAAGGCCGAGCAGCGCGGCATAGGGATTGCGGCGCTGATCGCTCGTCCACGCATATATCCGGGCATTCGAAGGCAGATGCGCCGACAATGCCGCGACAACATCCGGCGGCGTGCGGCGGCTGGTCACGATGACCAATGTGCCGTCGGCGCCGGGAAGGCTGCTTGCCCGATCCAGCAGATGCCTGGCGGTCGCGGCATCGAAGCGGAACGGGTCCTCCGGCCCGCCGACGAAAACCGCGGTCAACGGCCGTTTCAACTCCAGGAGCTGCTCCTTCCACGCATCGACCGCCGCCGCAATGCGCGGCTCGCTGCGGCGCATGAGGGGCAGGCCGAGCTTCAGGACGTTCGGATGATCCGGCAGGTGAAACAGCGCGGACGTGATGATGAGGTCGAATCGCTGCAGCAGCCGATGCGGCCGGCCCACAATGACGACCTTGGTCCGATCACCCGATTGCTGCCGGAGCCAGAGCGCGGCCATCGCCGGGCGCCGGCCGATGGTGAGGGCAAGGTCCGGCCAGGGCGGCTCAAGGGCGTCGGAGCGGCCGCGGTCGAGGTGGCTGAGCGATGGGCGAAAGAACGGACGCCGTCTTGTGTAGCGTTCCCGGAACCGAAGCTGCTTGCGCTCGCAGGTCCAGCCGAGGCCATCCACGATGGCCTCGATCTGCGCGTTGTCGCCGACCTTGTCGCCGACCACGAGCCACACCCGCGGCTGGCGCGCAACTGGCGGATCGGAGATATCAAGGACACGCTCGTCGGCCATTGTTCTCACGCGGCATCGCGGCGACTGCGCACGCACGGCAGGCTTGGTTGCGAGTTGGTGCGGGCGGCTAGGCTGCGAGCGGGCTCATCTCCAGCGGTGGAGTCCGACGCAGCAGGTCGAGTGCATCGTGACGAATGTGATTGAGCCGCATCTCCTCGTGCAACAGGGACTCGGTCACGATCCCCTTGTCCACGCATTCGCGCAGAAGGCCGAAGAACACCCGCTCCTGGTTCGGATCAGGATGAGGCCGATAGCGGCCCATGAGTCCGTAAGGGCCGAACAGCTTCACGCGCAGCAACATCAACCAGCTCCAGACCGGCATGAATTGCACCCGGTCGACCGGCATGAAATCCACCTTGAGGCCGGTCTTCCAGGGCTGCGTCCGCCGGCCGGTGTTGTGAAGCAGCTTGGTCGCGGGCGTCAGCCGGTCGAAATCGTTCCATTCGTCCTCGAGCAGCCCGATGCTGTCCTCCGGCTCGGCGTTGAGGCCCGTCCAGGCAATATAGTCTCTCTTGAGCGCGAAGATTTCGTTGAACTGGGTCTCGGCATGCCAATGCCCGAGCTTGGCGCAGTCGAGCAGCATGACGCTGGTCGCGTATTTCTTGCGCGAGCTGCCGCGGCGGCACATGATTGCCTTGCCCCGCATGTCGCGGCTGATCAGCTCCCATATGTCGCCGATGGCGAAAATGTCGGGATCGATCACGACCGCCCGCCCGCGATAACCCATCAATTCGGGCGGCATGAAGCGCAAGGGCGTAAAGGACTGCAGGTCGTCATTGTGCCAGATGCGCTTGACGCCCTCGCGAAGATAGATCTTGCCTTCGTTGGCGTTGAAGAAGGCATGCTCCTCCTGGTGCATGATCCGGACGTCGAAGGCGTCCGGCCTCGCCGAGTTGCGCTTGAGCGCATAGGCCGACACCAAGGCGCCGACCAGCTGCTTCCTGTTGGTCTGGATGAATACGCAAGGCCTGCTCGCTGCCGTTTCGCTTCCGTTCATTGCCGGCGCCTCTCAGACCGCCACCCGCCGCCCGTCGCCGGCTTCATACCCGAACAGCGGATCGAGGTGGGCGCCGATGCAAGAGTCGATCTGCCGCACCTCATCGTCGTCGAAGTAGTCCCGGTAGCCGCCAACCTTGGCGCGCCGGACCTTGTAGGAATCGGGATCGTGCTCGTCGCCGGGCGCCATGCGCTTGCCGGACGATTTGAAGGCCCGCCGCGCTTCCATTTCCCTCAGGTTGTCGAACGAGGCGAATTCGACCGATTGGTCCACTTCCGCCTGCGCGGGATACTGCCCCATCCAGGTCAGGATCCGGCGGAACTCGGCCCGGCAATCGGCACGCATGTCCTCATAGCGCACCATCAGATGGCTCTCGATCCGAGGCAGTTCTTCGGCCCACTCGTTCATGAATCGCACGACTCGCCGCAGCCCCGCCTCCTCATGCATGACAAAGTCGAAAATGGAAACTTCCGATCCATGCGGGGGATAGGCGTTCAGCTCCTTCTTGTAGGGCGGCATCCGGTGGCGCCACTGGAAATACTGGGACACGGCGACATCGCCGGGGTGGCGCACCAGCAGAACCGTCGGCTTGTCGTAGAAGGCGGTCTTGCGTGAGCCGGTGCCGGTATAGTCGCGAATATAGTTGTCGTGGGTGAAGAGGATCCTCGGAACGGCACGGTTCATGCCATGCAGGTTGTCGAAACTGAGCAGGCAGTCCTCGGGAAGATCGAAGCGGATCTGGAAGAAGCGCGACAGCATGACGCGGAGCCAGGTACGGCCGCTCTTGCCGTGGGAAACGAATACGAGGTCGGCCTGCCGGAGATTGCGCGCATCCTCCCGGCCGCGGGCGCGGCGGCGAATGACACATCGTTGCTGCGGCGGCGCGAGCATCGCGGCCCTCTCCACGATCTCGCGCACGACGCGATTCATGACCGAATCGATCACGCTCGCTCCTGCCGACTACCCCGGAGGGTTCCGCGCATGCGGCAAGATTTCGCGTGAGCGCTCCTCAGGGGCCGGGATGCGGAATTCTGTCCAAAGCATCCGGTGTTGGCAAGGTGACAAGCCTGTGTCATGGGCCATTTCAAATCCTGCGCGGCCTCCGCCCGCATCAGCCCCCATCGCACTCGCCCCGGGACGCTTGGAGGGGACGCTTGCGCTCGGCCGAAGCGGATCGGTCGCACCCAACCGCGGCGATCAAAGCTAACGGGGTCTTCCTGATAACTAGCTGACTTGAGCGATCGCCGGTGGTGTGCGGACGCGGTGCTCTGACAGATATTGATTAAGCTTCTCCGCATCGTATCCTGGCAGCCTTTCACCGGACTGGATCGGCTTCTCCGGGAGAAGCGAGGAGACGCTCGTGACGCGGCGGTTCAAGTGGAGCGACCTGAAGGACAGCCCCGTCTTCTGGCACCGGCGCATTCCGATCTGGTTGGGGGCGCAGGCCATTCTCGGAGATGGAGTGACGGCCGACTACGCTCCCCGTCTGGACCTTCGCGGCGATCTTCCCGCCGCCGACGGACGGCCGGTGCTGCTGGCCTGCTGCGACGAGATCTATTTTCAGCGCTTTGCCCACCACCTGGCCGTCAGCGCGTGCGAAACAAACGCCAGCCTGCATACCCACGTGCACATCTATGAACCCTCCAGCCGGTGCCTCGAGGACGCGGCGAGGCTGCAGCGCGGTCTCGGCAACCGGCTGACCATCTCCCACGAACCGCCGGGCCGCAGTCCGTACGAGAAGGCCAGCAAGTTCTTCTTTGCGTCCGGGCGTTTCGCCGTCGCACACCGTATCCTCGATCGGAATCGGGCGCCCGTGATGGCGATCGATGTTGATGGCATCGTTCGCCGCGATTTGAGAGCTGAAATGCCTTCGCTCGATGAGTGGGATGTGGGTCTGATCCTGCGGCCATCCCAGACACGCGTCTGGCGCAAGGTCCTTGCGTGCGCAGTGCTGCTCAATCCGACCCCTGCAGGACGTCTCTTTTCAGCACGCCTCGCGGCCGCGGTGGAGCGGGTGCTGCGGCGCAGGCCCCGCTTTCACTCGGACCAGTTGCTCCTCTACTACCTTCGTGAGCATTATCGCCGGCACGGCGATGAATTGCGGATCGTCGATTTGGGCGAGCGCTGGGCGAACCATGATTTCGATCTGGACAGCCTGATTTGGACCGCGAAGGGCCATGCGCGAAAGCTGGAGCTCGTCCGCATGGCTGCCCCGCTCCCACCCGGCGCGCTGCGCCCCGACGACGCACCGCGCTGATCATGGCCGCCGGGGCATCGCATCGTTTCGTGCAACGGGTTGCCCGGCTTCGTCCACCGGTTTCCGCAGGTCGCTTGTTTTGCGTTCGATTTCGTATCAACCGAAATTGCCGTGCGCGGTCGGTTTGACAGGGAGGAGCTGGAGTGCCTTTCGACACAGCTCTTCTTGGGGCCACCACGACAAACAGGACAATTTCCAGTCACCGAACGGAACCAGAGGGGCGTCATCAGCACTGTACAATTCGATGTGGAAAGGCTCGATGATTTCCTGGGCGAGTCCGACTTGAAGCAAGTCGATTTCATCAAGCTGGATGTGGAGGGGCATGAAGCCGCTGCGTTGGAGGGCTGGGGAACATCTTGCGTGTCTCGAGCCCGGTCATTGTCATGGAAACCCTGTCTGACAGTTTCCGTAGTGGGAAGTCGCAGTCCATGGAAATCCTGAGATCCCATGGATACACGAATTTCCATCGCATCGGCGGCCGCCGCCGCACAGGGCTGCCGAAGCTCATCCGGCGCGGCCGGCGAAAGTCTGCGCTGATGAAGATCGACGGTGTGGTGCCTCGCTATCACCACATGCTTGTGTGCTCGAGATATGAGGTCATTTGAACATGACCCGCCTTGGAATTCAGGCCGGCATCGACAGTACCGTTTCGATTCTCGCCGGCAGCGGACCGGACGACGTTCGCGGCGATCCGTTTTCCCATCTGGTGCGGATCGGCTGTCTGCCTGCCGACGCCTATCGGGATCTCGCGGCCTCGTTCCCGTCATTGGACATCATTCTTGGCACCCGGCACGCGCGCGCGGTGAATGCCGCCGCGCGCCTGCCTGCCTTCAAGGTATTGGACAATGCCGCGATAGCATCCGCGTGGCGCGACTTCTTTGCCTTCCACACGTCGGATGGCTTCTGGAAGGATATTGTGCGCGTGTTCGGAGCCGCGCTGCGCGCGGCGCATCCCGACCTCGGCCGCACAGCCGGCAAGGAGCTCGAAGCCTGGCGCGCCGGGCCGCGCGGGGCCGCCGGCGATTTCGACGTGCGGCTCGATTGCCAGTTCGTCGTCAATACGCCTTGGCCGGCCGGAAAGGGCTTAAAGGCGCGGCATCGGCAGCGGTCGGTCAAGACCGCGCATGTCGACAAGCGCGATACCATCCTGTCCGCACTGCTCTATTTCCGCGATCCGAACGACATGGGGACGGGCGGCGATCTGGAACTCTATGCCTGGAACCGCGAGCCTCGCTTTCTCAAGCCTCGGATCATTCTGCCGTCGGACATAGCAACGCGCGGGCGGGTGCCCTATGCCGCCAACACTCTGGTGGCGTTCGTCAACTCGGCCAGGGCGGCCCATGGCGTTACGCCGCGCGCGCCTTCACCGCTGCCGCGCCGTTACGTCAATTTCATCGCCGAGGTGCCGTTCCCGGTGTTCGAGACGGCCATGCTGGGGCCGATGCAACGGCTGTTGCGCTGGCCCGGCCGGCGCTGGCGCCGGCTGGGCTCCAGGGACGTCGGCGGCGACCGATACTAGCGCTACGTCGCAGCGGCGCCGGCGGGCGCTCCCCGAACGAGGCCGATCATCGACTCGCGATCGGCTCGCCGCGCACCATCCGCAGCAGGTCCGAGGACCAATAGCCGAGGATCGTTTCGATGTGGTCGCGCATGGCCCGCGCCGCCAGCGCCGGATCGCGGGTCGCCAGCGCATCGCGCACCACGCGATGCTGCTCCATGCTCGACGGAAGGCCGACCCGGTTGTCGGGCGTAACGCCGATCGGCCCATTGCCGAAGGTATAGCGGTGCACATGCAGCGCGCAGCGGGTCAGGATCGGTTCGAGCGTCGAGAGACGGGCCTGCTGGAAGATGGCGAGATGGAATTCGCGGTCGAGTTCGCTGAGGCTGTAGCCGTCGTGCCGCGCTTCGGCTTCGCCGATCCGGGCGATGATCGCATCGAACCGCGCGAGGTCGGCTTTGGTGCAGGATTCGGCGGCGCGGCGTGCGCTCTCGGTCTCGAGCGAGATGCGGATGCGGGCCATCTGCGCCGCTTCCTCCAGTGATGTCGTCGATACCGCCGTGCCGCGATAGCCGCGCCGGCTGACCAGACCGTCCTGTTCGAGCCGCAGCAGCGCCTCGCGCACGGTTCCCTGGCTGCACCCCATGGTCGCGGCGATCTGCTGCTCCAAGAGCGCTTGGCCGGGCTCGAGCCGCCGCAACAGGATGGCGCGCTTGACCGCGTGATAGACCGTGTTGCTCTTGCGCTGCTTCGGCGGGAGGGAGTTTTCCGCGCTCAGAATGGTTTCGACGTAGCTCATTGCCGGTCTTGGGTTGACTCGGGGGCGCGAATGCCCACACAATAACGATAATGATAATGATAATGGAACGTCTAAGCAATGGGCGCCGCTTCTGAGGGGAGGCCGCCCCGCAGGTTTTGAAATTCATGGCGCCTACGGATGTCTCCTTGAAGACAGCGAGCCCGTTCGGATTTGCGGAGTGCGACGCCCGTGCTGCCGCTCCTTGAGATCGAGAACCTCTGCGTCGAGTTCCGGATGCCCGACGGCCTCATCCGCGCGGTCAACGATGTCTCGTTCGACGTGAAGCGCGGCGAGATCGTGGCGGTGGTGGGAGAGTCGGGCAGCGGAAAATCCGTGACCGCGCTCGCCGTCCTGCGGCTGGTCGCGGAACCGCCCGGCCGCATCGCGGCGGGCGCCATCCGCCTCGATGGCGAAGATCTTCTGCAGCTCGACAGCGAGGCGATCCGGCGCATCCGCGGCCATCGCATCGGCATGGTGTTCCAGGAGCCGATGACCTCGCTCAATCCGATCCTGTCGATCGGACGGCAAGTCACGGAGGCGATGCAGATGCACCTCGGATTGACTCCGGGCGGGGCGCTCGCGCGCGCCGTGGAGCTGTTCCGGCTGGTCGGCATTGCGGAGCCCGAGCGGCGCCTGAAGCAATATCCCCACCATCTGAGCGGCGGGATGCGGCAGCGCGCGATGATCGCCATGGCGCTGAGCTGCAAGCCCGAGGTGATCATCGCCGACGAGCCGACGACGGCCCTCGATGTCACGATCCAGGCGCAGATCCTGCACCTGATGCAGGGATTGTGCCGGCAGCTCGGCGTCGCGCTCGTCATCATCACGCACAATTTGGGCATCGTCGCCCGCTACGCGGATCGGGTCAACGTGATGTATGCCGGGCGGATCGTCGAGCGCGGCCCGGCGAGCGAGATCTATCGCGCCCCGAGCCATCCCTACACAATCGGCCTGCTGAACTCGGTGCCCCGCCTCGACCGGCCGCGGAGCGCGCGGCTGGAGCCGATCGTCGGCCATCCGCCCGATCCGCTGGCCCTGCCGAGCGGCTGCACGTTCCGGCCGCGCTGCCGGTTGGCCGCCGCACATTGCGCGGAGGCGGCGCCGCCGCTGCGCGCGGTGAGCGCCGGGCACCACAGCGCCTGCTTCGAGCTGCATCGCCTGCACGAGCTGGTGCCGGCATGAGGAGCGGGGACATCCTGGTCGAGGTCCGCGACCTCAAGAAGTACTTCCCGGTCAAGCGGGGCCTTCTTTTCGACCGCACAATAGGCGCGGTCAGGGCGGTCGACGGCGTCAGTTTCGCCATCCGCCGCGGCGAGACCTTCGGCCTGGTCGGTGAATCCGGATGCGGGAAATCGACCATCGGGCGGTGCCTGCTGAAGCTCGACGAGCCGACTTCCGGCCAGATCCGGTTCGATGGCGAAGACATCGCCACCCTCGACGCGCAGCGGACCCGCGCCTTTCGCCGGCGCGTCCAGGCGGTGTTCCAGGATCCCTACAGCTCGCTCAACCCGCGCATGACCGTGGAGGAGATCGTCGGCGAGCCGCTGCTGGTCCACGACATCGAACGCAGCAGCGCCGGGCGCCTCAAGCGGGTCCGGCATTTGCTGTCGGTCTGCGGGCTTCCCGCGCGGACGGTCGACCGCTATCCGCACGAGATGAGCGGCGGCCAGCGGCAGCGTGTCGGCATCGCGCGGGCGCTCGCCCTGCGGCCCGACTTCATCGTCTGCGACGAAGCGGTCAGCGCGCTCGACGTCTCGATCCAGGCGCAGATCGTGCGCCTGCTCGAGGATCTGCGTGACGAGTTCGGCCTGACCTACCTTTTCATCGGCCATGACCTCAGCGTGGTGCGGCACATCTGCCAGCGCGTCGCCGTCATGTATCTGGGCCGGATCGCCGAGATCGCGGACAGCGACCCGCTGTTCGACAACGCCTGTCATCCCTATACGCGCGCGCTGCTGTCCGCGGTGCCGGTTCCCGACCCCGAGATCGAGCACCGCCGCGAGCACCAGGTGATCCAGGGCGAGATCCCGAGCCCGATGAATCCGCCGAGCGGCTGCGTCTTCCATCCGCGCTGCCCGCTTGCCGACGAGAGCTGCCGGCTGGCCGTTCCACAGCTGCGCGAGATCGACGAACAGCATTTCGTGGCCTGCCCGAAGGTCGGTCCGGCCGCAATCAACCCGGCATGGCTGGCGGATCGGGAACTGCCGCTTTCAAGGCCGGGACATGCAGGGAGCTGAAACGAGGAGGTTGCGATGACATCCCAGCACACGCGATTGACCAGCGCCGACGAGGCCCGCATCCGGGCGGAGTTCGACGATGCCTACGACTTCGATCCGAAGGATCCGCTGTTCGGCCTCGGCCGCGCGGCGATGTGCGGGCCCAGGCTGGAGCGGCGCACCGTGCTGCGGCTGCTGGCCGCCGCCGGACTGCTCACCAGCGGGCACCTGATGGGTGCGGTACGCCCGGCGCGGGCGGAAGGCAAGGCCGGCGGAACGCTGACTTGCGGCTGGGCCGGCGTCGGCGAGATCGTGACCCTCGACCCCGCGCAGATCAACCAGGTGCTGCAATTCCAGATCTCCTCGAACGTGCTGTCGGGGCTGACCCACATCAACGCGGAGCTGATCGCGCAGGGCGACCTGGCGGAAAGCTGGACGGTATCGGACGACGGCACCGAATACACCTTCAAGCTGCGGCAGGGCGTGCGCTTCCACAACGGCGATCCGTTCACCGCCGACGATGTGCTCTTCACCTACAAGCGGTCGAGCGATCCGCAGAAATCGATCCATTCCGCGGTGGTCGCCAACATCGCCGGGCTGGACAAGGTCGACGACCACACGGTCCACTTCAAGCTGAAGGCGCCGCAGGCCTCGTTCCTGCCGAAAGTGCTTGAGCGCGCCAGCGGCCGCGCCATGACCATCGTCTGCAAGGGTGCACTGGAGAAGATGGGCGAATCCGCATACGGCCTGGCGCCGGTCGGCACCGGACCGTTCAAGGTGACGCAGCACCAGCTCGGCCAGGCGGTCGTGCTGGAGCGGAACACCGAATACTACGACAAGGACCGGCCCAAGCTCGACAAGGTGGTGATCCAGCCGATCATCGATGCCGAGCCGCTGGCGGCCGCCATCGAGGCCGGCGACATCAAGCTGATCGGCGGCAACCCGATCGCGCCGGAGCTGATCGACCGGTTCGCGGCGAACGGCGACCTGGTGGTCGATGAGACGCCGGGCCCGACTTTCCAGGCGCTGTGGGTCAATCCCTGGCACGAGAACATGAAGGTCACCGACTTCAACAAGCCGCTCGAGGAGCTGATGAAAGAAAAGGGCTTCATGGCGCGCCTTGCGATCGCCAAGGCCATCGACCGCCATGCTTATCTCAAGCAGGCCCAGTTCGGCCGCGGCACGCCCGCCTTCGGCACGGTCAACCCCGCGATGGGGCACTATTTCGACCCCAGCCTCGCCGACAGCAGCAATCAGAAGTTCGATCTCGCCAAGGCGAAACAGCTGTTCGCCGACGCGGGCTATCCTGATGGCAAGGGCTTCCCGAAGCTGCGCCTGCTGACGACTCCGTCCAACAAGCGCGAGACCGAGGTGGTCGCCAACCAGCTCAAGCAGAACCTCAACATCGATGTCGCGATCGAGACCAAGGACTTCCCGGTTCTGATCGAGGATTTCGACGGCATGAACTGGGACCTGGTGCGGCTCGGCAGCGGCGGCGACTACGATCCGGACGACGCCCTGGTCGACTGGATGCAGACGACCTCCAAATTCAATGGCCGGCTGCGCGACAAGTCGAAATACCCGTTCGGCTTCTTCTCGGACAAGGATGTCGATGCGCTCATCAGCAAGCAGAGCGCGACGGCGGACGTCGACAAGCGGCGGGAGATGGTGGTGAAGGCCAATAAGACCACCTCCGACAAGGTGGCGAGCGCCTTCCTGTTCCACCAGCCCGACATCCTGGTGCACCACAAGAGCGTCAATTTCCCGAAGGAGAGCCGGATTCCCGGCCTGGTCGACCTTGACCGCGTGACGCTGGCTTGAGAGCGCGCGGGCGGCGGGGAACGGAACCCGCCGCCCGCCGCCGCATGGAAAGGACGGCATGTCCCGCTTCCTGATCAGAAGGGTCATCGGTTCCGTCATCGTCATGTGGGCGGTGGCGACGCTCGTCTTCTTCATGCTGCGGATCGTGCCGGGCGATCCGATCGCGGCGATGCTGTTCGATGCCGGCGACGCCGCCGCGGTCGAAGCCTTGCGCCACAAGCTCGGTCTCGACGCCCCGATCTATGTGCAGTACTTCAAGTGGTTCTGGCTGATGTTCCACGGCGATCTCGGCAACTCCATCTATGGCAGCCACGTGCCGGTGTCGCAGGCCATCGCCGAAGCGCTGCCGCGCACGCTGTCGCTGGCGAGCCTCGGCTTCATCATCGCGCTGGCGATCGCGGTGCCGGCGGGGCTGATCGCCGCCACCCGGCGCAACTCCATGCTGGACAACGTCGTCTCGTTCGGCGCCTTCCTCGGCCTCAGCATGCCGGAGTTCTGGCTCGGCATCCTGCTCATCATCGTGTTCGCGGCCGGCCTCAAGTGGCTGCCGGCGATCGGCTACGCGCCGCTGTCGGAGGGGTTCTGGCCGTGGCTGTCGCACCTCATCCTGCCGGCGATCGCGGTCGGGACCACGTTCTCCGCGATCATCGCGCGCAACATCCGCTCCGGCATGCTGGAAGTCCTGAAGACCGACTACATCCGCGTCGCGCGCGCCAAGGGATTGACCGGCACGGCCATCATCCTGCGTCATGCTTTTCCCAACGCCCTCATTCCCGTCATCACCGTGGTCGGGATCGCGTTCGCGCTGCTGATGGCCGGCGCGGTGGTGGTGGAGAACGTATTCGCGATCAAGGGGCTGGGCCGGCTGCTGATCCAGAGCATCCTCAATCGCGACTATCCCACGGTGCAGGGCGCGGTGCTGGTCGTTTCCACGATCTTCATTCTCTGCAATCTGGTGGTCGACGTGCTCTACACCATGATCGACCCGCGCATCCGGTACGACACATGACCGACCAGGCCCTCATCGACACGCTCGAGCCGCTGCCGCAGCGCCAGTCGACCTGGCGGAGGCTGCGCGGCGTCTTCCTGCGCGACCGCAAGGCGCTGTTCGGGGTGATCGTGCTCAGCCTGTTCCTGATCGCGGCCGTTTTCGGTCCATGGATCGCGCCGTACGATCCGAACGCCATGGCGTTCGACATGATGCTGCCGTCAAGCTGGGCGCATCCCCTGGGCACCGACGATCTGGGGCGTGACCTGTTGAGCCGGATCATCGTCGGGACCCAGGTCTCGCTGTTCATCGGGATCGTAACCGTGGCGATCGCCCTGGTGGCGGGAGTCACGCTCGGCGTCCTCGCCGGCTATTTCGGCGGCTGGCTCGACCACATCATCATGCGCTACATCGACCTGCAATGGGCGTTTCCGAACTTCATCATCGCGGTCTACCTGGTCGCGGTGTTCGGGACCGGGCTGTCCAACCTGATCGTCGCGATCTCGCTCGCCTTCCTGGATGACTTCGCCAGAATCGCGCGCGGCATGGTCCTGTCGATCAAGGAGGAGCAGTATGTCGCGGCGGCGCGCACCGTCGGCGTTTCGCATTTCCGCATCATGTGGCGGCATATCCTGCCCAACGCGGTGGCGCCGATCATCGTGCAGGCCACGGTCAGCGTGTCGTACGCCATCCTGGCGGAGGCCGGCCTTTCCTTCCTCGGCCTCGGCGTCGAGCCGACGACGCCCACCTGGGGCCTTATCCTGTCCGATGCCCGCAGCTTCATCAGCCGCGACTGGGGGCTCGGCATCTACCCGGGCCTCGCCATCATGCTCACCGTGCTCTCCATCAATTTCATCGGCGATGCGCTGCGCGACTTCCTCGACGTGCGCGAGGTCAAGGACGCAGCCTGATCCGACGTTCCAGCAGCAAGAAGCAATCGAATGCCCAACTTCACCACCCGACCGGAAATCCTCGGCACCTTCGGCGTCGTCGCCTCCACCCATTGGCTGGCGACGGCGGCGGGCATGGCCATCCTCGAAAAAGGCGGCAACGCCTTCGACGCGGCGGTGGCGACCGGCTTCGCCCTGCAGGTGGTCGAGCCGCATCTCAACGGCCCCGCCGGCGAAGTGCCTATCATCCTCTACAGCGCAGCAACCAAGCGGGTCGACGTGATCTGCGGCCAGGGCGTGGCGCCGGCGGCGGCGGCCATCGAGGCGTACCGGGCGCAGGATCTCGACCTGGTGCCGGGAACGGGCCTGCTGGCGGCGGTGGTGCCCGGCTCGTTCGACGCCTGGATGCTGATGCTGAGAGACCATGGGACGATGGAGTTGGCGGACGTGCTGGCGCCGGCGATCGGCTATGCCGAAGGCGGGTTTGCGCTGGTCCCGAACATCAGCAACACCATCGGGGAGGTGCGCGAGCTGTTCGAGACCGAGTGGCCGTCCTCCGCTGCGCTCTGGCTGCGCGGCGGCGTGCCCGCGGCTGGCAGTCTGTTCCGCAGCCCGCAACTGGCGGAAACCTACGAGCGTCTGGTGCGCGAAGGCGAGTCAGGCAAGAGCCGCGAGGCGCGCATCGAGCGGGCGCGCAATGCGTGGTACCGAGGCTTCGTTGCGGAGGCGATCGACCGCTTCTGCCGCCAGACCGAGGCGATGGATACCAGCGGGCGGCGTCATCGTGGGCTGCTGACTGGCGATGATATGGCGCGCTGGGCTGCCACTGTGGAGCGGCCTTGCACCTACGACTATCACGGCTACACCTTGTGCAAGACCGGGCCGTGGGGGCAGGGGCCCGTCGCGCTCCAGCAGCTCGCCTTGCTTCGCGATTTCGACCTCGACGGCCTTGGCCCGCAGGATCCGGCATTCATCCACACCGTGATCGAATGCGCCAAGCTTGCGTTTGCCGACCGCGAGGCTTTCTACGGCGACCCGAACGTCGTCGAAGTTCCGGTCGAGACGCTGCTGTCGGATGCGTACAACCGCGAACGTCGCGGCCTCGTGGCTGAGAGCGCGTCGCACGAAATCCGGCCGGGCCGGATCGCCGGTTTCGGCGCGGCGCCGATCGTTCGACTGGCGGCCGCGATGAGCACCGATGTGGCCCATGCCGGCGCCCATGGCCAGGGCGAGCCGACGCTCGACCTGCAGACGCAGGCGAGCGGCGCGACGCGCGGCGACACCTGCCATCTCGACGTGATCGACCGCTGGGGCAACATGGTCTCGGCGACGCCGAGCGGCGGCTGGCTGCAGAGCTCGCCCGCGATTCCGGAGCTGGGGTTCGCGCTCTCCACCCGCGCGCAGATGTTCTGGCTGCAGCCGAATATGCCGGCAAGCCTGGCGCCCGGAAAACGTCCGCGCACGACGCTGTCGCCGTCATTGGCGTTGCGCGAAGGCAGTCCCTACATGGTCTTCGGGACGCCGGGCGGAGACCAGCAGGATCAGTGGTCGCTGAATGTGTTCCTGCGCCACGTCCATTTCGGCCTCAATCTGCAGGAGGCGATCGACGCGCCGGAGTTCCACACCACCCACTTTCCGAGCTCGTTCTATCCGCGCGAAGCCAACCCGGGCCAGGTCCTGATCGAAGGCCGGGCCGCACGGGATACCGTGGATGACTTGCGCCGGCGCGGCCACAAGGTGGACGTGGTCGATGACTGGCTTCTCGGCCGTGTCAGCGCGGCCACGAAGCAGGGGTCGCTTTTGAAGGCGGCGGCCAACCCGCGCTTCATGCAGGGGTATGCATTCGGGCGCTGAGCCGGCCGCATGATTGCTGCCGGCCGGGCCTGCCGGTGCCGCATCGCGCTGTCGAATTGCCATGGCACGCCTGCGCCGGCTAGGTTCAGGCCTCAGCACTGCCGTCCAGGGATGGGTCATGCCAGCCGGAAAAAGCGCCCACAGCATTCGAGTCGGCATCGGCGGGTGGACGTTCGAGCCGTGGCGCGGCACGTTCTATCCCAAGGGGCTGCCGCAGAAGCGCGAGCTGGAATATGCCGGCCAGCATCTCACCACGATCGAGATCAACGGCACCTACTACGGCTCGCAGAAGCCGGAAAGCTTTGCCCGCTGGCGGGCCGAGACGCCCGATGGGTTCGTGTTCGCGGTCAAGGGACCGCGCTTCGCGACCAATCGAGGTGTGCTGGCGCAAGCGGGCGCGACCGTCGAGCGCTTTTTCGCCAGCGGCGTCACGGAGCTGAAGGAGAAACTCGGACCGGTCAACTGGCAGTTCCTGCCGACCAAGAAATTCGACCCGGGCGATTTCGAGGCGTTCCTGGAACTGTTGCCGGGCAACGTTGACGGCTTGGCCATCCGGCACGTGGTGGAGGTGCGCCATGACAGTTTTCGCGTGCCGGAGTTCGTGGCTTTGCTGCGGAAGCACGGCACTGCCGTGGTGCTGACGGACAAGGAGGGATTCCCGGAAATTCCCGATGTCACGGCGCCGTTCGTCTATGTCCGGCTGCAGCGCTGCGCGGAGAAAGTCGAAACCGGCTATCCGCCGAAGGCGCTGGATCAATGGGCGGAGCGGGCGCGGACCTGGGCGAAAGGCGGAACGCCGCGCGACCTGAAGCCGGTAGCGGGACCGGAGAAGAAGCCGCCGAAATCGCGCGACGTTTTCATCTACATGATCAACGGGTTCAAGCCCAAGGCGCCGGCTGCAGCGATGACGCTGATGGAACGGCTTTGAGCGCGCAGGAGCCTGTTCGGCTCCGACCGACCGTTGTCACTGAAATGACCCTGGTTCGCATCGCCTCGTCGGGGAACGCTGATCATCCCTCGATGTTGGCGGAGAGCTGAATTGGGGGTGTCGCGTGAGTTCCCAGAACGGAGCAGTCAGGCAACCAGCGGGCGATCTGTCGGCATTCGATCTGAGCAAGCGATCGCCGGAAGAAATTGCGCGCCTGTTCGCGCGCTGGAAGCAGCAACGCAAGGCGCTGCAGGCGACACAGCAACCGGTCCGCGGAGCGACGAACGCTCCAAAGCCGCGCGCGCCGCGATTCATGCCGGTGATCGCACAGAAACCAGCCGCACCGGCCGCCGGGTTGATGGCGGCCGCCGACCCGCAGCAACCTGGACCCCATTCCCCTCGCTACAGTGCGCCATTCGCGGCCGTTCTCGAAACGGGCTCGGAGGCCGCAGGTGCAGGGCGGCTTGGCAAGCTGCAATTCGGCGCGACCGAGGGGGTGAGGGAGCGCCTCAGCAGTCGGACAGTCAACCCGCGCGAACCTCTGCCGCTGGGCGGCGCAAGTCGCGGCTCGAAATCGCGTTGGGTTCTCGCCGGCGCGGCGTCCATCCTCGCCGTCGTCACGGCTTCCGGGGTCGCGCTTTGGCACCAGGAGCCCTCGTTGCGGGCCGGTTGGATGCACGTGCAATCCGCTGCGCCCGTGGCGGTAGCCCCGTCAGTGCCGGCGCAGCCCCGTGTTGAAGCGGCTCCGGCCGCCGATCCGGCGGCGGCCCGGATGGCGGCGCGCCTGCTTCCCCGTGCAACCCGGCTGGCGGTCCCATCGCGGTGGCCGATGGCGGTCGATGCCGCGCTCATGCAGCCGGCATCGCCGGCCAATGAAATCGCACAGGTGCGTCTGGCCCCAAGGCTGAAGCCTCAGCCGGTCGCGGTTCGGACCGCGAGCCAGGGGACACAGGACGGGCAGCCCATCGGATCTTCCGAAGGGGAGTTCAAGGCGGACAAGGTCATGCCTGCTCCAGCCGATCACAATCCTTCGGCGGTGTCGGTCGCGATCCCCGCAGCGAGCGGGCCGCGGTCCCAGACAGCGGACGAGTCAGATACCGGCACCCGTCGGGAATCGGTCTACCGTCGCGGCAACGACAAGGAAACACCCGGCCTCAGAGGGGACAGTCATGGCCCGCTCGGTGCTCGCGGCACGCGCGATCCTGGCAAGTCCGCCGGGCAATCGGCAGGCTCCGGCGCTCCGGGCGATGGCGCGGGCGGCAGCGCCGGGAGCGGATCGGACAATGGCGGTGGCGGCACGGGCAGCACCGGCGGCGGCAATACGGGTAGCGGCGATCCCGGCAGCGGTGGAACGGGCAGCAGCGATCCAACCGGTGCCGGTTCGGGAGGCGGTGATACTGGTAGCGGTGGAACCGGCACTGGCGATCCAGGTAGCGGCAATGCGGGAAGTGGTGGTGATACCGGCACCGGCGGGACCGGCAGCGGCGGTGCAGCGGGCGGTAGTACAGGGAGCGGGGATACGGGCAGCGCAGGTTCCGGAGGGAGCGGCTCGCAAGGGAGTACCGGCGGCACGGGATCCGGCGATGCCGGATCGGGCGCCAGCGGTGCAGGCGGTTCTGGAACCGGCGGTGGCGGATCGGATGCTGGAAGCAGCGGCGGCACGGGCGGCGGCGATACCGGCGGCAGCACGGGCGGCGGCGATACGGGCGGCGATACCGGCGACAGCACGGGCGGTGACAGCACTGGCGGTGACGGCACCGGCGGTGGTGACACGGGTTCGAGCGGCTCCGGCGGGATCAGCGGTCATGCCGATGTCGATGTGGGCGGCGGCGGGATCGGCGGTTCGATCGGCGGCAGCGTCGGGGGTATCGGCGGTTCGGTCGGCGGCAGCATCGGCGGTGGCGGCGGGAGCATCGGCGGCGGAATCGGCTTGAAGTGAAACCCCGCACGCGCGCCATCCACTTCAGCGCGGAATCGAATCGATCAGGCGCCTGGTGTAGGGGTGCTGCGGGCGGCCGATGACCTCTTCCGCGGAACCCTCCTCGACGATCTCCCCCAGGTAGAGCACGTAGATGCGTTCCGCCACCTGGCGCACGACCGCAAGATCGTGGGTGATGAAGAGATAGGACAGCCCAAGCTCCTGCTGCAGGCGCTTGAACAGGTTGAGGATCTGTGCCTGGACCGAAACGTCGAGCGCCGACACCGGCTCGTCGCACACCAGTATCCGGGGATTGACCGAGAGGGAGCGCGCGATCGCGACGCGCTGGCGCTCGCCGCCGGACAGCGATGACGGGCGGCGGCCGGCATAGCTCTCCGGCAGGCCGACTTCGCGCAGCAGTTCCGCAATGCGTGCGTCCGCTTGGGCGTCGGTGAATTTGCCGGCCGTGCGGACTGCTTCGCGCAGGCTGGTGCGCACCGAATGGCGCGGATTCAAGGTCGAGTAGGGATCCTGGAACACCATCTGGATGGTGCGCCGTGTGGCGGTGCGATCGGCCCTGCTCATCGCCTCGAAGCTCGATGCATCGCGGCCGGCGATCTCGATCGTGCCGCTGGTCGGGGTCTCCAGCCCGACCAGGGTGCGGCCCAGCGTCGTCTTGCCGGACCCGGATTCGCCGACCAGCCCCACGCTCTCTCCCGGCCGCACCTCGATCGCGACGCC
Source organism: Dongiaceae bacterium (assembly GCA_035699005.1). Classification (GTDB taxonomy): domain Bacteria; phylum Pseudomonadota; class Alphaproteobacteria; order Dongiales; family Dongiaceae; genus Dongia_A. The sequence goes on from DASSBF010000134.1 coordinate 25,190, forward strand.
TTTCAGGGCATGAACCACGCGGCCGCGGCGGCCGGCGAAGTCCTTCACGATGTTGACCGCGCGGACGATTGGCTGGATTGCCGGCTCCGGCGGCGCGGGCAATGCAGCAGCCTCGAGGGCCGCGCCACGCAAGGCCTGCATTTCCGCCGCGATCTCCGCCCGCCGGATGCAGGCGGCGAGGCGCCCGGGCGCCTGTTCCGCGAGCGGCGGCGTTGCCGCCCGGCAGGCATCCTTCGCCCAGTCGCAGCGGTCGGCGAACGTGCAGCGGCCGGCAACCTCGTCGGCGCGCGGCACCTTGCCGCGGATGGCGATCAGCCTCGGCACGCGCTTGTCGGCCGGCGGCTCCGACAGCAATAGGCCGAGCGTATAGGGATGGAACGGGTCCTGCTCGACCGCGCGCGCCGTCCCCACTTCCAGCAGCGAGCCGGCATAGAGCACATAGATCCGGTCGCAGGTCGAGAAGGCGAGCCGCAGATTGTGCGTGATGAGGATGAGGCTCATGCCGCGCGCCTGCTGCACGCTCTGCAGCAGCTTGATGATCTCGGCCTGGGTGGTGACGTCAAGTGCGGTCGAAGGTTCGTCGGCGATCAGCAGCTCCGGATCGCGCGCCAACGCAGCGGCGAGCGCCACCCGCTGGCTCATGCCGCCGGAGAGCTGGAATGGCATGCGCTCAGCCACGTCCGGATCGGTGATGCCGACTTCCGCGAGGCGCCGCGCGACTTCCGCCTTCAACGCAGCCCGATCGGAGAGGCCGGGCCGGCCGCGCAGCGTCTCCGCGATATGCCGCCCTGCCTTCATCAGCGGGTTCAGCATGGTGAAGGGATCCTGCAGCATCATCGCGAGGCGCCGGCCGCGCATCTGCCGCATCTCGCGCTCCGGCAGGCTCATCAGGTCGGCGCCGTCATAGGCGATGGAGCCGGTCGCCGAAACACCGGGCGGCAGCAGGCGCGCGATGGCCTTGGCGGTCAGCGACTTGCCGGAGCCGGATTCGCCCACGATGGCGACGGTCTCGCCGCGCGCGACCTCGAGATCCGTGCCGGTCGTGATAGGGCGCCCGCCGGCGGAGATCGCCAGGCTGCGGACCGTCAGCAACGGCACGGCATTCATCGCGTCAGCCGCTCGAACAGCCAATCGCCGATCAGGTTCATGCTGACTGCGGTCAGGATGATCATGCCGGCGGGCAGCAGCAGCGCCACCGGGTTGGTGAACAGGATGGTGCGGTTCTCGAACAGCATGCGGCCCCAGTCCGGCGTGCCCGGCTCGACCCCGAGGCCGAGGAAGGACAGGCCGGCGAGGTTCACCAGCGCGAACGCGAAATCGAGCACGACATAGGCGAGAATGATGGGCAGCACGTTCGGCAGGATGTGGATGAAGAGAATGCGGGCCTTGGAAACGCCCAGCGCGCGCGCGGCGTCGATATAGGGTCGTGGGCGCTGCTCCAGCACGGCGCTGCGCACGATGCGGGTGTCGGGCGCGGTGAAGATGATGGTGGTCACCAGCACCGCGGTCCAATAGCCGCCGCCGACCACGCCGACCACCACGATGGCGACCAGCGGCCCCGGCAGGGCCAGCATGAAATCCACCCAGCGCATGATCGCGGAATCGACCACGCCGCCGAGATAGCCCGACAGCAGGCCGAGGACTGTCGCGATCGCCCAGCCGCTCACCGCCACCACGACCGGCCCGACAAGGGCCGTCCAGGCGCCATGGATCACGCGCGACAGCACATCGCGGCCCAGCAGGTCCGTGCCCGCCAGGAATTGCGCCGAGGGCGGGACATCGCCGACCTCGAGGCGCTGGGTAAAGGGCGAATCCGGCGCGATGTGGGGACCGAAGAACGCGCAGATGACGACCGCCGCGACGATGATGAAGGCGAGTACGACACCGGGGGGGATCGTGCTGCGCGGGGCACCGCCTTCCGGCTTCGCGCTCTCGGCATGGAGGCTCATGATTCGACCGTGCCGAAGCGGATACGCGGGTCGATCATCGTATAGATGACGTCGACCGCCAGGTTGATGATGACGACGAAGCAGGCGAAAACCAGGGCCGTGCCCTGGATCAGCGGAATGTCGCGCTTCTGCACCGCATCGACGATCAGCGAGCCGAGGCCCGGCAGGGCGAAGGTCACCTCGACATAGATCGCGTTGGCGAGGAACCCGATGACGATGATCCCGCCTGCCGTGACCACCGGGATGAGCGCGTTGCGCAGGACATAGGCGAAGGTGATGCGCGCCGCGCTCATGCCGCGGGCGCGGGCGAAGGCGACATAGTCGCGGTCCATGACCTCGATCATGGAGGCGCGGGTGATCTTGACGACGATAGCCATGATCGACAGCGCGAGCGCGACGGAGGGAAGCGTCAGGTGCCAGAACCGGTCGAGGAATCCGCGGCCTGCGCCGAAGGTCGGAAACCAGCCCAGCACCACCCCGAACAGGTAGAGCAGGAAAATGCCGGTGACGAAGGCGGGGGAGGAGATGCCGAACACGCCGAACATGACGACGAAGCGGTCGAGCCGCCCGCCGCGCTTGAACGCCGCCACCATGCCGAGCAGGACGCCGGCGATCAGCACGATCGCCGTGCTGATCAGGCACAGATAGATGGTGACGCCGGCGCGCTCCCTGATCGAGCTCCAGACCAGCCGGTTGCCGTTGATCGAGCGGCCAAGGTCGCCATGCAGCACCTGGCCCAGCCACTTGCCGTATTGGACGATGAAGGGATCGTTGAGATGGTAGCGCTCGCGCAGGTTGGCGAGGGTCTCCGGGTCGGATGGCCGAGTGCCGAGCAGCGCGCGCACCGGATCGCCTGGAGCGAGATGCACCAGCGAGAAGACGCCGAAGGAGATGATGAACAACAGCGGGATGGCGACCGCCAGCCGCATCAGGATCAGGCGCCCCACGCCTGAGTGCATCAGCGCGCCGCCTTCAGGTAGCGGTCGAACCAGGCGACGACGCGCCGGGCCTTGTCGAGCTTGTGCGCGCTCTCCTGGAACCCGTGGCCCTCGCGCGGATAGACCACGAGCTCGGCGGGCACGCCGCGCTCCAGCAATGCGCTGTAGAATTCCTGGCCCTGGCCCAGCGGCGTGCAGCGGTCGAGCTCGCCGTGGATGATGAGCGTCGGCGTGGCCGGCTTGTCCAGGCGGAACAAAGGCGATCGCTCGATGGCCAGCTTGCGGTATCGTTCCTCCTTGAGCGGCCCGCCGACGATGAACTCGCCAAAATCGTGGTTGCAGGAATAATGGCAGCTCCACTGGTTGGAGATGCCGGAGACCATGACCGCCGCCTTGAAGCGGTCGGTGCGCGCCACCGCCCAGGCCGTCATATAGCCGCCGTAGCTCGCACCCGTGACGCCGAGGCGGTCGGGATCGGCGATCCCCTCGGCAATGCAGTGGTCGATACCGGCCATGATGTCGTCCCATTCGCCTCCGCCCGGATCGCCGATGTTGAGCCGCGAATAGGGCTGGCCCCAGCCGGTGTTGCCGCGATAGTTCGCCAGGAATACCGCGTAGCCGGCTGCGGCCTCGTGCAGGGCAAAGCCCGGATTGAAGGCGTATTTGGCCGACCAGGTCGGGCCGCCATGGATGTCGACGATGGTGGGCAGCGGCCCCGGATTGCGGTCCTTCGGCAGCAGGACCAGCGCCTCCATCGCCACGCCGTCCTTGGCCTTCCAGCGCACCTCTCGCACGTCGGGATAGTCGCCGTACTCGGCCATGATCGAGGCGTTGAGCGAGGTCACCCGAGTCCAATCCGAATCCGAGGCGGTCTTGAACACGATCTCCGGCGGCACGCCCACGGCTTCGCGGATCGCGGCGAAGCGCTTGCCGTCGGGGGCGGGCGACAGGGCGGCCAGGAAGGAGCTCGGGCCGATGACAGCATCCTCCCGCCGCACCCACTCGAAGGTGCCGTCCAGCCGGACGATCCCATAGGTCGTGCCTAGTCGCGACCAGCCGGCGAACCACAGGCTCTCCTCATCGCGCCAGGACAGGGAGGAGATGTTGGATTGCTCCGCCGCCGCGACCGAGACGACCTTGCCCGTGGCGAGCTCGAGGACGCGCATCTCGCCGGCCACCAGGCCGCGGTCGCTCGACCAGCCTTCCACGAAAGCGACACGCTTGCGCGAGGGCGATACCGCCGCGCTCTGCAACTGCCACGGCGATTCATGCAGGATCTTCACGGAGCGCGTCGCGAACTCGATGCCCGCCAGCCTGGCGTGATACCAGCCGCGCTCGCTGGCATCGGCGGAGACGAGCGCCACGGCGCCATCGTTGCCCGATAGGTCGAACTCCCACACGGTGGCATCGCGCGGCCCGACCTCAGTGGTGGCGCCGTCGGATGCCGAAACCTTGAACAGGCGGCGGCGCGCGTCGGTCGGATTGGTGATCGCGGGATCTTCGGTTACGCCCCACCAGATGCGCACCGCCCCGTTGGTGGCGCCCCCGTCCAGGCCGCGGTCGGCGGCGAGCACGATGAGCGCGGCGCCGTCGTCGGTCCAGCGGATGTCCTCGATGGTCCCAGGGATATCGCCCAGCGGCCTCGCCGCGCCCTTGTCGAGAATGAAAAGATCGGCCTTGCCGCGGATGATGCGGTCCGATGCGAACGCGACGCGGTCGTCCACCGGCGAGCAGCGCGGGCTGTGGTCTCCGTTCGGACCGTGGGTCAGTTGCGTGGCGGTGCCATCGAGCCCGTAGCGCCAGATCCGGCTCTGGTAGCTTTCGTTCGCGTCGCGGCCGGAAGGCCGGACCGCGATGGCGATCGCCTGCCCGCCGCGCTCGAAGGAAATGTCGGACGGGAAGCGGACACGGTCGAGCCGGCCCACGACCTCTGCAAGCTTATCCATTGTCGGACCCACACCTTCGCGGAAAATGTCGCCGATGCCCCGCCGGCAGGAGAGGGGCCGCGCCGCTGCGCGGCCCCGTTGCCGCTACTTCAAGCCGAAGCCCCGGATGGCCCAGGGAATGTTGTACCAGAACGCGTTGTAGCCGGTCAGCTTGTATTTGCTGTTGATCGCCATGGCGGACGCGGGCCAGAAGATCGGCACCAGCGCCGCATCCTCGTTGACGATCTTGAAGACCTGCTCCAGCGCCTCGCGGCGCTCCTTCGGGTCGGATTTCTGGTTCGCGGTG
>DASSBF010000135.1:0-8125 GCA_035699005.1 Dongiaceae bacterium
GCTGGGAGCTGGGCCGGATGTAGCGACTATCGAGTCGCTCGCCGAACGCCTGCCACCGGGCCGGCGCCATTGTTTGACAGCGCGTGAGCTGCAGGTGCTTCGGCTGGTCGCCGCCGGCAAGACCAACCGGGCGATTGCCGCCGAGCTACGGTTGAGCGAAAAGACGGTAGACCGGCACGTGAGCAACATCCTCGCCAAGCTGGACGTGCCAAGCCGAACGGCGGCCACCGCATTCGCCTGCCATCACGGACTCGTCTGACTCTTCCCGGCTCGGGGAAATTACCCACATTGGGCCAGGGCTATCCGTGGGGGATTCCCCCGAAGCGCCACGCCCGCTTCCTTTCATAGCATCAAGCGGTCGTGAAACCGCAGGTGCAAGGAGTGGACGATGATGACCTCTCAGGGCGCGAAAGCCGCTCAGGCGACGACGATCGACGAAACCAGCGCTGCGTGGGACCGCATCGCGCCGGGGTATGACAGGACCAACACTCCGTCGCAGATGTGGCTGGGCGGCGAAAGCCTGCACCGGGCCGGTCTCCGCGCCGGGATGCGGTTCCTGGATGTCGCCGCCGGAAGCGGGGCGCTGAGCATTCCGGCGGCGCGCCTGGGCGCGCACGTCGTCGCAACGGATCTGTCGCCGGTCATGCTGGAGCTGCTGTCGCGGCGCGCACGTGCCGAGGGGTTGAGTATCGAAGCCAAGGTCACGGACGGCCAAGCCCTCGCGTTCGGCGACAACAGCTTCGACATGGCCGGTTCGCAGTTCGGAGTCATGCTGTTTCCAGACATGCCTGCTGGAATCCGCGAGATGACGCGGGTGGTCAAGCCAAGCGGCCGCGTTCTGGTGAACGCGTACGGCGATCCGGGCAAGATCGACTTCCTTGCGTTCCTCGTGCGCGCCATCCAGTCCGTGCGGCCGGACTTCGACGGTCCACCAATGGATCCGCCACCGCTGCCCTTCCAGTTGCGGGATCCCGAGAGGCTGCGCGTGGAGCTCGCGGCCGCCGGGCTGAAGGATATCGTGGTCGAGACCATCACCGAGACCACGGACTTCCGTAGCGGCGAGGAGGTGTGGGACTGGGTGATCTGGAGCAACCCGATCGTCGAAACAGTGCTCGCCGAACTCGAGCTGGCCGAAGGCGAACGAATGATGGTCCGGCAGGCGCTCGAAAGGCTTGTCCGCGAGCGCGCCGGAACCGGGACGGCCAGGCTAGCCAATCCCGTCAACATCGGATTCGGCACGAAATAAAGGTCGGAGCGCGGCCGACGAAGCGGGGATTCGTCGGCCGGTCCTTCAAAATCGGAAACGGTATCGGCCTCCGTATTCGATTGCCTGCCTGAGCCTCAGCCCAGGTGCATCCACACCGACTTGGTCTGGGTGACGGTGGTGAGCGTCTCCAGGCACTTGTCGCGGCCCATGCCGGACTGCTTGAAGCCGCCCCAGATCGAGGTCATGTCGCCGTGGTCGAAGCAGTTGACCCAGACGATGCCGGCTTCGATGTCGCGCGCCGCCTTGTGGGCGGTCGAGACGTCCGAGGTCCAGATCGAAGCCGCGAGGCCGTAGATCGAATCGTTGGCCATCGCGATCGCGTCGTCGAGTTTCTTGTAGGAGAGGACGCCGGTGACGGGGCCGAAGATCTCCTCCTTTGCGATGCGCATGTCGTTCTTGACGCCGGTGAAGAGCGTCGGCGCGACATAGCAGCCCTTGTCCATTCCCTTCGGCGTGCCACCGCCCATGGCGAGCTTGGCGCCTTCCTTCTTGCCGATGTCGATGTAGGAGAGCACGCGCTTCTGCTGCTCCTTGGTCACCAGCGGGCCCATGGTGGTCGAGGGGTCGAGCGGGTCGCCGGGGTTGAAGCTCGCCTTCGCCTTCGCCTGGAACCTGGAGACGAACTCGTCGTGGATTCTGGCATCGACGATCAGCCGCGACCCGGCGTTGCACACCTCGCCCTGGTTGCCGTAGATGCCGTTCACCGCATACTGGACGGCGGTGTCGAGGTCGGGCACGTCGCCGGTGACGATCTGCGGGGTCTTGCCGCCGCACTCGGTGGTGACCCGCTTCATGTTGGACTGACCGGCATAGACCATCATCAGCTTGCCGACCTCGGTCGAGCCGGTGAAGCCGATCTTGTCCACGTCCATGTGGAGCGCCAGGGCCTTGCCGGCCTCTTCGCCGAGGCCGTGCACGACGTTGAACACGCCGGCCGGGCCGCCCGCCTCCATGAACAATTTGGCGAGCAGGTTGGCGGAGAGCGGCGACTGCTCGGCCGGCTTCAGGATGACCGAGTTGCCGGCGGCGAGCGCCGGCGCGGTCTTCCAGGCCGCCATCATCAGCGGATAGTTCCACGGCACCACGCAGCCGACGACGCCGAGCGGCTGGCGCAGGATGTAGTGGAACTCGGTCGCCGCCGTTGCCGTCACCTGGCCTTCGATCTTGTCGATGGTCTCGCCGAAGTAGTTGAAGGTCATCACCGCGCCGGGAATGTCGATGTTCAGCATCTCGCTGATCGGCTTGCCCATGTCGGTAGTGTCGAGCAGCGCGAACTCCAGCGCGTTGTCCTCGATCAGCTTGGCGAACTTGTAGACCACCGTCATGCGATCGCGCGGCGCCATGCGCGACCACACGCCGGACTTGAATGCCTTGCGCGCCGCCTTCACCGCCGCGTCGACGTCGGAGGCATCGCCGCGCGCGACTTCGGCAATCACGTCGCCGGTCGCGGGGTTGACGGTCTGGAACGTCCTGCCCTTTTTCGATGGCACGAACTTGCCGTCGATGAAGTGGCGGGTTTCGGGCTTCAGCTTGGCGGCCGCCTTGTGCAGCGCCTTCGCATCGAGCGATCTGGCTTGTTCGAGATTCATGGCTGTCCTCCCTTGCACGTCGCGCGCACGCCACGCTTGCCGGCGCGCCAAGTCTGTCCTGGTTATAGCCTTTTGGGATGGGGCCGCGCCAGCGCAGCCGCCGAACCCAGATGGGTCATGCCGCCGCACCCGATAAGGCCTTTAGGACTCTATGGAAATCCGAGCCTCGCGGGTCCGGATACGCTCGCGATGCAGGGCATAAAGACCTGATCCCACAATGAGCGTAATGCCGATCCAGGTGGTTAGCGCCGGCCAGTCGCCGAACCACAGCCAGCCGATGATCACCATCCACAGCATCTGCACATAGATGAAGGGCGCGAGCGTGCCGCCGGGCGCGTGGCCGAACGCCTTGATCATCAGGTAGTGGCCGAGCCCGCCCGAGATCCCGAGCGCGAAGAACAGCAGCCAGACATGCGCCGAAGCCGGCTGCCAGACGAACGGCATGGCGAGGCTCAACCCGACGAAACCGGCGAGGCCGGCATAAGCGAGCGACGTGCCGGCGGAATCATTGCGCGAGACGATGCGCGTCAATGTCGAATAGATCGAGCCGCAGCCCGCCGAGCCGAGCGAGAGCAGCATGCCCCAGTGCAGCATGCCGAACCCGGGATGGATCACGACGAGCACGCCCGCGAAGGCGACGACGATCGCCAGCCAGCGGCGGATGCCGATCCGCTCCGCGAGGAAGAAGTGCGCGATGGCGGTGATCAGCAGCGGCTCGACGAAGGCGACCGCCTGCGCCTCGGCCAGCGGCACGTAGCTGACCGCGCCGAAGAAGAACAGGGTCGCACCGAGCAGCAGCAGCGAGCGCAGCAGCTGCAGCCAGGGATGCCGGGTCGCGAACATGCGGGCCCAGCGCGCCGCCGACCAGACCGGCGCGCCCACCCGCCGCTCCGCATAGAACGGCAGGAACACGACATGGAAGACATAGCGGCCCCAGGCGACCTGCAGCACCGGGATGAGGGTCGAGGTCTCCTTCGCCAGCGAATCCAGGATCGCGAACACGATCCCCGACCCCAGCAGGAACAGGATACCCCGCAGATGATTGTCCTTGGTCAAGTCTGGCTTGCCTTCCGCCGCGCTGAAGTGCACAGGCCCATCAGCGCACTCGATGAACCCCTTCCCCCTTGTGAGGCAGGCAATCGCATTTGAAAACACACTGCAATAGTAGCCCCTCTCCCCTCGCGGGAGAGGGCTGCGTAGCCTTAGCGAACGAAGTGCGCTCAGGCGAAGCTGGGTGAGGGGGCCGTGCCGAAGGCGCGCAGCGCGCGAGCGCTACCACCGCACGGTTTTGCACGCGGACTTGGCGCTCTCTCGAGCGCGCGCACCTATCGGTGCGCGACCCTCATCCAACTTCGCCTAGGCTCGGCTCCGCCTCGTCAAGGCTACGTATCCTTCTCCCGCAAGGGGAGAAGGGGCTTTTTTGTCTGACGTGCCATATGCAATAGCCCTGCTTTGTGGGGAAGGGGAGCTCCATCTGGATTTCTCATTGCGTGCTATCCCTACCGCCCCACCCGCCGCTCCGCGCTTTGGTCGCCGCGCCTGGGATGCATGCGCTCGGCGGCGACCGCTTCGATCGCGTGCTTCAGGTCGGCATCGCCGGCCAGCAGGCCCTGGAAGTCGCGCGAGTTCAGTTCCAGCAGGCGGCAATAGCCGAGCGAGACGACGTCGGCGTTGCGCGGCTGGCCGGTGAGCAGGGCCAACTCGCCGAAGAACTCGCCGCTGCCCAACTCCACCGGCTTGCCGGGGATCAGCACGATGGCCGCGCCGGAGGCGATGAAGTACATCGCATCGCCGCGCTGCCCGCGGCGCACGATCGGATCGCCCGGCAGGGTCATGCGGGTCTTCAGCAGCCGCGCGATCGAGGCGCGCTTGTCCGGCGTCAGCTTGGCGAACAGGGGCACGCGCTCCACCATCTCGGTCGGCGACAGTGCGACGTCGAGCCGGCCCTGCTTGTCGAGGTCGGCCCAGCGCTGGTCGCGATCGTGCGCCAGCGCCTCCGCCACCTCGCCGCCGACGATGGCGCGTTCCTTCCATTCCTCGTAGCGGTCGGTCTCCATCTGGCGCGCGATGCGGCCGAGATAGCGGCTCTGCAGCTCGCGCGCGAAGTCGGGGTATTGCAGGCGCAGGGCGGTCAGCGCCTCGTCGATCGCGCGCGTGCGCTCGAGGATGAGGCCGCGGATCTCGATCGCGGTCTCCTCGCCCAGCAGCGCGGTCAGTCGGTCGCGGCAGAACCCGAGCAGTTCGCCGATCACGAGCCGGCGGTTGAGCAGGGTCTCGCACCGCTCCGCCAGCGCGCTTGCCAGCAGCCGCTCGAATCCCAGCCGGTGATTGAGCCAGATTCCGAGGTTCATGCGCCAGTCGTGGCGCAGGGTCTGGCGCGCGGCCTCGGCATAGCCCCGGCGGCCTCGGAAGCGCGCCGCCTCGCGCAGACGGCCGGCATCGTTGAGCAGGGTGGCCGCGATCCGTCGCGGCATGATGCCGTCCTTGAAGTTCTTGAAGTAGCGGGCCTCCTCCTGCGCGCTCAGCATGGCGAGGCCGATCGACAGCAGTTCGTCGAGCATCAGGTCGCCATGGCCGGCGCGCATGCGGCGGAAATGGTTGATCTGCATGGCGTAGCGCGTGGTGATCATGTCGATGGCCGCCGCCGCCAGCCCCTCGCGCCGGCCGATGGTGCGCACCTCCTGGTCGATCTCCTCGATCGCGAGCGACAAGGCGCGGTCGCGCAGGCCGCGGTCCAGGACCGACAGCCGGTCCAGCTTCAGCCAGTGGATCAGCAGGCGCAGCGTGGTGCCGTTCACGAACAAGGTGAGCAGCACATAGCCGGTGACGCTGGTCGCGATGAAGTCGCGGAACGTCGGGGTGGCGCTCGGATGCTCCACCACCGCCAGCGCCAGCGCCAGCGAGATCGCGCCGCGCAACCCGCCCCACACCACCACGATCTTTATGCGGCTGTCGACGCGCTCGGCGATCCCGATTGCGGTCAGGAGCGGCAGCAGGCCGCCGACCACGACGATGCGCGCGACCAGCGCCGCGACATACAGCGCGGCGATGAGCCCGAGCTCGGTCCAGCTCGTGCGGCTCATGATTTCCGGCACCAGCATGGCGGCGAGCAGGAAGATGAGGGAATTGGCCCAGAACCCGAGCTGGCCCCAGGCGCCCTCCATCTGCTCGTGGGTGCGGGGCGACATGCGCGTGCGGCCGAGCGAGCCGACCACCAGCCCCGCCGCGACGCAGGCGACGACGCCGGAGACGTGGAAATAATGCTCGCCCACGAAGAAGCTGAGATAGGCCAGCGCGACCGTGAGCGTGATCTCCGCCGTGGTGAAGCCCTTGAGCAGCGGGAAGAGGTAGCAGACGAGGAGCCCCATGGCCCCGCCGACCGCCGCCCCGCCTACGAACTTCACCAGGAAGTCGATTGCGACATGGCCCCAGGCCGCCTCCTGCCCCGCCAGCAGCATGCCGGCCAGCATGGAGAACAGCGCGATGGCGGCGGCGTCGTTGAGCAGGCTCTCGCCTTCGACCAGCATGGTGAGGCGCTGCGGCGCGCCGATCTCGCGGAAGATGCCGACGACCGCCGCCGGGTCGGTGGTGGCGATAATGGCGCCCAGCAGCAGACAGGCGATCAGGCCATAATCCGTCAGGCTGGAGAGCGTCACCCCGACCACCACCATGCACACCACCACCGCGATCACCGCCATCACCAGGATCGGCGCCACATCGTTCAGCATGCGCCGCACGTCGATCGCCAGCGCGGTCTCGAACAGCAGCGTCGGCAGGAAGATGACGAGGAATGCCTCGGACGAGATATGGAAGCTGGCGAGCGCGTTCAGGAAATCGGTCGCCACAAAACCCGCCGGCATTCCCTCCCGCGCGGCCACCAGCAGGCCGAGCGCGCTGCCCGCAAGGGCCAGCAGCACCGAGTACGGCAGCTTCAGGCGCTGCGCCACCGCCGGCAGCAGGCTGGTCAGCGCCAGCAGCCCGGTGATGCCGAAGACGATGAGCCCGATGTCGACCACGGCTATCCAGCGCCCCTTGATGGGCCGACCTGACAACACTCCCCTACCCCCCTTGTGGGGGAAGGTTGCGCAGGCTCAGCGAGCGGAGCGAGCTTAGCCGGAGCTGGATGGGGGGTAGCGCGCCGCGAGGCGCGCGCGCTCGGCAGAGCGCAACTATGGAAGCCGCCGCGCTGCATCACCCCCCATCCCGATCTTCCCCCACCCGTCGGCGCAGGCCGACATTCGTCGGCGGGGGGAAGGGGAAGTGATCAACGTAGCGAGTATCGGAATGCACCCTCATACCCCTGTTCTACCCTGCCTTGGTCTTGGCTTCATAGACGCCATCCCAATTGGCGGGGGGCGGCGCGGCGCGGTATTCGGCGATCCGCCTGGCATAAAGATCGTAGAAGGCCGCAAGTGCGTCGCCGGCGAGCGGCCGGCACTCCGCCAGCGCCGCCTCCGCCTGGTCCCAGTCCTTGGCGCGGTAGTGGGCCAAAAGGCGCTCCTGAGCATCCCTGAGCTTGTGGAATTCCACGGTCTCCGCCATCGCCCGGTCGCCGAGGCCGGTAAAGATGCGGATTGGCAGCACCTTGCCCTTGACCCGCACCCGGTCGAGTTCGAGCAGCGCGAATTCCGACGCGCCGCTCGCGGTTTCCTCGCCGATCACGAGATCGACGCCGTAGGACGGCGAGAGGGATTCGAGGCGCGAGGCGATGTTCACCGTGTCGCCCAGCACCGAATATTCCAGGCGCTGCTCCGACCCCATGTTGCCGACGCAGCAGATGCCGGAATTGAGCCCGATGCCGATCTTCAGCTCGACCTCCGGCCAGTCGTTCTTCTCCGCACTCTCCTTCAGCATCGTGTTCACGCGCGTCAGCTCGGCGCGCATGTCGTAGGCCGCCAGGATGGCCTTCTGCTCGTGGCTCGCCACGTCGATCGGCGCGTTCCAGAACGCCATGATGCAGTCGCCGATGTACTTGTCGATGAAGCCTTCCCGGTCCTGGATCGCCCGCGTCATCGGCGTGAGGAACGAGTTCATCAGCTGCGTCAGAGCCTGCGGATCGAGCGACTCGGAGATGTGAGTGAAGCCCCGGATATCGGTGAACATGAGCGTCAGCTCGCGCAATTCGCCGCCCAGCTTCAGCTGCTCGGGGTTCTGGCTCACCTGGTCGGCGAGGATCGGCGACAAATAGCGCGCCATCGCCGTGCGCACGTTGCGCTTCTCGCGCTCGACCCGGAGATAGTTGATCAGCGTGCCGCTGCCGAACATCGCG
>DASSBF010000136.1:0-8087 GCA_035699005.1 Dongiaceae bacterium
GCGTGCTGGTGGTCGGCGCGGGCGGGCTCGGCTCGCCGTTGATCCAGTATCTCGCCGCGGCCGGCGTCGGGCGCATCGGCATCGTCGATGACGACAGCGTCGACATCTCCAACCTGCAGCGCCAGACCATCCACCGCCTGGCGGATGTCGGCCGCCCGAAGGCGCAAAGTGCCGCCGATTTCGTGCAGCGGCTGAACCCGGAGATCAGGACCGACGTGCACGCCGTCCGCCTGACCCGGGACAACGCCGCGATGATCGCCGACTACGACCTCGTCGCCGACGGCACCGACAATTTCCGCACGCGGTATCTATTGAACGATATGTGCGTGCAGATGAGGCGCACGCTGGTCTCCGCCGCGCTGCTGCGGTTCGACGGCCAGCTCGGCGTCTTCAAGCCGCATGCCGGCAAGGACTATCCCTGCTATCGCTGCATCTTCCCCGAGGAGCCGCCCGCCGACCTCATCCCGCGCTGCGAAACCGCCGGCATTTTTGGTGCCGTCGCGGGAATCCTGGGCTCTCTGCAGGCGACCGAGGTGCTGAAAGAACTGCTCGGCCTTGGCGACACGCTCGCCGGCCGCCTGATGCTCTATGACGGCCTCTCGGCGCAAATCCGCATCGTGAAAGTGAAGCGCCGCCCCGACTGCCCGAGCTGCGGCGCTATCTGATCTTTGTTCTCTGACCTCTGTTCTCTGAATCCGGCTCCCACCCCTCGGGTGCCAGCTCGAAGCCTTCGTACTGGAAGGCCGGCGCCACCGTGCACCCGACCAGCGTCCAGTCGCCGAGGCTGCGCGCGGACTGCCAGGCATGCGCCGGCACCGCCGCCTGCGGCCGGGCGCCGGCCAGCACGTTGGGGCCGAGCAGGTGCTCCTTGGGCGGCGCGCCCTCCAGCTCGGCGATGGAAATCCGGAGCGGCGCGCCGGCGTACCAGTTCCAGATCTCGACCGCGTCCACCCGATGCCAGCGCGAGACCTCGCCCGATTTCAGCAGGAAATAGATCGCGGTCGCCGCGCCGCGCTCGCCGGTCGAAGGCCGGTCGCGATAGGTCTCGACGAAGTGCCCGCCTTCGGGATGCGGCTGCATGCCGAGCTCGGCGATCACCTCCTGGGCGGTCGCGGTGGCGAGGCTGACGATGGTCTTTTCCTCGAGTGGCATCGGGCGCTCTCCGGTGCTGTGCAGGCCCTCGCTCCCCGCGTCACCCTATGCACGGCACCGAGCGGCAGCAAGCGCGCATCCACAAAGGCAATGACCGATACAGACTGGTGTTCCCTGACGCGCCTGTGTCATGGTCGTGACGGAGCATCCGCCCGCCGAAACGCCGCCGAGGGTTCGCCATGCCGCACGAGCTCTATCTCGCGTACCTTCTCGCCACCATCGTGATCGTCATGGTGCCGGGCCCGACCGTGACGCTGATCGTCGCCAACAGCCTGACCCACGGCACGCGCGCCGGCCTGCTGAATGTCGCCGGCACGCAACTCGGCCTCGCGGTCTGCATCGGCACCGTGGCGGTCGGCCTCGCGTCGGTGATCCAGGCGATCGGCTGGTGGTTCGATTGGCTGCGGATCGCGGGCGCCGCCTACCTGATCTGGATCGGCTGGAAGCTGATCCGCTCCAGCGGCCGGATCGAGGAGATTGCGAAATCCGCGCGCCGGCCGCGCGGCGGGTTCCTGCTGCAGGGCTTCCTGGTGATGCTGAGCAACCCGAAGACCCTGTTCTTCTTCGGCGCCTTCATCCCGCAATTCATCGACCCGCACCGCGACTACCTGACACAGATCATGATCCTGGGACCGACCGCGATGGCGGTGGCGCTGGCCAGCGACGGATTCTACGCGGTGGCGGTGGGCCGCGCCCGCAAGCTGCTGACGGAACGCCGCGTGCGCCTCATCAGCCGCGCCGGCGGAGCCTGCCTGATCGGCGGCGGCGTGTGGCTGGCTTTGACACGGAGCAGGTAACGTCGGGCGCGCCGTCCCCTCTTGCGATCATGGATGGTCGCACCAAGTGCGACCATGACGAATTGAGAGCGGGTCCTGGAAGCTACAGCATCGACTCGATGACGCGGTCCGGCGGCTTGTGGCCGTCGACGAAGGTCTTGATGTTGATGATGACCTTCTCGCCCATGTCGACGCGGCCTTCGATGGTGGCGGAGCCCATGTGCGGCAGCAGCACCACGTTGTCGAGGCGCAGCAGCTTCGGGTTCACCGCCGGCTCGTGCTCGAACACGTCGAGGCCGGCGCCGGCGATCTCCTTCTTCTCCAGCATGCGCATCAGGGCGTTCTCGTCGATCACCTCGCCGCGCGCGGTGTTGACGACATAGGCCTTGGGCTGAATCAGCTTCAGCCGCCGGGCACTCAGCAGGTGATAGGTCGCCGGGGTGTGCGGGCAGTTGATGGAGATGATGTCCATGCGCGAGAGCATCTGGTCCAGGCTCTCCCAGTAGGTCGCCTCCAGCTGCTGCTCGAACTGCGGGTTGACGCGGCGCCGGTTGTGGTAGTGGACCGAGAGGCCGAAGCCGCGCGCGCGGCGCGCCACCGCCGATCCGATCCGCCCCATGCCGACGATGCCGAGCCGCTTGCCGTGGATGCGGTGGCCGAGCATGCCCATCGGGGACCAGCCCTGCCACTTCCCCGCGCGCATCAGCCGCTCGCCCTCGCTCAGCCGGCGCGCCACCGCCAGGATGAGGGCCATGGTCATGTCGGCGGTGTCCTCGGTCAGGACGCCCGGCGTGTTGGTGACGGTGATGCCCCGCTGGCGCGCGCTGGCGAGGTCGATATGATCGACGCCGGTCCCGAACGAGGCGATCAGGCGCAGCCGCTCGCCCGCCTGGCTCAGCACCGCGGCATCGATCCGGTCGGTGACGGTCGGCACCAGCACGTCGGCGCTCTTCACCGCCTCGACCAGGGCCGCCTGGCTCAAGGGCGCGTCCTCGTGATTGAGCCGGACGTTGAACAGCTCCATCATGCGGGTCTCGATCGCGTCCGGCAGTTTCCGGGTGACGATGACCAGCGGTTTCGAGGACATGGGAAGCCTACCCCTTTCGGCCCGCTCCTGGGCGCAAGCCGGCCGTTGAGCGGCCGTGCGTATCGGCCGATGCCATACCAGGAACAGCGCGGATTTGTCTAGCAACGACCCGGCGGCGGGGCTACGAACGGCCCTGCGTCGCCGGCGCGCCTTGACCCAACGCGCGGTGCTGGACTATCAGGCAATTCAATATCTTGAAAAAAGGGCGGGGAGAATGCGCGGGCAACCGTCGAATTGGGTCATGGCACGATCGCTCGCCGCCCTCATCGCCGGTCTGGCCGCGGCCATGCTGTGGCCCGTCGCGCCGCTGTGCGCCCAGGAGCACCTGCCGCTGCCGCGCTTCGCCTCGCTCGACAGCAGCGAAATCAACCTGCGCGCCGGTCCGGGCAAGGACTACCCCATCCTCTGGGTCTATCAGCGCAGGGGGCTGCCGGTGGAGATCATCCAGGAGTTCGACACCTGGCGCCGCATCCGCGACCGCGACGGCACCGTCGGCTGGGTGCAGCAGAACCTGCTGTCCGGCAAACGGTCAGCCCTCATCGTCGACGAGGCCCGCACCATGCGCACCGACCCGACCGGCGGCGCCAAGGCGGTCGCCATCCTGCAGCCCGGCGTGGTCGCGCACATCGCCGAATGCGGCACCGACAATTGGTGCCGCGTCGAGGTGCAAGGCTACAAGGGCTGGCTTCGCCGCGACGATTTCTGGGGCACCTATCCCGACGAGGGGTTCGAGGGGAATTGACCCTCGATTCTTGCCGACGAAGCGCGCCAATCGCCGCCTCTCACCCGTCACCCCGGACCTGTTCCGGGGTCCATCGTGCAGAGGCGCGAGCGGTGAGTACCAGTTCACCGCTCGTGCGACGGAGGAATGGATCCCGGATCAAGTCCGGGATGACGGTGGAGTATGTGGTGCCGGTCCGTCTATCGCCGGCCGCAATCGTGCTTCTGGCGGTATATGAAACGGCTTTCGTGATGGTAGGCGTTGTTGAGATGGTGGAATTCGCGGCGGTCGATGTGGCCGTCGCGCCGCGCATAGTGGGTGGCATGACCGATGCGATGGTCGCGGCGCTCCAGGCGCTTGGCCTCCCACGGCGTCAATGAGCCGTTCCGGAAGCCCTGTTCGATGCGGTGTTCCTGATGCTTGTCGCGCCCATTCAGCCAGGCGTTGTGGCGGTTGCCCTGCCAATCCGCGCTGGCCAACGTCGGGGCAAGCGCGAAACCGGCGGCGATGAGCACAATGCGAGAGATCGTCTTCATGGTTGTCCGTCCCTTTGTCCAGGCGATTGCTGACGACACTGGGACGGACCGCTCGGCCTCGATCCTGTGGGCACGCGGCCTCACAAGCCCGTTAGCGCGGGCAAGTCCCTGGAACACCGGCGCATACCCGGAAGTTTCGTTTGCTTGCTGGCGCTCGATCCACCATTTTGGCGCTTGACCGGCGGCGCGCCGTGCAATCCCAATCCTCCGGTGATCCCGCGCATCGACATGTCCGCCCTGTTCTCCGGCCCATCGCCCGGGCGTGCCCTCGCCGATGACGCCATCATGGCGGCGGCGAGCGGCAGCGGATTCATGGCCGTCTGCGGCCTGCCGCCGAGCGTGCCGACCGACGCGGCGGCGCGCCGCGCGCTGCTGCGTCTGTTCGATCTGCCGCCATCGGTCACGCGCCAACTTTGGCGGAAGAAATTCGATCCCGCCCATCGCAACGTCTATCGCGGCTGGTTCCCGCTGCAGAACGGCACGGAGACCTACAAGGAAGGCATCGACCTCGGCCCAGACCTCGCGCATGGCGCGGCTATCCATGAGGACGACCCATTGCGCGAAGCGACGCCGGTGCCGCCGGAGCAGGCCCTGCCCGGCTGGCGGGACGCGGCGGCGCGCTATTTCATCGCCATGGAAAGTGTTGCCCAGGTGCTGATGCATGCGCTCGCCCGCGGCCTGGGGTTGCCGGAGACCGCCTTCGACGCGGCGTTCGCCGGCGGCATCTCGACCCTGCGCCTGATCCGATATCCGGTGCGCCCGCCGGACTCGATGGCGGGAATTCCCGAGGACAATTTGTGGGTCGCCCATCCGGGCGGCCGGCGCTACATGCTCGGCCGGGCGCACGTCGATTCCGGCCTGATGACGCTGCTGGCCCAGGACGGCGTCCCCGGATTGCAGGCGCGCGCCGCCGACGGCTCCTGGATCGATGTTCCGCCGGAGGAAGCCACCCTTGCGGTGAATTTCGGCAAGCTGCTCGAGCGCTGGACCGGCGGCCGCATCAAGGCGACCGAGCACCGGGTGCTGGGGCACGGCGCGGAGCGGTTCTCCATCCCGTTCTTCTACGATGCCAGGGCCGATGCCTTGATCGAGCCCTTGCCGCTGCCGGGGGTGGAGCCGTTCACGCCGTTCTATTTCGGGGACTATCTGTGGGCGACGATGACCAGGTTCGTCGAGTTCCAGGGCCTTGAGGGCCTGCGTCGCCCTCAAGGCCGGCTTTAATTAATGGGCAGTGCGGGTCAGGCCCGCCAGAACGGCTTCTCGACCACGTGCTCGACGTCGGCGCGGCTGACGCCGATGTCCTTCAGCATGTCATCGCTGAGTCCGGCCAGCTGCCGGCGCTCGCGCATGCGTTCCAGCCAGGCGATCGGAGCCTCGATCATGCGGTCCAGCACCGGAGCGAGGTCGGATGCGATGATCTGCGCCAGGCCGCTCCGCGGTACCAGGTCCAACATGCTGTGGCTGTGTGCTGTTTGGTACTTCATGGTCCATCTCCTTGGCTCGGTCGTCCTTGCGCGGCGCTTCACAGAAGTCGGGTGAGAGCGGGCCGCTCCTGTCCCTCGCGCCGCGCTTGGATTGGACGGCCGGTGGGCCGTCCCGGGAAACGCTGGAAACTGGTCGCCGCCATCAAGCCCGCCAGAACGGCTTGTTGGTGACCGTCTCGATGTCGGCCCGGTTGAGGCCGATGTCCTTCAGCAGATGGTCATCGAGCTGGGCCAGATAGCGGCGTTCCGCGGCCCGCTCCGCCCACACGAAGGGGGCCTCGAACAGGCGATCCAGAACCGCGGCGATCTCGTGGCCGACGCCGCGGGTCAAGCCGTTGATCGGGCTTGAAAAGGTATTGTACTTCATAGCTCACCTCACAGGTCTGATAGTGGCGTCATCGCCGTTGAGTGGGAGAATGGGCTTGATTCCCAACCCGGACAAACGATAGTTTCTCAGGCGTTCTGTTAGAAAATCTGACAGATGAGAAAGGCCGGTTCCATGCGCCTTCCACCCTTGAAATCGGTGCACTATTTCGAAGTCGCGGCTCGCCTGCAGAGCTTCACCAAGGCCGCCGGCGAGCTGAACGTCACCCACAGCGCGATCAGCCACCAGATCAAGGCGCTGGAAGCGTGGCTGGGTCAGCCCTTGTTCGAGCGCAAGACGCGGCAGGTGCGCCTGACCGAGGCCGGCAAGCGGTTCATCGGGCCGGTCAAGACCGCGTTCGAGCAATTGTCCGAAGGCGCGGCGGAGATCACGCGCTTCGGCAAGGACCGGCCGCTCACCGTCACCGCCCTGCCCTCGCTCGCGGCCAAGTGGCTGGTGCCGCGCCTCTCGGATTTCCAGCGCCAGCATCCTGACATCCAGGTGCGCCTCTCGGCCACCAGCACGGTGGAGCAGATCGGCGGGCGCGACATCGATCTCGGCATCCGGTTCGGGCGCGGCCAGTGGGACAATCTGGAAAGCGAACTGCTGTCGGAGAACGACATCTTCCCGGTCTGCGCGCCCGGCCTCCTGGCGCCCGACAAGCCAATCAACGAGCCGCGCGACGTGCTGCAATATCCGCTGCTGACCGATAGCGACTGGATGCGCTCCGGATTCGATGAATGGTCCGACTGGCTGCGCGGCGCTGGTCTGCCGGAAGCCAAGATCAAATCCAATCTCAGCCTCAACTTCTCCAACCTGCTGATCCAGGCGGCGATCGACGGGCTGGGCATCGCCATGGGCAACGTCATCAATGCCGGCGACGACCTGCGCCACGGCCGCCTCGTCAAGCCGATCGACTTCACCGTCAAGACCGACACCGGCTATTGGATCGTCTACGGCAAGGGCGCGCTGCGGCAGCCCAAGATCCAGGCGTTCCGCGACTGGCTGATGGCGCAGGCGAGCGGGCACATGGAGACCTGCAAGGAAGCGAAGGTCGCATGAAGCGCGTGGCGCTGGGGCTGGCGGCGCTGCTCTCGATGGCGAGTGTCGCGTGGGCGGAGGAGCCGCGCCAGCGCGTGATGGATGTGCCGCTCGACATGCCGATGGACCGCCCGCTGGACGGCGAGTTCCTGGAAGGCATCTACCAGGACAAGCTGCACGATATCCTGAAGGACAGCGTGCTGATCGAGGCGCCGATCCAGCACATCGAGAGCCATTTCACCGAGGACCGCGCGCTCGAGCTCTGGTTCTCCTCGAAGGAGGACGGCAGGCGGGTGTTCTGGGCGCGCCTCAGCCAGAGCTTCGAGCGCACGGCGATGAAGCCCGAGACGGCACTTGCCAATTTCGAGGCGACCTTCGGCAAGCCGGACAAGATCGTGCAGGTGAAGGGAGAGGCCAACGCGTCCTGGATCCTTCTGAAGCTCGATCCGCGCCTCGGCGATGAGCGGCGCGCGACGATCCTCAAGCAGCTCGACGCCAGCTTCAACCCGACGCCGGAGCAGGTCGGCGACTTCGCGTTCATGGATATGCGCGACCGGGTGAGGCTGCTGACCCCCGATTTCCGCGGCGCCGCGTTCTATCTCGCCGCCTTCAAGGACAAGGTCAGCGCCATACAGACCGACCTCATCGACATGGTGCGGGCGCAGAGCGTGCTGAACTTGAACTGAAGCGCTGACTGCTGAATGCCCCCGATCTGTCATCCCCGGCGAGCCGCATCGCGGCGTGTGATGCCGTATGGGTCCCGGCTTTCGCTGCGCTCGGCCGGGATGACAGATGAGTGAGCGCGCGAAAGCGCAATCTCAAAACGACGAGTTCGGCCCCTTCAGGAACTCCGCCTCTTCCTCCGTCGTCTCGCGGCCGAGCGCGGCATTGCGGTGGGGGAAGCGGCCGAAGCGATTGATGATGTT
>DASSBF010000137.1:0-33219 GCA_035699005.1 Dongiaceae bacterium
CGTGTGGTTGACGGTGCCCTTGCTCTGCATCTCGTCCGCCACCAGCGCGTTGCGGCCGTCGAGGAAGAACAGGCGCAGCTGCTCCTCCCGCTGGTGCGCCATCACGGAGTGGCAATAGTCCAGCACGCGGTTCCAGGAATCGAGCACCGGCTTGTCCAGCACTTCGCGCTTCAGCATCCGCTGGGCGACCGCCTGCACCAGCTTCAGCGCGATCACCGTGCTGTCGCCCACGTCATCGACCGATTTCAGAGCCTCGGTGTTCGCGGCCATCAGCGCCGGCAGCGAGCCGAACCGCTTCAGCAGCGCCTTGGCGATCGGCTTGCAGTCAATGCGCGGGCGCGCCAGCGTCAGCAAGAGTTCGACGATTTCGTAGTCGGCGAGGGAATCCGGGCCTTGCTCCAGGAACTTCTCGCGCAGGCGCTCGCGGTGGCCCAGGTAGTGCGGCTTGTCGGTCGCTTCTTTCCCAGGCGCGGACTTGTCGGGCGCGTCCTCGGCCACAATGTCACGCGGAATAGGGTGGGCGGTCCCAGCCTTTGGGCGACAGGGTGAAGATCTCGTATCCGCTGTCGGTCACTGCGACGGTATGCTCGAACTGAGCGCTCAGCTTCTTGTCGCGGGTGACGGCGGTCCAGCCGTCGTCCAGGATCTTCACTTCGTGCCGGCCGGCATTGATCATCGGCTCGACGGTGAAGAACATGCCGGTCTTCAAGGCCGGGCCGCTGCCCGGCCGGCCGAAATGCAGCACCGAGGGCGAATCGTGGAAGATGCGGCCGATCCCGTGGCCGCAGAAGTCGCGCACCACGGAATAACGGTGCTTCTCCGCATAGGACTGGATCGCGTGGCCGATGTCGCCGAGGCGGATGCCGGGCTTCACGATCTCGATCCCGCGCATCATGCATTCATAGGTCACGTCCACCAGCTTGGCCGCCTGCACGCCGACCCTGCCGACCAGGAACATGCGGCTGGTGTCGCCGTGCCAGCCATCGAGGATGGTGGTGATGTCGAGGTTGACGATGTCGCCGTCCAGCAGCTTCTTCGGCCCGGGAATGCCGTGGCAGACCACGTGGTTGATGGAGGTGCAGATCGAGCGCGGGAAGCCGCGATAGTTCAATGGCGCGGGTATCGCGCCGCTGCCGGTGATGAAGCTGTGGCACATGCGGTCCAGCTCGTCGGTCGTGACCCCCGGCACCACGTGCGGCGTGATGAAATCCAGCGTCTCGGCCGCCAGCTTGCCGGCCTTGCGCATGCCTTCGAACGCCGCCCCATCGTGGATCTTGATCTTGCGATCTTCGTAATCCCACTCGTCGACGACATCTTTCTTCTGCATCGGGGTGCCCGGAACTTCACGCATCGTGCTCTGCTCTCCTCATCGGATAGATACGGTCGAAACAGACGGTTAGCAAGCGATCTGGGTCCGCGCCCCGGCGGCCTCTCAATTCCACAATATTGTCAGGGGCTTGCGCAGCACGATCCCTTCGGGCGAGACGGCGCAATCATAGACCAGAATCCGCACTTTCGCGCGGTCGGTCACGGCCATGGCGGCGGCATAGCCGGGATCGATATCGCCGGCGATCCGGAAGGACGTGCAGTCCGGGCGCTGGGCGAGGAACAGAAGGGTCGCTTTCGCGCCGCCGTTCGCGAGCCGCGAGAGCGCCTCCAGATGGCGCGCGCCGCGGCTGCTGCGGGCGTCCGGCCATTCGGCAAGGCCCGGCTGCCGGCTCATGGTGACGCTTTTCACTTCCAGCCAACAATCCGGACCAGTACCGCCGGAGAGATGGAAGTCGAGGCGGGAGTCATCGCCGTCCGGCACCTCGCGCCGCACGATCGGCCAGCCGGCAAGTTCTGGAATGGCGCCGTCGGGCAGCGCCTCGGCGACCACCAGATTGGCACGGGCGGTGTTGATGCCGATGCAGCCGCCCGGCGCCTCCTCCAGCTCCCAGGAATATTCCAGCTTGCGCGCTGTCCCTACGTGATGGCTGAGCCAGCAGCGCCGGCCGGCGACAGCGAGGCTCAGCATCGAACCCGGGTTGGCGCAATGGACGGTGATCGGGCTGCCGTCGGCCAGCCTCATGTCGGCCAGGAAACGTTTGTAGCGGCGCAGCAACGTGGCCGGAATCAAGGGTTGCGCATATTTCATGGGAGAGGTCGAGACAAAGGTTTCCCCCAATGTTGCAACTTCATCGCGATCCCGGCAAGGTAGCGCCGAATTTCAAAGGACGCGCTTTCATGCGGTTTGCGATCCCGATGGCGATGGCGGCGCTGCTGGCCGGCTGCTCGCTGTTCTCCACCACGCATTCCTGGAGCAAGCCAGGCACGACGCCGGAGCAGGCGGAGGCCGATCTCGATTCCTGCAAGCAGGTCGCGTGGGCCGAGCAGGATACCGATGCCAAGATCGATCAGGACACGGCCGCCGCATCCAACGACAACGGCCAGGGCGCGGTCGATACCGAGCTGTCGCAGAACATGGCCAACCAGCGCTCCGGCAAGCGCTTCGACGACATCGTCGACGATTGCATGCGGACGCTGGGCTACGGCCCAGCTCAGTAGTCAGGTATCAGGGATCAGGGATCAGGTATCAGCCCGCCTTCTTCTGATACCTGATCCCTGATTCCTGATACCTTGTCGAAAGCAAAAGCGACGATCCATCCAGATGGGCACCACGATCACCGCCGCCATCCTCATCATCGGCAACGAGATTCTCTCGGGCCGCACGAAGGATGCCAACCTCAACTACTTGGCAACCGAGTTGACCGCGATCGGCGTGCGGCTGACCGAGGCGCGCGTTGTCGCGGACGTGCCGGAGGCGATCATCAAGGCGGTGAACGAACTGCGCGCCGTCTATGACCACGTCTTCACCACCGGCGGGATCGGCCCGACCCACGACGACATCACGGCGGAATGCATCGCCCGGGCGTTCGGCGTGAAGCTCATCAAGGACCCGCGCGCGGTCCGGCTGCTCACCAACCACTACGGCGAGGCCAACCTGACCGAGGCGCGGCTGCGCATGGCCCATGTGCCGGAGGGCGCGACGCTGATCGACAATCCGGTCTCGACCGCGCCGGGCTTCCAGATCGGCAATGTTTACGTGCTGGCGGGCGTGCCCGCGATCTGCCGCGCCATGTTCGACGGGCTGAAAGGAAGGCTGAGGACGGGCGACAAGGTGCTGTCCGTCACCATCTCCGGCCATGTCGGCGAAGGCGTGATCGCCAAGGGCCTGGGCGAGCTGCAGGACCGTTTCCAGATGCTTGAGATCGGCTCCTACCCATTCTTCCGGCAGGGCCAATTCGGCGCCAGCTTTGTGCTGCGCGGAACCGATGCCGTCGCGCTGAAATCCGCGGCGGAAGAACTGCGAACGCTCATCCGCACCTTAGGCGCCACCCCGATCGAGGGCGAGCCGCAGGAATAGCGCATGAAGGGCGGATCCAAGAGTTTCCCCCTCTCCCCTCGCGGGAGAGGGCTGCGTAGCCTTAGCGAACGAAGTGAGCTTAGGCGAAGCTGGGTGAGGGGGCCGCGCCGCGAGGCGCACAGCGCGCAAGCGCTGAAAATTCGCGACTGATGTCGAGCTTCTGGCGCTCTTGCGAGCGCGCGCACCTGTTGGTGCGCCACCCCTCATCCAACTTCGGCTAGGCTCGGCTCTGCCTCGCCAAGCCTCCGTATCCTTCTCCCGCAAGGGGAGAAGGGGGTTATTATCGGACTGCGTTCGTCAAATGGGATTGCCTGGCGAAGATGGGGGAACTGGCGAGTGGAACGAGTATGTGCGCCTGCTGGTCGGGCTGCTGGCGCTCATCAATCCGCTGACCGTCCTGCCGATCTTCCTCGGCCTCATCCAGGGCCGCGCCGAAGCGGAGAAGCGGCACATCTCGATCGTCGCATCGCTGACCGTGCTGGTCACGCTCCTCATCTTCACCTATTTCGGCGGCGCGCTGCTCGACCTCTTCGCCATCACCATCGATTCGTTCCGGATCGCCGGCGGCATCCTGCTGCTGCTGACCGCGCTGGAGATGATGCGGGCCAAGGCCGGCGCGCGGGCCGGCGGAGAGGATACGGAAGTGAACATCACCTCCATCGGGATCGTGCCGCTCGGCATTCCGCTATTGGCCGGCCCGGGCGCGATCGTGACGACCATCGTCGATGCGACCGCGCTGCCGACCGTCGCGCACAAGCTCGCGGTCAGCGCCGTCATCGTGCTGGTCGCGATCGTGGTCTATGTCTCGCTCCGCCTCTCCGCCAAGGCGGGCACCTACATGAGCCCGACCGCGATGACCATCTTCAACCGCGTGATGGGCCTCATCATCGCCTCCGTCGCGATTGAGTTCATGCTGGGCGGCCTGGCCGCGCGCTTCCCGATCCTCACGCAGGCGGGCGGGTGAGGTCTCGCCGCTCCTCCGGCGGCTTCACATGCCGGAACTGAATGAGCAACAGCAGGTCGTAGGCAATCTTGAGAACGCCGCAGATGATGAGCGGTCCGGCCAGGAACGAGGCGGCAAACAGCGCTCCGCCGAGCGTCGGGCTGAGGGCCGCGGCAAGGCTGCGGGGCACCGACGTGAAGCTGGCGGCGGCCGCGCGCTCCGGCTCGGTGACGACGGCCATGACGTAGGAGGACCGGGTCGGAACATCCATTTGCGAGAGCGCGGCGCGGATCAGCAGCAATGCAAGTGCAACCGGCAACGTCGGCGCGACCGCAGCGAGGATGAGGCACAGGCTCGCCGGGATATGCGTGAACACCATCGTGTTGATGAGGCCGATATGCCGCGAGAGCCAGGCCGCCACCGGGAACGAGAAGGCCGACAGCACGCCCGACCAGAAGAAGAACACGGCCGCGGACGAGAGCGGGAGATCGAACCGTTCGAAAAGCCACAAGGCCAGCAGCGATTGCACCACGAATCCGCCGGCGAAGGCATCCAGACTGAACAACGCCGCCAGCTTCCACACGATGTTGCGAGATGGACCGAGAGCGGCCGCCTGTTGCGGCGCTGTCGGACGTTGGGGCGGGATGCGCGCGTAGAGAAGCGTGCCACCAACACCCAGGAGTGCGTAGAGGACAAACATCAGCTTGATGGCCTCGATTCCACCGATGCCAACGAGACTGAGACCGTCTGGAGCAGCCGCAGCCAGGCCACCGAAGGCGCCGGAAAGGGCGCCGACCAGGCTATAGAGCGAGAATGTCCCCGTGCGCCTGCGATCGGCCACCGCGCGCGCCAGGACCGCGTGCTCCAGCGGCGCCAGGGCGCTGGCGCTGCCGGCCGACGGGTTGATCGTGCCGGCAAAAGCGACAACGAGAATGAGCGCGTAGTCGTGGACCAGCGCCATGGCGACGCCGCTCGCGATCATGAGGCTAGCCAGCGCCAGCAGCAGCCGACGGTGGTCGTGCCGCGCACCGATCAATCCGACCCCCAGGGTCAGCAGCGCCGAGCCGAGCAGAGATGCGGTCGCGATGACGCCCACCGCGAACGGCGAAAACCCGAGCGCCGTCAGATAGACCGGCAGCAGGATCGCGATGAACCCGTCGCCGAAGTCGCGCAATGCCCGGGCCCACAGAAGCTGGGCGACGGCGTTGCCGTGCCGGTCTCCTGCGCCGAGCCCTTTGCGGAAAAACCATTCGATCTGACGCATGCGCGCTCCTCCCCGCGGCTTCCTCGCCGCCGGTTAGAGCAGAGCTTGGACGCGCAGCGTCTTGGGTGAGCGGGGAGCCTGCCAAATCCCCACGTCTCAACATACACAAGAATACTCCGGTGTGCGAGCGGGTGAGTGCAGCCATTGTCCGCCGAACCGCCCCCATGCTACCCATGCTGCCCACCGCCTGCGTGGTGGAATTGGTAGACACAAGGGACTTAAAATCCCTCGGCCCGAAAGGGCCGTGCCGGTTCGAGTCCGGCCGCGGGCACCACGCTTTGATCGCTGCACGGACAAGGAAGACCGGATGCTCAAGCTGAAACCAAACTGCGAATGCTGCGACCGCGACCTGCCGCCGGAAAGCGCGGCGGCGCGCATCTGCACGTTCGAGTGCACCTTCTGCGCGACCTGCGCCGAGGGCGTGTTCGGCGGCCAATGCCCGAACTGCGGCGGCAACCTGGTGGCGCGGCCGGTGCGGCCGGCGGCGATGCTGGCGAAATACCCCGCCTCGACCGGGCGCCACGTGCGCGCCGGGCCGTGCGGCGCGCGGGCGGCGGAGTAGGCGGCACATGGCCCTCGAACCACGCTCGCCGCGCCTGGCGGTCTTGATCGACGCCGACAACACATCGGCCAAGATCGCCGATCGTTTGTTCGAGGAAATCGCGCAATTGGGTGAGGCGAGCGTTCGGCGAATATACGGAGACTTCACGCGGGCGGGGCTGCGCGGCTGGACCGACATCCTCGCCAAGCACGCCATCATCGCGCACCAGCAGTTCGCCTACGTGACGGGCAAGAACGCCTCCGACATCGCGCTGGTGATCGATGCCATGGATCTGATGCACAGCGGCCGGTTCGACGGCTTCTGCCTGGTCTCGTCCGACAGCGATTTCACGCGCCTCGCCGCGCGCATCCGCGAGCAGGGGCTGGACGTGTTCGGCTTCGGCGAGCGCAAGACGCCGGAGAGCTTCCGCCAGGCCTGCCGTCGCTTCATCTATACCGAGAACCTGCTGGTCGATGGTCCCGTGCAGGCCGAAGCGGCGCCCCATGACCGGTCCAAGCAGCCGCCCAGCGCCGCCGTCCCGCTCTTCAGGAAGGCGATCTCCCAGATGGACGGGGAGGATGGCTGGGTCGGGCTCGGCGCGCTCGGCAACCGGCTTGCCAACCTCGCGCCGGATTTCGATCCGCGCACCTATGGCGTCGCGAAGCTCAGCGACCTGGTGCGCAGAACCGGCGCGTTCGAGCTCGATCAATCGGAAGGGCGGCGGCTGCGCGTCCGGTTGAAGCCGGAGCCTGCCGCGGCGGCGAAACCCGGCAGCCGCCGGCGGCGGCCCACGCCCGCAGCGGGCTAGGCTCAGCGCCGGAACAGGTTGTGGTCGCGCAGCAGCGGATTGGCGCGCAGGTCCTCCGCCAGCCCGATATCCCGCAGCAGGTGCGCCGAGCGCTGGTCGAGCGGGATGAGGCCACGGGAATCGCCCGGTCCGATCAGCCACGCGCGCAGCCGCGCGCGCCACGAAACCCGCGGCCGGACGCAGCCGCAATGTTGTCGAATTTCAATCGCTTGTCTCATGTGACAGACCCGCAAGTATCGGAATGAGGCCAAAACTGGCTTATGCCTCGATGACGAATTTGCGCTCGACAATGCGACGCTTCAAACCGATCCTCAGGGTAAGAGCATAAGGGCTACTTATGGATCGCCGCACACCGCGCCTGCCGCCCCTCTCCGCCATCCGCGCCTTCGAGGCGGCCGCCCGCCACGGCAGCTTCACCCGGGCGGCGGAGGAGCTGGGCATGACCCAGGCGGCAGTCTCCTATCAGGTGAAGCTGCTGGAGGACCGGGTTGGCACGCCGCTGTTCCTGCGCCAGCCGCGCCGCGTCGTGCTGTCCGAAGCCGGCACGCGCCTGGCGCCGGCGGTCGCCGAGGCGTTCCAGCGCCTGAACGCCGCCTTCGCCAGCCTGCGCGAGACCGACGAGGGCGTGCTGTCGGTGACCGCGATCAACACCTTCTGCACCAACTGGCTGGTGCCGCGGCTCGGCACCTTCCAGGTCGCGCATCCCGAGATCGCCGTGCGGCTCGAAGCCTCATCGCGGCTGGTGGATTTCACCCAGGAGGAAATCGACCTCGGCATCCGCGACGGCAAGGGAACCTGGCCCGGCCTCAAATCGCACCTGCTGTTCCCCGTCCACATGGTCGCCGTCGCCAGCCCGGATTTCCTGGCGCGCATCGGCGGCGTCCGGAGACCGGAGGAGCTGTTCGGCCTGCCGCTGCTCGACTATGCCGACGAATGCTGGCAGCGCTGGTTCGCGGCCGCCGGATTCCACAAGGTGCCGCCGCTGCGCGGGCCGGTCGCCCGCATGCCGACCCAGCAGATGCAAGGCAGTGCGGCGGTGGCGGGGCAGGGCATCGCGCTGGTGACGCCGGAATTGTTCGCTGCGGAATTGAAGTCGGGACGCCTGGTCCAGGTCCTGTCCGTGGTCTGCCTGCACAAGGACAGTTCCTACTGGCTGGTCTATCCGGAGGAACGCCAGAACGTCGCCAAGATCAGGGCCTTCCGCGACTGGGTCCTGGCGGAAGTGGCAAAGGACCGCGGCGCGCAGGACCGACCGGCCCCCCGCCTCGCGATCATGTGATCCAGCCGTTTCAGCCGCGCGGGATTGAATACCGGCAGCGCTGTTTACATCTCGCGGACGATCGCGTGATGGAGGATTACGCCGTGCAAAAGATGCTGCGCCGGTTGTGCCTGGCGGCGGGAGCGGCGGTGGCGCTGGCCGGCTGTGCCAGCGAAAGCGACGGCTACTACGGCCAGTATCCCGACGAAGCCTACTATGGACCGTACTCCTATCCCTATTACGGCCCTTATCCGTACTATGGCGGCTACGGCGCCTTCGGATACGATTCCGGTTTCGACCACGATTTCGACCATCGCCGCCACCGGTTCTTCCGGCCTTCCGACCACGTAACCTGCGATCGCGCCCGCGATCTATGCTACGACCGCTACGGGCCGAGCTACACCGCGACCAAGCACTATCTCGGCGAGCGCGACGCGAATGCCTCCTTCCACAAATACGGCGACAAGGTGGTGCTGTTCTCCCCGCAGCATGGCGTCACCTGTGACCGGCGCGCGCGCACTTGCTCGGATGCGGGCGGCTTCGATGAGGATTTGACGGACCGCTACTTCAGCGGGCGGGGCATGGCACCGCGCATGCGCGACAGCAAGGACGAGGACGCCCGCCGGAAGCCGGACTCGCGCCTGAGCCGCTCGTTCGATCAGGACGAGGCGCCGGTCTTCAAGCGCAAGCCCGAGGGCAATGCCGTGCGGTACGACCACGACCAGGATCAACCGAAGCTGCCGCCCCGCCTCACGAAGCCCCGACTCACGAAGCCGCAGGGCATGGCGGACAATGACGATGGGAATTCCGGACCTGCGGTCCGCCTGCAGCAGAACCGGCCCGACCGGCCGGGTCCGGCCGGTGGAGGCCTGCTGCGTCCCCAGAAAAATGGCAACGCGGCCGGCGGCGGCTGTCCGCCCAAGGGGTGCTCAAACAAATAGGCCCTACAAGGCCAGCTTCATCCCTTCGTGGCTCGGCTTGAAGCCGAGGCGTTCGTAGAAGCGGTGCGCGTCGGTGCGGCTCTTGTCGGTGAAGAGCTGGACCAAGCCGCAGCCCCGCCGCCGGCATTCGGCGATCGCCCATTGGAACATGGCCGTCCCGATTCCGTCGCCTCGCCGGGAGCGCGCGACCCGCACCGATTCGATGTGGCCGCGCCAGGCGCCGCGCCGGGAAATGCCTGGGATGAAGGTGAGTTGCATGCAGCCGATCAGCGTGGCCCCTTGCTCGACCGCCACCAGCATCTGATTGGGGTCGCGCGCGATCGCCGCGAAGGCATCGAGGTAGCGCCGGTCGAGGGGCAGCCGGGGATCCTCCCGGCTCTGGCCGAGTTGGTCGTCCGCAATCAAGGCAAGGATGGCGGGCAGGTCATCTCGAGTGGCTTGGCGGAACGCGAGATCGTTCATCGTTGATCCTTCGGGAGCCGTCGCGAGGTTCTATTGCTAATAGTCGCATATTGCAGCACAAAGTGCCGACCGGCGAGATCGGTGCCGAGCGGCCCGGCAATTCGCCTTCAAGGCCTGCTTTATAGTGTTTTGATCCGATTTCCGAATAATCCCGCGTCACCACGCCGCAGAATCACGCTATCTTTTTCGCATCCGCAGGGCGCGCTCAAGGTGTGCCGCTGGCGGCCACCGCCTGAGTTCGGGAGGCAGGTTGGCGCATGGGACGGCTCACGACACACGTGTTGGATACCGCGCTCGGCCGGCCGGGTGCGGGCATCGCGGTCAGGCTCTATCGCCTGACGGCGTCCGGCGGGCGCGAGAAGCTGGGCGATTTTACCACCAACGACGACGGGCGCTGCGACCGGCCGCTGCTGGAAGGCGCGGCGTTCACCGCCGGCCGCTACGAGCTGGTGTTTTCCGCCGGGGCATATTTCGACCGCGCCGGCCAGACGCTGCCCGATCCCAAGTTCCTGGACGAGGTGGCCATCCGCTTCGGCATCGCGTCGGCCGACCAGCACTACCACGTTCCCCTGCTGCTCTCGCCCTATTCCTACTCCACCTATCGGGGCAGCTAGCCATGGCGGACCAGACCCGGCCGGTGCGGTTCCTGTTGGGCAGCGAGCGGCGCGAGCTCTCTGGGATCGATCCCAACACGACCGTGCTCAACTATCTCCGCCGGGTCGAGCGCCGCCTCGGCACCAAGGAAGGCTGCGGGGAGGGCGATTGCGGCGCCTGCACCGTGGTGCTGGGCGAGGTCGAGGACGGCCGGCTGTGCTATCGCGCCGTCAATTCCTGCATCCAGTTCGTCGGCACGCTGGACGGCAAGCAGCTGCTGACGGTGGAGGATCTGGCGGCTCCTGACGGCACGCTGCATCCCTGCCAGCAGGCGCTGGTCGATTGCCACGGGTCGCAATGCGGCTTCTGCACCCCCGGCTTCGTGATGTCGCTGTTCGCGCTCTACCATGAGCAGGGCGAGCCCGATCGCAACCGGGTCGACGACGCGCTCGCCGGCAATCTCTGCCGCTGCACCGGCTACGGGCCGATCGCCGCCGCCGCCAGGAGCATGAAAGCCGACGGCCAGCCTGATCGATTTGCGCGCGAGGTGGGCCGGATCGTGCAAGCCCTGAAAGCCCTGGATGACGGAAAAATGCCGTATCTTGAGGCTGATGGGCGGCGTTACTTCGCACCGCGCTCGAGCGACGCGCTGGCCGGGCTGCTGCTTGAGCACCCCGGCGCAACCATCCTGGCGGGCGGAACGGACGTGGGCCTGTGGGTCACCAAGCAACTCCGCCGCCTCGATCCGATTATCCATGTCGGGCAGGTTGCCGATCTGCACCGCATCTCGGTCGATGAGCGCTGGATCGAGATCGGCGCCGGCGTCACCTATTCCGACGCGCTGACGACCATCGCAACGCACCATCCCGACATCGCGGAGATGATGCGCCGCCTCGGATCGGAGCAGGTCAGGAACGCCGGCACCATCGGCGGCAATATCGCGAACGGCTCGCCGATCGGCGATTCGCCGCCGCCGCTGATCGCATTGGGCAGCCGCCTCGTCCTGCGGCGGGGCGAGCGCTTCCGCGAGCTGGCGCTGGAGGATTTCTTCATCGACTACGGCAAGCAGGACCGCCAGCCGGGCGAGTTCGTGGTCGCGGTGCGCGTGCCGGTTGCCGATCCCAAACGCATCCTGCGTTGCTACAAGATATCCAAACGGTTCGACCAGGACATCACGGCCTCGTTGGGCGCCTTCGCCCTGACCCTCGCGGGCGGCAAGGTCGAGGACATCCGCGTCTGCTTCGGCGGCATGGCCCCGGTGCCCAAGCGCGCGCGCGCCGCCGAGGCGGCGCTCAAGGGCAAGCCATGGACGCGGGAGGCTGTCGAGGCCGCATGCTGGCTTCTGTCGGAGGACTACACCCCCATCAGCGACATGCGGGCGAGTGCGCAATATCGCCTGCGGGTGGCGCAGAACCTGCTGCTTAAGTTCTTCGTCGAAACCACTGAACCACAAACAAAGACGCGAATCCTGGCGGAGCGGAGGGCGGTCCATGCACGGGCGTAGCGCGGCCACCGCCAAGCCGGCCGCGATCCGCGGCGGCGTGCGAAATCCGGTTGCGCACGACAGCGCCGCCAAGCATGTCGCGGGCACAGCGATCTATGTCGACGACATTCCGGAACCCTCCGGCACCCTGCATGCCGCGCCGGGCCTTTCCACGCGCGCCCATGCGCGGGTCCGGAGCATGGATCTTGCCGAGGTGCGAGCCGCGCCGGGCGTTGTCCTGGTGCTGACGGCCAAGGACATTCCCGGCGCGAACGACGTCTCGCCGATTGGGGCGGGAGATGACCCGGTATTTGCGTCGGAGACGGTCGAGTTCCATGGGCAGGCGCTGTTCGCCGTGATCGCCGAGAGTCACGAAGCGGCGCGGCGCGCAGCCCGGCTGGCCAAGGTCGAGTACGAGGATCTGACGCCGCTGCTCACGGTGGATGACGCGCTGCGCGCGCAAGCCTTCGTCCTGCCGGAGCACGTGATGAAGCGCGGCGATGTGGACAGCGCCATCGCACGCGCGCCGCACCGGCTGAAGGGCGAGTTCCGCCTCGGCGGGCAGGAGCATTTCTATCTGGAAGGCCAGGTCTCGCTGGCGGTTCCGATGGAGGACGGCGATGTCACGGTCCATTGCTCGACCCAGCATCCGAGCGAGGTGCAGCACAATGTGGCGCACGTGCTGGGCCGGCCAAACAATGCCGTGACGGTGGAATGCCGGCGCATGGGCGGCGGCTTCGGCGGCAAGGAGACACAGGGCTCGCAATGGGCCGCGATCGCCGCCCTGGCCGCGGTCAGGCTGAAGCGCCCGGTCAAGTGCCGGCTGGACCGCGACGACGACATGATCGCGACCGGCAAGCGCCATGACTTCCGCATCGGCTACGAGGTCGGGTTCGACGATGGCGGCCGCATCGTCGGGATCAGCTTCGATCATGCGGCGCGCTGCGGCTACTCCGCCGACCTCTCCGGCGCGATCGCAGACCGCGCCATGTTCCACGCCGACAACGGCTACTACTTCGACGCCGTGCGCATCCGCTCACAGCGCGGCAAAACCCACACCGTTTCCAACACCGCGTTCCGCGGCTTCGGCGGGCCGCAGGGCATGCTGGGCATCGAGGAAGTGATGGACGCGATCGCGCGCCATCGCGCGCTCGACCCGCTCGACGTGCGGCGCATCAACCTCTATGGCGACGCGCCGCGGGATGTCACGCCCTATCACATGGCGGTCGAGGACAACATCCTCCCCGAATTGATCACGCGGCTTGAGGAAAGCGCCGAGTATCGCCGCCGCCGCCCGGCGATTACGCAATGGAACCGGCAGAATGCGTATCTCAAGAAGGGCATCGCCCTGACGCCGGTGAAGTTCGGCATCTCCTTCACCACCTCGCATCTCAACCAGGCCGGCGCGCTGGTGCACGTCTATACCGACGGCAGCGTGCACCTGAACCATGGCGGGACCGAGATGGGGCAGGGCCTCTTCATCAAGGTCGCGCAGGTGGTGGCCGAGGAGTTCCAGATCGACCTCGACCAGGTGAAGATCACCCCGACCAATACCGGCAAGGTGCCGAACACTTCCGCCACCGCCGCCTCGTCCGGCTCGGACATGAACGGCATGGCGGCCCAGGCGGCAGCGCGCAAGATCAAGCAGCGCCTGACCGACTTCGCTGCGGAGAAGTACAAGGTTGCGGCCGAGAGCATCGCGTTCCTCCCCAACCGTGTGCGCATCGGGAACCAGGAGGTGCCGTTCAAGGACCTGGTGAAGCAGGCCTATATGGGCCGCGTCTCGCTTTCCGCGACCGGCTACTACCGCACGCCCAAGATCCACTACGACCGCGAGACGGCGAGTGGGCGGCCGTTCCTCTATTTCGCCTATGGCGCTGCGGTCAGCGAGGTGCTGATCGACACGCTGACCGGCGAATACACGCTGACCCGGGTCGACATTCTGCACGATGCGGGACGGTCCCTGAACCCGGCGGTCGACCTGGGACAGGTTGAAGGCGGCTTCATCCAGGGCATGGGCTGGCTGACCAGCGAGGAGCTCTGGTTCGACCAGCAAGGCCGTCTGCGCACCCACGCGCCCAGCACCTACAAGATCCCGACCTGCTCCGACCGGCCGGCCGATTTCCGCATGCAGCTCCTGGAGAACATGCCCAACAGCGAGGAGACGATCCACCGCTCCAAGGCGGTCGGCGAGCCGCCTTTGATGCTGGCGATCTCGGTGTTCCGCGCGATCTCCGACGCCATCGCCAGCATCGCGGACTACCGCCTGCTGCCGAAGCTCGACGCGCCGGCGACGCCGGAGCGCGTGCTGTTCGCAGTCGAGGACCTGCGCGCGCGCCTGGAGGCCGGCGCGTGACCTGGCTGTCCGCCGCGCTGGAATGCATCGCCGCGGGCGAGCCGGCGGTGCTGGTGACGGTGGCGGAGGCCAAGGGGTCCACGCCGCGCGAATCCGGCGCCAAGATGCTGGTGCGCGCCGGCGACATCGTGGATTCGATCGGCGGCGGGCAATTGGAATTGCTGGCGATCGACGCCGCGCGGCGCATGATGGCCGAGCGGGCGCCGAAGCCGGACCTGATGCGCTACTCCCTCGGCCCAGACCTCGGCCAGTGCTGCGGCGGCGCGGTGCGCCTGCTGCTCGAACCCTTGTCCAAGACCGACCGCCGCTGGCTGACGCAGTGGCAGACCCAGGCGTCGCGCGGCGATGTGCGATGGCTGGCTACCGCCAGCGGCGGCGGCAAGAGCTGGATCGAGCCGGACAGCGGCGCGGACGGCGCGCGGATCGCCGAGGCCGGCAAGGGCTGGCAGGTGCTCGAAACCGTGCGCCGCCGGTCGCGCCCGCTCTGGCTGTTCGGCGCCGGGCATGTCGGCCGGGCGCTGGCGAAGGTGGTGGCCGAGCTGCCGTTCGAGGTCACCTGGCTCGACAGCCGGTTCGACGGCTTTCCGTCGGAGATTCCCGACGGCGTCCGGCATGTGGTTGCGCCGCGCCTGGCCGACAAGGTGGACGAGGCTCCGCCGGCGAGCCTGTTCCTGGTCCTGACCCATAGCCACCAGCTCGATCTCGATATCTGCGATCGCGCGCTGCGGCGCGGCGATGTCGCGTTCCTGGGCCTGATCGGCAGCGCCACCAAGAGGGCGCGGTTCCTGAGCGCGCTCAAGGGGCGCGGCCACAGTGCTGCCGCGCTGGAGCGGCTGGTCTGCCCGATCGGCTTGGCCGAGGTTCCGGGCAAGCAGCCGATGGCGATCGCGGTCGCGGCGGCGGCGCAATTGCTGGCATTGCCGGCCGCAGCGGCAGGCGCGGATCGCGAACTATCCACAGACGAACGCAGCGGCGCCGGGTGACACTGATCCCGGCGCCCGGTAGAACTGCGGCATAAGCAGAGGGGGACATGACAGGGCAGGCGGAAACGAACAGGGCGACGGGGACGCAGGTCCCGCTGCTGTCGCTCGGCGGCATCGTGAAGCAGTTTCCCGGTACCCTGGCGAACGACCATGTGGACCTGACAGTCCTGCCCGGCGAGATCCATGCGCTGCTCGGCGAGAACGGCGCCGGCAAGAGCACCCTGGTCAAGATCATCTACGGCGTGCTGAAGCCGGACCAGGGCGAGATCCGCTGGCAGGGCCAATCGATCGTCGTGCAGAACCCGAACCATGCGAGACGTCTCGGCATCGGCATGGTGTTCCAGCACTTCTCGCTGTTCGAGGCGCTGACGGTCGTGGAGAACATCGCGCTCGGCCTGACCGACGCGGCCGACCGCAAGGGACTGCGGGCGCGGATCGCGGACATTTCCAGGGCCTACGGCTTGCATCTCGATCCGGACAAGGCGGTGCATGACCTCTCCGTCGGCGAGCGGCAGCGGATCGAGATCGTGCGCTGCCTGTTGCAG
The DNA here is from genome assembly GCA_035699005.1 of Dongiaceae bacterium. GTDB lineage: Bacteria > Pseudomonadota > Alphaproteobacteria > Dongiales > Dongiaceae > Dongia_A. The sequence continues at coordinate 15,585 of DASSBF010000137.1, forward strand.
AAGCCGAAGCTGCTGATCATGGATGAGCCGACTTCCGTGCTGACGCCCCAGGAGGTGGAGCGCCTGTTCGAGACGCTGCGCCGGCTGGCGCACGAAGGCTGCGCCATCCTCTACATCAGCCACAAGCTGGAAGAGATCCGCGCCCTGTGCGAGCGCGCCACCATCATGCGCCTGGGCAAGGTTGTCGCGCAGTGCGACCCGCGGCAGGAGACCGCCAAGCGCCTGGCCGAGCTGATGATCGGCACCGAGCTCAAGGCCGCCATCCATCATGCGCGCAGCGAAGGCGACGGGCGCGCGCGCCTCGAGGTGAAGGATCTCAGCCTCAAATCGGAGCAGCAATTCGGCACCGACCTCAAGAGCATCGGCTTCGCAGTCAAGGGCGGCGAGATCCTGGGCATCGGGGGCATCGCGGGCAACGGCCAGGCCGAGCTCATGGCCGCCCTGTCGGGCGAGATGCTGGCGTCGCGTCCCGAGGCGATCGTGATCGACGGCGTGGCGGCGGGCAGGCTCGGGCCGCGCGAGCGGCGCGCGCTCGGCGGCTGCTTCGTGCCGGAGGAGCGCAACGGCCACGGCGCGGTGCGCGACATGTCGCTGAGCGAGAACGCCTTCCTGTCTGCCCACGTGCGCCAGGCGCTGGCGCGCAACGGGCTGATCGATTCCGGCAAGACGGCAAGCTTTGCCGGCGAGGTGATCCGGAGCTTCGATGTCCGGACCACCGGCCCCGCAGCGGAGGCGCGCTCGCTGTCCGGCGGCAACCTGCAGAAATTCATTGTCGGCCGCGAGGTGAAGCAAAGCCCGAAGATGCTGGTGGTGTCGCAGCCGACCTGGGGCGTCGACGCCGGCGCGGCGACCGCGATCCACCAGGCTTTGATCGACCTTGCGGACAACGGAGCGGCCGTGGTCGTGATCTCGCAGGACCTCGACGAGATATTCTCCCTCGCCGACCGGATCGCGGTGATCGCGGAAGGCAGGCTGTCGCAGGCGATGCCGATCGCCGAGGCTTCGATCGAGCAGATCGGGCTGCTGATGGGCGGCACCCATGGCGCGCCGGTAGCAGCGGCGTCCGCAGGGGCAAGTCAGCGATGATTCGTTCTGCCGCAATCGCATGTGCGTTGCACAACCGATCGAACATGCTCGATGAGCCCCTTCCCCCCTTGTGGGGGAAGGTTGGGAGGGGGGGAGCCGCCGCACGAGTGCAGACGCCTGAGTCTCGGTGGCATGCTGGTCCCATGGTATCGTGCGGCGGCACCCCCCATCCAGCTTCGCCTAAGCTCACTTCGTTCGCTAAGGCTTCGCATCCTTCCCCCACAAGGGGGGAAGAGAGGATTGCTGCGCGTTCGGAATTAGGGGATCGGCATGCTGCTTCGGCTTGAGCCGCGCGGGCAGCGCTCGCGCCTCTGGAGCTATGCCTCGCCGCTGCTGGCGCTGGCACTGACGGTGGTGACGTCGGCTGTCATCTTCTCGGTGCTGGGCAAGGACCCGCTCGAATCGCTCTACGTGTTCCTGATCTCGCCGCTCACCAGCGCGACCGGGCTGCCGGAGCTGTTCGTGAAGGCGGCGCCCTTGATCCTGATCGGCGTCGGCCTGTCGCTCGGCTTCCGCGCCAACGTGTGGAACATCGGCGCGGAGGGGCAGTACACGCTGGGCGCGATCTTCGCCGCCGGGCTGGCGCTGCGCTATCCGGACGCGCCGGCCATCGTGCTGATGCCGGCGATGATCGCGCTGGGCGTGCTGGGCGGCATGACCTGGGCCGCCATTCCCGCTTATCTGCGCGTGCGCTGGAACGCCAACGAGATCCTGACCAGCCTGATGCTGACCTATGTCGCGCAATTGCTGCTGATCTACCTCGTCACCGGACCTTGGCGCGATCCCGAGGGATACGGCTTCCCGCAGACCGCCTTGTTCTCCGAATCCGCGACCTCGCCGGTCCTGGTCGCGGGCACGCGGGTGCATCTCGGCGTGCTGGCCGCCTTCATCGTCGCCATCGCCGGATGGGTGGTGCTGACGCGCTCGGTCATCGGGTTCCAGCTGCGCGTGCTGGGCCAGGCGCCGCGCGCCGCACGGTTCGCGGGCTTCAGCCAGGACAAGCTGATCTGGCTGTCGCTGATGGTGGGCGGCGGACTTGCGGGCCTCGCGGGGATGTTCGAGGTGTCGGGCACCGTCAACCAGCTGACGCCGCAGATCTCGCCAGGCTACGGCTTCACCGCGATCATCGTCGCTTTCCTCGGGCGCCTGCATCCGATCGGCGTCATCTTCGGCGGGCTCATCCTCGCGCTGTCGTACCTGGGCGGCGAGGCGGCGCAGATCGACCTCGGCATGCCGAACGCCGTCACCGGCATCTTCCAGGGCGTGCTGCTGTTCTTTCTGCTGGCCTGCGATGTGCTGATCCTCTACCGGCTGCGGGGGCCCAGGCCTGCCGTGGCGGGAGGGGCGTGATGGACCAGGCCATCGTCGTCAGCTTCATCCTCAGCGTGATGACGGCTTCGACGCCGCTGCTGCTGGCGGCGACCGGCGAGCTGGTGACGGAGAAATCCGGCGTCCTCAATCTCGGCGTCGAAGGGATGATGCTGGTCGGCGCCGTGGTGGGCTTCGCGGCGACCCTCCACACCGGCAGCGGGCTGTTGGGGGTTGTGTTTGCGATGCTGGCGGGCATGGCGATGGCGCTGATCTTCGCCGTCCTGACGCTCACCTTCCTCGCCAACCAGGTGGCGACCGGCCTTGCGCTCACGATCTTCGGCACGGGCTTGAGCGCGCTGGTCGGCTCCTCCTACGTCGGGACGGCGGTGCAGGGGATTCCCAAGTTGCAGATCCCGGTGCTGAGCGATGTGCCCTTCGTCGGCCCCATCGTGTTCGGGCAGGATGGGCTGGTCTATCTCTCCCTGGCGGCGGTTGTCGCGATCGCCTGGTTCCTGCGGCGCAGCCATCGCGGACTGGTGCTGCGGGCGGTCGGGGATTCGCACGATGCCGCGCACGCCATCGGCTATCCGGTGATCCTGATCCGCTACCTCGCGACCCTGTTCGGCGGCGGGATGTGCGGCCTCGCCGGCGCCTACATGTCGCTGGCCTATTCGACCAGCTGGGCGGAGAACATGACGGCGGGGCGGGGCTGGATCGCGCTCGCCCTGGTGGTGTTCGCGACCTGGCGGCCGGTCTGGCTGCTGGTCGGGGCATACCTCTTCGGCGGCATCATGTACGGCTCGCTTGCGATCCAGGCGGCGGGCGCCATCGACCTCTTCGGCTACCGGCTGGTGGTGCCGTCACAGTTCGTCTCGGCGCTGCCGTACATCGCGACCATCGCCGTCCTGGTGGTGATCTCGCGCGACCGGGTGAAGATCCGCCTGAACGCGCCCGCCTGCCTGGGGCGGCCATTCCATGCGGCGGGATGAGGTAACGGAGAATTTCTTGGCACAGGCCGGGAAACTTTGCGACAACTGGCGCAACGAATATGGGGAAACAAGGAGGCAAGACCCATGAAACGCAGAACGTTCAACAAGATGCTGGGCGCCAGCCTGTTGGCTGGCGCGGCGCCGATGATCGTCCGGCCGGCTTCGGCGGCCGACCCGCTCGGGGTCGGTTTCGTCTATGTCGGGCCGGTCGAGGATTTCGGCTACACCCACGCGCATGACGTCGCGCGCAAGATGCTGGAAGCCGAGATGGGCGACAAGGTGAAGACGACCTATGTCGAGAGCGTGAAGGAGGGCCCCGATGCCGAGCGCGTGATCGCGGAGCTCGCCACCAAGGGCAACAAGCTCATCTTCACCACCTCGTTCGGCTACATGAACCCGACCATCAAGGTGGCGAAGCGCTTTCCCAAGGTGTTCTTCGAGCACGCCACCGGCTACAAGCGCGCCGAGAACGTCAGCACCTACAACATCCGCTTCTACGAGGGGCGCTATGTGCAGGGCGTGATCGCCGGCCACACTTCGAAATCCGGCATCGTCGGCTATATCGGCTCGGTGCCGATCCCCGAAGTCGTCATGGGCATGAACGCCTTCATCCTCGGCATGCGCGCGGTCAATCCGAAGGCACGCATGAAGATCGTCTGGGTCAACGCCTGGTACGATCCGGGCAAGGAAGGCGATTCCGCCAAGGCGCTGATCGACCAGGGCGCCGACGTGATCGCGCAGCACACCGATTCCGGCGCGCCGCTGCAGGTCAGCCAGCAGCGCGGCGTGGTCGGCTTCGGCCAGGCCAGCGACATGAGCAGCCTCGCGCCCAAGGCGCAGTTGACGGCCTCGGTCGACAATTGGGGGCCGTACTACGTCCAACGCGCCAAGGACGTGATCGCCGGCACCTGGAAGAGCGAGGATACCTGGGGCGGCTTCAAGTCCGGGATGCTGGTGATGGCGCCCTATGCCAACATGTCCGACGAGGCCGCCAAGGCGGGCAAGCAGGCCGAAGCCGACATTGCCAGCGGCAAGGTGGTGATCTTCAAGGGGCCGATCAAGGACCAGAACGGCGCCGACAAGGTGCCGGCCGGCACGGAGCTCGATGACGGCGCCATCGCCAGCATGAACTGGCTGGCCGACGGCATCGACGGGCAGATTCCGAGCTGATCGCGAAGGATCACACAAGAGAGTACCTCTTCTCCCCTTGCGGGAGAAGGATACGAAGCCTTGGTGAGGCGTAGCCGAGCCTAGGCGAAGTTGGATGAGGGGTGGCGCACCGCTAGGTGCGCGCGCTCGTAAGAGCGCCAAGCGCCGCGGCGTGCTGCAACTTCAGCGCTTGCGCGCTGTCCGCCTGCGGCGGAGCCCCTCACCCAGCTTCGCCCTCGGGCTCTTCGACCCGAGGGTCACTTCGTTCGCTAAGCCTTCGCAACCCTCTCCCGCGAGGGGAGAGGGGCTGTTCCTTGGGACATATTGGTGGATTGCGTCTGCATGCCCGACATCGACGCGGCGATCGCGCTTCTGCCGAAGGCGGAACTGCACATCCATATCGAGGGCAGCCTCGAGCCGGAGCTGATGTTCGCGCTGGCGAAGCGCAACCGGGTGCGCCTTCCCTACGACGGCGTGGCGGCGATCCGCGCGGCCTATGCGTTCACCCGCCTGCAGGATTTCCTCGACCTCTACTACCAGGGCATGTCGGTGCTGCTGACCGAGGTCGATTTCTACGACCTCGCGATGGCCTATTTCCGCAAGGCGGCGAGCCAGAACGTGCGCTACGTCGAGTTCTTCTTCGATCCGCAGGGCCACACCTCGCGCGGCGTCGCGTTCGCGACGGTGATCGCCGGCCTCACGCGCGCCCAGGCGGATGCGGAAGCGCAGCTCGGCGTCCGCTCGCGCATGATCCTGTGCATCCTGCGCCATCTGGACGAGGCGGACGCCGAGCGCACGCTGGACGAGGCGCTGAAACACAAGGACAGGATCATCGGCATCGGCCTCGATTCATCGGAGGTCGGCCATCCGCCCTCCAAGTTCAGGAACGTGTTCCGCCGTGCGCGCGAGACGGGCTTCAAGCTGGTCGCCCATGCCGGCGAGGAAGGGCCGCCGGACTACGTGTGGGAAGCGATCGACGTGCTGGGCATTGATCGCATCGACCACGGCAACCGCGCACTCGAGGATGCGGCGCTGGTGAAGCGCCTGGCGCGGGATGGAACCGCGCTCACGGTCTGCCCGCTGTCCAACCTGCGGCTGTGCGTGGTCAAGGACATGAGGCAACATCCGCTGCGGCGCATGCTCGATGCGGGCCTCGCCGTCACCGTCAACTCCGACGATCCCGCCTATTTCGGCGGCTACATGAACGAGAACTTCGCCAGCGTCGGCGCTGCGCTGGGACTGTCGGCAGCGGAACTCACGGCGATCGCACGCAATGGATTTGCCGCTTCGTTCATGCCGGAAGCGGAAAAGCGGGACGCACTGGCCACCTTCGCGTAGGCCGCTTTCTTTTCGTCATGGTCGGACCTGGTCCGACCATCCACGAGTTTCGATGAGCAGCGTTCAGCCGTAGCGTACAAACTCGTGGATGGTCGTGCCAAGCACGACCATGGCGGAGTAGGAGCGAAGCGTAGCGTAGCTTCACCCGCCGGCCTCGCGCGTCAGCACCTCCACCGCCTTGTCGATCTGCGGATCCCTGCCAGCGGCGTATTCGAGCGGGAAGGGAACCTCGATGGTCGGCGTGACGCCGGTGCGCTCCAGGCGCTCGCCGTCGACGGTCACGTCGGCGACCGCGAGCAGCAGCAGGCTGTCGTCGTCGAGCAGGAAGGCGCGGCCGGCGAGCAGCGCGCCGGCGGTGCGGGTGCCGATCGCTTCGCCGACGTGATATTTCTTGAAGCCGTAGGCCAGCACCTCCTTGCCGCTGCGGCTGCCGCCGTTGATGAGGAGCGCGACCGGCTTGCGCCATTTCGCGTTCACGACCTCGCGGTCGCCGTCGCGCTCGGTCAGCGCCATGGTCGGCCCGAGCTTGTCGAAGATGTCGAGGTAGTACGGCTGCGCGCCGCCCCAGCCGTCGCGCAGATCCCAGATCAGCGCGTCGGCGCCGGCCAGCCTGCCGGTCGAGAGCAGCCGCTCCAGCCGATCCTGGTAGCGGTCGCTGGCGTACGACCAGATCCGCACGTAGCCGATCTTCCTGCCGCCGGACTCGATGATGCGCGCGCCGTCGGACATGGCATCGAGGAATGCCTGGGCGGGTTCGATCCAGGCGGGCTTCATCGCGATCGGCAGCACGGGTCCGCGGGCCACACGACGGACGCGCAAGGTCACGGTCTCGCCCACCTTGCCGTCGAACGAGCCGACCGGCTGGAACGGCTTGCCGTCGGCATCGATGATCTCGTCGCCCACCAGCAGGCCGGCCTGCTCGGCGGGCAGTCCCGCAATGGTGCCGGAGACGAACAACTTGCCATCGATCTGTTTCCTGAAGATACCGATGCCGGGATAGCGCACACCGTCCGGAAACAGGCGGCGGAGGTCGCGCCGCAGCGCGCCGGAGAATATGTCGAGCAGCTGGTAGTAGGCGGGATCGTCCGGGCGATACCGCGCGGTATGCGAGGCGCCGAGCTTCGCCAGCATCGCGTCGATGACCTTGGCTTGCGCATCGGCGTCCGGCGCGGCTGCCGCCAGCGGACGGTACTGGTCGCGCAAGGCGGCCCAGTCCTGCCCCCGGAACTCAGGATCGTAGAAATGCTGGTCGACGATGCGCCAGACCTGGTCGAACACCGCGATATCCGGCTTTTGGCTCGGCTCGGTCTGCGCGGCCGCCGGGCCGGCCCACGCGATGCACAAAAGAAGGACGGGAAGAATTCGATGCCGGATCATGGTTCGCTCCACAAATCGCTCAGGAAGATCGCGCGTCCGCGAGCAGCACCCAACTCAAATCTGCATCATGAGGGTGGCGCACAATAGCCCCTCTCCCCTCGCGGGAGAGGGTTGCGTAGCCTTAGCGAGCAGAGCGAGCTTAGGCGGAGCTGGGTGAGGGCACGCGCCGCAGGCGCAAGCGCGTAAGCGCTGCAAATTCGAGCTCGCGCTGACATTCTGGCGCTCTTGCGAGCGCGCGCACCTGACGGTGCGCTTCCCCTCATCCAACTTCGGCTAAGCTCGGCTCCGCCTCGCCAAGCCTCCGTATCCTTCTCCCGCAAGGGGAGAAGGGACAAGTATTCTGGTTGAGGTGCGATCGCTCACGCCGCCGCGGAGGATTTGGCGATGGCGGGCGGGACGCGGAAGCTTTTCATCAGACGGTTCCAGCCATTGATGGTCACGACCGCATAGCTGAGGTCCACCAGTTCCTTGTCGGAAAAGTGCTGGCGCGCCTCATCATAGAGCTCGTCCGGCACGTCGTTGTCCGCGATCTGCGTCAGCGCCTCTGTCCAGGCCAGGGCGGCGCGCTCGCGCGGCGTGTAGACATCGACCTCGCGCCACGCCGGCAGCAGGTGCAGCCGCTCCGGCCGTTCGCCGGCCTTGAGGGCGTCGGTCGAATGCATGTGGAGGCAGAAGGCGCAGCCGTTGATCTGCGAGGCGCGCATCTTCACCAGCTCGAGCAGCGCATGCTCGAGGCCGCACTTGTTGACATAGGCCTGCACGCCGGCAAGCGCCGTATAGGCGTTGGGCGCGGCCTGCTTGGGGTCGATCCGTTGCTGCATAAGGAATCTCCTGATTCGTGATAGGTGGTGAGGGTTGCGCCCCGAAGAACGTCTGGCCTTCATTGTAGAACATGGCCGGCCAGGCCACGAGGCGAGAACGGATTGTGCCCTCCGGCTTCGGTGCGAAAAGCGCGCATATGGTCGCAGAACGGCCATCGGCCGGCATCACGGCAGCTTGATCTTCAGCTTCCTCTCCCAGCTCGGCCTGGTGCCGAACAGCTCGGCCAGGAAGTCGATGAAGACGCGGACGCGCGGCGGGGCGTGCTGGCTGTGGGGATAGAGCGCGTAGATCGCGTGGCCGGGGGGCGGGTAGTCGGTCAGCACCGGCAGCAGCCGGCCCTCGTTGAGGTCGTCGACGATCTCCCACAGCGACTTGAGCGCAAGGCCGTGGCCGGCGAGGCACCAGTCGCGCAGCGCCCCGCCGCTGTTGCTGTCCATGTTGCCGGTCACGCGCAGGGTGATCGGCCCGTCCGGCCCCTGCACCGTCCAGCGGTATTGCTTCGAGCCCGGAAAACGCAGCAGCAGGCAATTGTGGTCCAGCAGATCCTCCGGCGCCTTGGGCGTGCCGCGGCGCTTCAGGTACTCGGGCGAGGCGACGATCAGCCGTCGGTTGGGCGCCAGCTTGCGCACGATCGCGGTCGAATCCGTCAGCTCGGCGATGCGGATGGCGAGGTCGATGCGCTCCTGGATCAGATCGACCAGAGTGTCGGTGAGGTGCAGGCGCACCTGCATCTGCGGGTGCTTCTCCAGGAATCGCGGCACGTGGGGCGCGACGTGCAGGCGGCCGAACACCGATGGCATCGTCACCTTGATCGGCCCGCGCGGCTCGGCGGTGATGGCATCGAGCGCGCTTTCCGCCTGCTCCAGCTCGTTGAGGATGACGACGCAATGCTCGTAATAGCGCGCGCCGTCCTCGGTCAGGCTGACATGGCGGGTGGTGCGGTTGAGCAGGCGGGTGCCGACATCCTTCTCCAGCCGCGCGATGCGGTTGCTGACCACGGCTGCCGACAGGCGCATGTCGCGCCCGGCAGCCGACAGGCTCCCCAGCTCCACCACCCGCACGAAGATGGCCAGGTCGTCTGTGTCCGGCATTGTCCCCTGATTCTTGAAGATGATTTTCGCTAGAATGGCAGGGAGTGGCGTCGGAAGCCAGAGGCAGGTTTGGTAAGTTACTCCCTCTCCCGAAGCGGGGGAGGGGATTCTCGGATGGGGTGGAAAGATGGACCCGATCGTTGCCGACTGGATCAGCCTCGCGCTGCGCTGGGCGCACGTCATGGTCGGCATCATGTGGATCGGCACCTCGTTCCACTTCATCTGGCTGGATGCGAGCCTGCGGCGCGAGCAGGGCATGGGCGAAGGCCTGGCGGGCGCGAGCTGGATGGTCCATGGCGGCGGGTTCTATCGTGCCACCAAGTTCCTGATCGCGCCGGCGGAGATGCCGGCCGACCTGCACTGGTTCAAATACGAAGCCTACTTCACCTGGATCACCGGCTTCCTGCTGCTGGCGGTCATCTACTATCTCGGCGCCAGCGACCTGCTGATCGATCCGCGCGTGATGGAGCTGACGCCGCTGAAGGCGGTCGGCATCAGCATCGGCGGGCTGGCGGCGGGCTGGGTCGTCTATGACCTGCTGTGCCGCTCGCCGATCGGCGATCGCACCGGGCTGCTGGCGTTCGTGGTGTTCCTGCTGGCCTGCGTGGCCGCCTACGGCTTCACGCACGTCTTCAGCGGGCGCGCGGCGTTCGTGCACGTCGGCGCCTTCCTCGGCACCATCATGGCGGCCAACGTCTTCTTCATCATCATCCCGAACCAGAAGAAAGTGGTGGCGGCGCTGATCGCCGGGAAGACGCCCGATCCCGCCCTCGGCAACCGCGCCAAGCAGCGCTCGCTGCACAACAACTATCTGACGCTGCCGGTCGTCCTGATGATGATCAGCAACCATTACCCGATGATGTTCGAGCACGCGCAGAGCTGGCTGATCGTGGTCGGCATCCTGCTGTTCAGCGGGCTCTTGCGGCTCTATGCCAACATGAGGAATGCCGGCGCCAGCGGCTCGCCCGTCACCGCCATCCTGTTCTATGCGGCGATGGTGGGCATGGGCGCGATGGCCTATGCCAGCTACCGGCCGGGCGCGGACCTGGCGGCGGTCGGTCCGGTCACCATGGCCGACGTGCAGGCGATCATCGCGCATCGCTGCCAGGCCTGCCATTCCGCGACGCCGACCGACGCGGCCTACAAGGTGGCACCGAAAGGCATCACCTTCGACACCGCCGAGCAGATCCAGCGCATGGCGCCGCAGATCGACCGCATGGTGGTGCTGACCCAGGCCATGCCGCTCGCCAACAAGACGGGGATGCTGCCGGAGGAGCGCCTGGTGATCGCCAAGTGGCTGAGCGACGCCAAGTCCGGTGCGGACGGGTCATGACCCAGGCCTTCAGGCAGCCACCGAGCAGGCTGGACCGCGCGGGGTTCGTCGCGCTCCATGGCCGCGTCTACGAGCATTCGCCCTGGATCGCGGAGGCGGCCTGGGATGCCGGCCTGACGCCCGCCTGCGATACGGTCGAGGGGCTGCACCAGAGGCTGGCGGAGATCGTCGATGCGGCGCCGCGCGAGCGGCAGCTGGCGCTGCTGTGTGCCCATCCGGATCTCGCCGGCCGGCTGGCCATGCGCGGGGAACTGACGGCGGAATCGACGTCGGAACAGGCGAGCGCGGGCCTCGACAGATGCACGCCGGCCGAGTTCCAGCGCTTCACCGAGCTGAACGAGACCTACAAGCGCAAGTTCCCATTCCCCTTCATCATGGCGGTCAAGGGCAAGATGCGGCCTGAGATCCTCCAGGCGTTCGAGCACCGCATCCACAACGACGAGCGCACGGAATTCCGCACCGCCCTGATGGAGGTCCACAAGATCGCCCTCCTGCGCCTGTGCGATTTGTAGAACGTGCGGCACCGAAGAGTCCCTTCCCCCTTGTGGAGGAAGGATGCGAAGGCTTAGCGAGCGCAGCGAGCTTAGCCGAAGCTGGATGGGGGGTAGCGCGGCGATAGCCGCGCGCGCTCGCAAGAGCGCCAATCGTCGAAGCCGCAGCGCTGCATCGCCCCCCATCCCAACCTTTCCCCACAAGGGGGGAAGGGGCTCATTGAGTGAGGTCGCTCGTTGGTGTCTCTCTCACATGCGATTGGGTTTTTTGGATTTGGCCGGCGGCTTGAGGCCAGCCTTCGAAAACCGCAGGCGGCTCTGCCGTTCGTGCATGGGGGCGGCGTATTGACCTGCTGCGGGCCGGCGATATGGTGGGCGCCGACGGAGGGACCTGATCCATGAACCAGCAGCCGAACGACGATCTCAGCAGCCGCCACGTCAAGGCGGGGCCGGAGCGCGCGCCGCACCGCGCCTTCTACTACGCCATGGGCCTGACCGAGCAGGACATCGCCAAGCCGTTCGTCGGCGTGGTGTCGAGCTGGAATGAATCCGCGCCCTGCAACACGGCGCTGAAAGGCCATGCCGAGATCGCCAAGCGCGGGGTCAGCGCCGCCGGCGGCACGCCGCGCGAGTTCGTGACCATCACCGTGACCGACGGCATCGCGATGGGCCATTCGGGCATGAAATCATCGCTGGTCAGCCGCGAGACCATCGCGGATTCGGTCGAGCTGTCGGTGCGCGGCCATTGCTATGACGCGCTGGTGGCGATCGCCGGCTGCGACAAGACCCTGCCCGCCATGATGATGGCGATGCTGCGAGTCAACGTGCCCTCGGTCTTCATGTACGGCGGCTCGATCCTGCCCGGCAATTTCAAGGGCAAGGACGTGACGGTGCAGGACGTCTACGAGGCGGTCGGCAAGTACCAGTCCGGCCAGATGTCGATCGAGGAATTGACGGCGCTGGAGAAGATCGCATGCCCCTCCGCCGGCGCCTGCGGCGGCCAGTTCACCGCCAACACCATGGCCTGCGTGTCCGAGGCGATCGGGCTGGCGCTGCCGGGTTCGTCCTCGCCGCCGGCGGTGATCGCGGAGCGCGAGGCCTTCGCGTTCCGGTCGGGCGAGGCGGTGATGCGCCTGCTCACGGACAATCTGCGCCCGCGCGACATCGTCACGCGCAAGGCGCTGGAGAACGCCGCCGCGGTGGTCGCCGCAACCGGCGGCTCGACCAACGGCCTGCTGCATCTGCCGGCGATCGCCAACGAGGCCGGCATCGACTTCGATGCTTTCGATATCGAGAAGATCCTGAAGCGCACGCCCTACATCGCCGACCTGAAGCCCGGCGGCAAATATGTCGCCAGCGACATGCACAAGGCCGGCGGCGTGCTGCAGGTGCTGAAGGCGCTGCTGGAAGGCGGGTTCCTGCACGGCGATTGCATGACCGTCAGCGGCAAGACCATGGCGGAGAACCTGAAGACCGTGACGTTCCGCACCGACCAGGATGTCGTGCATCCGGTCGGCAAGGCGCTGGCGCCGAGCGGCGGCGTGCTGGTGCTGAAAGGCAACCTGGCGCCGGACGGCGCGGTGGTGAAGGTCGCGGGCCTCGCCAACACCAGGTTCCGCGGCACGGCCCTGTGCTTCGATCGCGAGGAGGATGCGTTCGCGGCGGTAAAAGATCGTGCCTACAAGGCCGGCGACGTGTTCGTGATCCGCTACGAAGGCCCGAAGGGCGGCCCCGGCATGCGCGAGATGCTGGTGCTGACGTCCGCGATCTACGGCCAGGGCATGGGCGAGAAGGTGGCGCTGATCACGGACGGGCGGTTCTCCGGCGCGACGCGGGGCTTCTGCGTCGGCCATGTCGCGCCCGAGGCGGCCGTGGGCGGTCCCATCGGCCTGCTCCGCAACGGCGACCTCATCGAACTCGATGCGGACAGCGGCTCCATCAAGGTCGAGCTGCCGGACGAGGAACTCGCCAGGCGCAAGGCCGCGTGGAAGCCGCGCGCGGCGCAGTACCAGTCAGGCGCGATCTGGCGCTACGGCGAGACGGTGTCCTCGGCGCGCTACGGCGCGGTGACCCATCCCGGCCTGGCACGGCGAAAAGCCGCCGAGTGAGATGAGCGCCGCCCAGGACCAGGGGCGCATCCGCAGCTACGCGGAGTTCTGGCCGTTCTATCTGCGCGAGCACGCCAGGCCTGCAACGCGGGCCTGGCATTTTCTCGGCACCACCCTGGCATTGGTTTCGCTGGTGCTGCTGCTCGCGGGACAGGGGTGGGGCTGGCTGGTCGGCGTCGCGGCGGGCGGCTACGGTCCCGCCTGGATCGCGCATTTCTTCGTCGAGCACAACCGGCCGGCGACCTTCCGCCACCCGCTCTGGTCGCTGATCAGCGACGCGCGCATGTATGGGCTTTGGCTGACCGGCCGGCTCGCGGCGGAACTGCGCAAGGCCGGGGTTCCGGAGGGCCATCGCTAGCCGCGATGCCGTTCCATCCAGCGCACCGCCAACATGGTGGCGAGCCGGGCGCCGATCCATGGCCGCAAGCGCGCGGCCAGCTTGACGAGCCGGCGGCGCGGCACCTCGCCCGATTTCCGCAGCAGCAGGTCGGCAAATGCCGGCGCCGCTGAAGACGGACCGGAATCCCTGATGACCGCGAAGAAGACCTGCAATGCCTGATACGGCAACGGCGCATCGGGTGGGCGCGTCCAGAATGCGATATCGCGCTCCGAGACCGGCGCCGCGTGGCGGACGGCCTCAGCCACGGCGCTCGCCAGCAGGCGGTATGCGCAGCGCGGATCCTCGTCCGGCCAGCGGCCATGCCGCCTCTGCTGTGCGATCCTGCCATGCATGGCCGCCAGCATCGGCAGCATCGAGAGCCTTTGCCCGCCGAACGGCCTGGCGCTTTCATCGAGGGCGGCGAGCAGTTCGGAGAGGACCTGTCGGATGCGCGGGGAGGGCGGGGCACCGAACCAGTCTCGCACCCTCCGGCCGAACATGATGTTGGTGTACTCGACCGCGTGGATCCAGGCGTCCGGATGCTGGATCAGCTCTTTGAGGCTGCGCAGCAGCGCGACCGGATGGCTGTCGTCCTGCGGGTGCGGCGTCGCCTGCAGGCTGTGCTGGAACCGCCGCAGTTGCGCGGTCAGCGAGCGCACGCCGATCACCTTGATGCCCGCGAATCCCAGGCGCTGCCAGTACCGGAAATCGGAGGAGCGGGTGAGGTCCTCCTCGAACGGCGGCATGGCCAGCATGCGCCAGCGCGGCATCATGACGGTCGGAACCGTGAAGGCGAATTCCACGATCATGGAGCGGATGGGGTTCGCCAGCTCGCGGATGTGGCGCTCGTTCACGACCGGCGGCCAAACGCGCATGTCGATCCACTGGTCCTGGCCGTAGCAGAGGTCGGCATCGGCGACGGCCGCGAACGCGGCGATCTTCGATTCGATCGCCGTGGGACAAAGCAGGTCATCGCTGTCCAGCAGATGGATGAAGTCGCCCTCCGCCAGACGGATGCCGAGATTGCGCGCGCTCGCCACCCCGCCATTGGGCTTGTGAACGATGCGGACGGACGCGCCGAAGGGCAGCAGCGCCGCCGCCGGATCGTCGCTCGATCCGTCGTCGATCACCAGGATCTCCATCGGCCGCCAGGTCTGGCCGATGCAGCTCTGCACCGCTTCGACCAGCGGACCCGACCGGTTGTAGACCGGCACAAGGATCGTGACGAGCGGCCGGAATTCGGCCCGCTCGGGCGCGAGCGCGTACCCCAGCATGCGCGCGTGATAGCGGCGCCGCGCGCGCCCCGCGGCCGAGGCGTCCTGCCGCTCCCGGCACATGGCGAGGAGCTGTTCGGCATGCCAGCGCGGCCCGGCGCCGGCAGCGGGCGGCCCGATCAAGTCATCGGGCGGCGCGGGGTCGGCGGGCAGGCACGGCAGGAGCGCGGCGACCAGTGCACCGGACCATTCGGCAGAAGCCTCGCCGTTGGGTGCCGCCAGCTTCGACAAGATGCGAAGGGCGGTCGCGGCAATCGAATCGGGCGAGGGCCTGGCGTCGTTCATCGGGAATTTGGCCTGAGCTGGCCGCGCAGAGCGACCCTAGATGCCCGAAGCGCCGCAGGCTGTCCATGAAAAGATAACCCGGCGATTGACGGAGGCTGGCGCCCGGACAAGACTTGAGACCCGGGTCACAACGGTCCGAGCGGGCACCCATGGCAGCCAACGACAACCAGGAAGACAGCGTCAACGTGTTCGGCGAGCGGCTGCAGACCTGCTCGATCGACCCCGTCACCGGCTTCTACCGCGACGGCTGCTGCTCGACCGGGGACGAGGATCGCGGCCGCCACGTCGTGTGCACGGAAGTGACCGCGGCGTTCCTCGAATTCTCCAAACGCAGGGGCAACGACCTGTCGACGCCGCGCCCCGAATTCGGCTTTCCGGGATTGAAGCCGGGCGACCGCTGGTGCTTGTGCGCCGACCGCTGGCAGGAGGCGCTGGAGGCGGGCGCCGCGCCGCGCGTCGTGCTCGGCGCGACCCACAGGCTTGCGCTGGAGCATGTCGATCTCGCGGACCTGAAGCGCTACGCGCTCGACCTGGCGTAGCGGTGCAGCAATAGGGCGAGCCTCCGGGCGAAGCGCATCGAGCGGAATCGCCGGCGCAGGCCGATCAGGATGCGGACCATCCGCTTGTCGGGGATGCGCTGCGCGTGACGCAGCAGCCAGCCCGCCGCATCGAGAATCTCGCGATCATGGTTCCAGCGCCGCGCAATGGCGCGCATGTAGAGGTTGATGGGCATGTGCCCCGAGCGCCCGGCGGCCCCGTTCGTCCAGAACGCAAGATCGCTTTCGGCCAGGGGTGCCGCTCCCGATGCCGCTGCGGCGAGGAGCGCGGGCAGGTCCTGGCTGAATGGGCCTGCCCGTCGCCATCGGCCCGAGGCCCGCGATCTGCAAAGCCGGTCCCTCAGGCTTGCGATCACCGGCAGGGCCGAGAGCGCGCCATGCGGCTCGCCGGCGGCAAGGCGCCGGATCGCGTCCAGGACCTCTCCGATCCCACGCGCGATCCGCGGATCGCCGGTGGCTGAGGCCCTCTTCAGCACCGAACTGTGCAGCAGCGCGCGCAGGCAGCCGGCGGAATAGCCCCAGCCGTTCGCGCTCTGCAGCGTGTCCCTCAGGTTCCGCAGGCGCACCAGCGCGGCGGCCACCGGGTCGCGCGGCGCGGCGCTCAGGCTGTCGGGCGACATCCGGCACACCGTCAGCCGCTGGCCCAGTGCGATCACCTTGGTATCGCGCAGGCCCAGGGCGAACCAGTAGCGCATATCCTCGCCGCGCCTCAGGTCCTCTTCGAACGGTTCCGTGTCCAGCGCGACCCAGCGCGGCAGCATCACGCAGGACGGGAAGAAGGGGTAGCGCTCGGAGAGCGCGCGCATCAGGCTCGAGGTGGTGCAGCCTGCGCCGCCGGTCGGAGCGGGCACCCGAATGGGGCGGTCCTCGAAGCCTCGATCCTCCGACAGGCTGTAGCACAGCTCCGCATCCGCGATCGCGGCGAATGCTGCGACCTTGCGGGCGACCGCCTCCGGCCTCAGCAGGTTGTCGGAATCGAGAAAGTGGACGAAGTCCCCGCGCGCCGCCGCCATGCCCATGTTGCGGGCGCTGGAGACGCCGCCGTTCTCCTTGCGGATCACGTGGACCGCATCGCCGAACCGGTGCAGGGCCGTTGCAAGATCGTCGGTCGAGCCATCGTCCACCACGATGATCTCGAGCGGGCGCCACGATTGCGCGAGGCAGCTCGCCACCGCTTCCGCGCAGGCGCTCGCGCGGTTGAAGACGGGAATGACGATCGAAACCAGCGGCCGGAATTGCGCGAGGCCCGGCGCCAGCAGGAACCCGAGCAAGCGCGCATGGAACATCCGCCGCGCGCGTCCGACCTCGTCGTGCGCCGTGCCGGATGCCAGATGGTCGTAGTGCCAGCACGCTGCCGGCTGCGGGCAGGGCCGCGCGACGAGGCCGTCGGGAAGATCGGGCTGGCGCCAGGCTGTCGCCGCAGCCGACAATGCCTCCGCGGCGGCGCGCGGCATCGGCTCGGCGCAGCCGCTCGTTGCGAGCGCCCGTTCCAGGAAGTGCAGGCCCGCCGCCATCGCGGCGGACTGCGCCATCGGCAATCCGGCCATGAAGCCCCCTTCGCGCAGATTAGCTCGCGCGGGCGGACCGGGAAACAACCGCTTGCGATCGCTCGAACGAATTAACCATACGCTCGCGCCGGCGGCGGATCGGGCGCTCTTGGCAGGGCCGCCGCGATGCCGCACTCTTCCATTGCCGTCGTAGAGATCGGCGGGCTGCCGCATCGGGCGGCGGGCCGCATTGTGCAAGGAGGACCTTCATGAGCCGATCCGTGCTTGCGATCCTGTTCGGCGCCGTTTGCGCCAGCTGCGCGGTTGATCCGATCGATCCGAACATCTGGTCGCTCGCGCTGATAGACCCCGGCAAGAGCAGCGAGGTCTATCTCGGCGGCCACTATTCGCTGGAGGCGTGCCGCAAGGCGGGCGTGGACTGGTTCGCCGAGGCGCACCCGAGCTCGGGCGTGCTGCAATGCCGATTGAACTGCCGCCAGGTGAAGAAGCACGACCCGGTGACCTGCGAGGCGACCGAGCCCGTGGGCTAGGCCGCGC
>DASSBF010000138.1:0-41035 GCA_035699005.1 Dongiaceae bacterium
CTGACCGACGCGCTGGCGCGGATGTGCGGGCGGGGCCGCTTCCACGGCTACCGGTTCGAGGGCAGGCGCTTCGATTGCGGCGACAAGGCCGGCTTCATCGAGGCCAACATCGCCTATGCCCTCAACCACCCCAAGATCGGCCGCACGGTCCAGGATGCGATCCTGGCGATCGCGCAGGATCTCAAGGGCTGAGGTTGCGTCCGGATACAAGGAGGCTCGACGGTCATGAAGATCGCGATGATCGGCGCCGGCTATGTCGGCCTGGTATCGGGCGCATGCTTCTCCGAGTTCGGCCATCACGTGACCTGCATCGACCAGGACGAGCTCAAGATCGGACGACTGCGCCGCAACGAGATACCGATCTACGAGCCGGGCCTGGATGCCCTGGTGGCGCGCAACGCCGCCGCGGGGCGCTTGAAGTTCGAGAAGAGCCTGGCGGCAACGGTTGGCGATGCCGAACTGGTATTCATCGCGGTCGGCACGCCCAGCCGGCGCGGCGACGGCCACGCCGACCTCAGCTTCGTGCGCGAGGCGGCGCGCCAGATCGCCGAAGCATTGAACGGCTATACCGTGGTGGTGACCAAATCGACCGTGCCGGTGGGAACCGGCCGCGAGGTGGCGAACATCATTCGCGCGGCCAACACCCAGGCGGAGTTCGATGTCGTCTCCAACCCTGAGTTTTTGCGCGAGGGGTCGGCGATCGACGATTTCATGCGGCCCAACCGCGTGGTGATCGGGGCCGAAAGCGAGCGGGCGCGCGACCGGATGCGGGAGCTGTACCGGCCGCTTTTCCTGATCGAAACGCCGATCCTGTTCACCGGCCTGGAGACGGCGGAGCTCATCAAATACGCGGCCAATGGTTTCCTCGCGATGAAGATCTCCTTCATCAACCAGATCGCCGATCTGTGCGAGAAGGTGGGTGCGGATGTCCACGACGTGGCGCGCGGCGTGGGCCTGGACGGGCGCATCGGGCAGAAGTTCCTGCATCCCGGGCCGGGTTATGGCGGTTCCTGCTTCCCCAAGGACACCCGGGCGCTGGTCGAGATCGCGCGCCAGGCGGGTGCGCCGCTCAGCCTGATCGAGGCGACGGCGGAGTTCAACGAGGCCCGCAAGCTCAACATGGCCGAGCGGGTGAAGGCCGCCATTGGCGGATCCGCCGCCGGAAAGGCGGTTGCCCTGCTCGGGCTTACGTTCAAGCCGAACACGGACGACATGCGCGAAGCGCCCAGCCTCGCCATCGCGCCCGCTTTGGTCGCGGCGGGCGCGGAAGTGCGCGCCCATGATCCGGAGGGCATGGCGGAATCCCGCAAACTGATGCCGGGCATCTTCTATTGCGCAGATCCCTACGAAGCCATGACCGGCGCCGACGCCGTGGTGCTGCTGACGGAGTGGAACTCCTACCGCGCCCTGGACCTGCGGCGCATGAAGGCGGTGCTGAAGCAGCCCGTCGTGGTCGATCTGCGCAACATCTACCGCCCGGCCGAGATGCGCGCGGCTGGTTTCCAGTATTCCAGCATCGGGCGCGCCTAGTGCGGCGTCAGGTGTTTTTGCCTGTCGGAGGGGTCACGACCGTACGAGCGGCAACCGTCTGGACCATGCTCGTCGAGAGTGGGGCCAGCACTGAACAGACCAGCGCAGCGAAGGTGATGACGGCATTCGCCGCGTGGGAGTACTCCCATTGGGCGCGCAACTGCTCCCAGTTGTCCGGCGCATCGGTCCAATTGCCGGTTGCCTGGTTGGTGGGATAGGTCCAGACGAAGAACACCACCAGCGTGCCAACGATCAGCAGGCATGCCGCCAACGACAGGCCGAAGGGCCGTGGCTGCCCGCGGACCAGGAGGGCGCTCGCCAGGTTCGCCAGGATTGCGGCCGCGATGGCGACGCCGAGCCAGGCCCACCCGCGATAGATCTGCTGAGCCGTGAAATAGGGCTGTTCGGGCAGCTCGATCTTCGCCAGCAGAGACAGCACATGCGCGCCAACGGGGACAAGCGCGATGGCGGTGAACATGATGGCCAGGAACTGGCAGATTCTGAGGCCCATCGTGGGAGCGATCAGCGCTTCTTTCCGCTCTTGTGCCGACGCTTGCGCGTAGCGGCCGCCTTGCGGGCGGATGCCGATTTGGCCGCTGCCGAACGCTTCGCGGCGGCCTCGCCGCCAAGGCGCCCGCCTTTGCGCGCCGGGGCCTTGTTCGCGGCCTTGCCTCGCCCCGAGCCACCCTCCTTCTTGCCGCCGCCCGTCATCTTGTTGACGGTGGCCCACGCTCGGCGTTCCGCTTCGCCCTCGCTGGTGCCGCGCTTTTCGTATCCCTTCTCGATGTGTTCGGCTTGGCGCTTCTGTTTGCCGGAGTATTTCGATTTGTCGCCGCGGGGCATGAGGTTCCTCCTGTAACAGCTTGTTAGAAGCGAACAACCTGTTTGCGCCATGGTTCCCCGCCTGGGGCTAACGCGATGCGGAAGGATGGACATTTGTCCGCTTCAGGCTCGACGCGCGAGCGTCTGCCGAATGTGGCGCGCCAGCGTGCGGACGGAAATCGGCTTCGCCAGGACGTCGATTCCCGGCCAGCGGCCAAAGCGCTCGTCCCGTTCGCTGTAGCCGGAGAGATAGAGGAACAGCACGTTGTGCGCGATCGCGGCGTGCGCGATCGCTTCGCTGGTCGACGCCCCCAGCTCGAAATCCAGCACCGCGAAGTCCAGGGGCGTGGCTGCCATGATCTTCAGTGCGTCCGGCACGCTGGATGCCGGCGTTACGATCGCCCCAAGCTCCGACAGGCTTACCTCGAGGTCGAGCGAGATCAGCGGGTCGTCTTCCACCAGCATGATCCGGAGGCCCCGCAGGGATTCCCCGGCATTGAGGTCGCCCGACATGCTCTCGCCTCTCCTGGGACCGATCGCCGAGCGACGGTTCTGGGGAACGTTCCCTGGCTTATGCCGTTAAACTCGAAGTAATCGCATTAAGATTTGACAAGCTGGAGTCCGGCCCGGATGGCTGTCCCGCAAGGGCCCCCGATGATCCCATGCACCCAGTGTCCGCTGCAGGCGGTCGCCGGCCTTCGCGCGCTGGCGCCCCATCAGATCGAATACATGCTGAGCTTCAAGCAGGGCGAACTCTATGTGGCCAAGGGCGGGCACATGCTCTCGCCGGGGAACATCAGCCCACATCTGTACACGCTGCTGCAAGGCATCATGTTCCGCTTCCGCGTGATCGAGGATGGCCGTCGGCAGATCGTGAACTATCTCTTTCCGGGCGACCTGATCGGCCTGCAGGGGGCGATGGAGGATCCGCTGCTTTTCGGCATCGAGGCCGTCTCGGAGGCGCGGGTCTGCATGTTCAAGCGCGAGCGGTTCCTGGAGCTGTTCGCCAGCCATCCACGGCTGGGATTTGATGTAGCCTGGCTGACCGCGCGCGAGGAGAGTTCGCTGGACGAGCATCTGGTGGCCGTCGGCCGCCGAAACGCGCGCGAGCGCATCGCATACCTCGCGGTGTTCCTGTTCCTGCGCGGCCGCGCGACCGGAATGGCCGGCCGTAGCTATCTCAACATCTCGCTGAGCCAGGCGCAGATTGCCGACAGCATCGGCCTTTCCGTCGTGCATACCAACAAGACGCTGCAGTCGCTGCGCCGGTCCAAGATCGTCGAATGGACGCGGGAGCGGATCGGAATCCACGACCTGGGAGCGGCGATCGCATGCGCCAAATACGATTTGCCGGTCGAATCGCCGCGGCCGTTCATATGAGCGTCATTCCGCCGGGGCTTCCTCGGTCGGCTCGAAATCCAGCTCGACTCGCGCGCCGTTCGGATCGTGAAAGAACAGCTGCCAGACGCCGGTCTCGACCTGCCGGCCGAGCTGGTATCGCACGCTTCTGCGCTCGAGCCGACGGACCGTGCCACGCAGGTCGGCGGCGCTGAACGCCATGTGATCCAGCACGCCGGCGCCCTGCTGCGGCAGCGGATGACGCACCACGACATGCAGGACGGCGCGCTCGCCGGCATAGAGCCAGGCGCCTGGAAAGCCCATGTCAGGACGATACCCCTCTTTCAGGCCCAACAGGTCGCGATAGAAGTCGCAAGTCTGCGCCAGATCGCCGGCGAGGACGGTGAAATGATTCATGGCGTGCGCTGTCATTGGCGGCGATCCTTCCTGGGTCGTGGATTGTCGGGCAGTCCGCCGCGCTCGGCAAGCCGGGCCGCTTAGCGCGGACCGCCCTTCAGGATGCCGGCGATGCGCCTGCGGAGTTCCGGCAGCATCTCGGTCTCGAACCAAGGGTTTCGCCGCGCCCAGCCGATGGTGCGCCACGACGGATGAGGCAGCGGCACATGGGCCGGCAGATAGTCGCGCCAGCCTGCCACCGCCTCCGACATCGAACCTCGCGGATCCGGCAAGTAGCGCACTTGCGCGATCCGTCCGACCAGCAGGGTCAACCGGACTTCCGAAAGATGGGCCAGCAGGGGCGCATGCCAGGTCGCGGAGCAGCGCGCTTCCGGCACGACATCGCCGCCGCCTTCCTCCGTGCCCGGATAGCACAGACCCATCGGAATGATGGCGATCCGCGCCGAATCGTAGAACACGTCCGGGGGAAGCCCCAGCCACGCGCGGAGCCGGTCGCCCGACGGGTCGGCAAAGGTCCGGCCGGCTTCATGGGCGCGGCGCCCCGGCGCCTGGCTGATGATCAGCAGGCGCGCGCTCGGAGAGGCCGACAGGATCGGCCTGGGGCCGAGCGGCAAGGTCGCCGCGCAAGCAGTGCATGCGCGCACCCGCGACAGCAGGTCGGTCCAGTCGGCAGAGCGGGTCATCGGCTCCTAGATAGGACGGACGGAGCCGAAAAGCCATGCCGCCCCAGGCTTTTCCTCAGGAGCGGCGGGCAGGCCGCAAATCGCGCATCAGGAGGACCTCGCCGAGGCGCGGGTTTGCCGGGAAGTCCGGACGCCGTTCCGCCGGCAGCGGCCGCACGTGATAGAGCTGTTCGTCGTTCAGCCCGGCGCGGCGGCTGGCACTCTCATTGCCGATGTGAGTCCAATCGGGCGAGAGGGCCTTTTCCTCCGCCGCCAGGCGGGCGAAGGCCGGGCTTTCCGCAGCCACCACCACCTCCGCCCAGACCGGCCGGTCCTGCCAGATCAGGTCGTCGGGATCCGCTGCTGGTTCGATGAGCCAGAGCTTGGCCGGCGGCTCGTCGACCATCGATCAC
Source organism: Dongiaceae bacterium (assembly GCA_035699005.1). Taxonomy (GTDB): domain Bacteria; phylum Pseudomonadota; class Alphaproteobacteria; order Dongiales; family Dongiaceae; genus Dongia_A. Next base: position 5,183 of record DASSBF010000138.1, read on the forward strand.
CTCTCCCCGAGCGCATGTTGCCTCGTCTTGTAGCTGAACACTCTGGTGGAACCGGCGTTGCGACGCGCGCGCAACATCCCCGCCGTGGCGGCTTCAGTCCCGACGTCAATCAGCGCCCGCCGGACCCGGATCCGATCGTTGCCTCGGCGATCGCGCGCCATTCCTCCGAGAGGTCGGCGGCAGCCGCGGGCTTGCCGGCGCGGCGATACCAATAGCGCGCATTCGATGCATCGCCTTCCTTGCGGTGCAGGTAGGCATGCACCCAATCGCACGACGGATTGCCGTCGTCGGCCTGGGCGCATTCATGCGCGGTTTTCCAGTCTCCCTTCGCATCCCACCACAAGGCCTGCAATGCCCGCGGAAACGAAGGCGGCGGCGCCTTTCGGCGCAGGGAGTCTTCGAATTCGGAGAATGTCATGGCCGTTGCCTCATCTCGCACGGGCGGACGCGCTCTGGTCAGTCTCTCGCCAGAGCGGCCGCGTTGTAAAGGCGGATGACAACAAGGTGCAGGCCGCTTTTCCATTCGAGGGCCGGCTTCGTCCACCGAAAGAGGCAGCAGCGGCACCGGGACAGGGCAATAGCCGCCACCACCTGCGAACGGGCCAAGTAGTGCGGAACCGGGTTGCGGCGCGCCGGTTTTGCTTTCATGGCAGAGGCGAGATCATCAAGCGGACTCGGACGACGCATTGCGCGGATTGTCGCTGTCGTGGCCGGCGCGCTGGTGGTCGTGGTGATCGCGGCCATCGCCGCAGTGGTCATCTACGTCGGCTCGAGCAGTTTCCGCGGCGAGGTGGAGAGGCGCGCCGGCGTCGCGCTGGGGCGCGAGATAATGATCGGCGAGCTCCAAGTCAACTGGTCCTGGTCGCCGACGGTGCGGCTGCGAGATGTTGTCCTGGGCGGGGGCGCCAAGGACGCGCCGCCGCTGCTCCAGGCCCAGGGCATCGAATTCCAGCTGCGGCTTCTGCCGCTCCTGCATGGCGAAGTCGTGCTGCCCGATCTGCGGCTGGAGCAGCCAAGGCTGGCACTGGCTCGTGACGAAAAGGGCGTCCCGAACTGGAGCTTTTCCAAGAACCCTGCTGTGGCGGCTGCGGCCAATGTTGCGGCCCCGGAAGAGCGCACCGAGGCGCCAATCATCGGGCAGCTCCTCATTAAGGACGGCCATTTCACGTACGAGGACAAGAAGCGCGACCTGCAGCTCGAAGGCGACATCACCACCGCGGTCGGCGAAGCCGAAAAGGTGCAGGACGTCCGGTTCGAGGCCAAAGGAAAGCTTCAGGGAGAGCCGATCACGGTAAAGTTCGTCGGCGGCTCCATCATGTCCTTGCGTGACGAGGACAAGCCGTACCCGCTCGATCTCTCGGCCCAGTATGGCGGCACCGAAGTCAGCATCAAAGGCACGGCGGGCGATCCGTTCACGCTCGAAGCGGCCGATCTCGATCTGACTTTGAAAGGCCCTGACTTGTCCGATATCTTTCCCTTGCTCGGCGTGCCGGCGCCGCCGACGCCGCCCTATGATTTGAAGGGCCATCTCGCCCGCGATGGCGACAAGTGGCAGTTCACCAAGATGCAGGGGCGGGTCGGCGACAGCGACATGGCCGGGAGCGTCGCCATCGACTATGGCCGGAAGAAGCCGCTGCTGACCGCCGACCTGATCTCGCAGAACCTCGATTTCGATGATCTGGCGCCGCTCGTGGGCGCGCCGCCGAGCGCCAAGGAAACGGCGTCAGCCGAGCAGAAGAAGACCGCCGCGCAAGTGAAGTCGGAAGGCGAGCTGTTCCCGGACGTCCCTCTCAAGGTCGACCTTCTCGATGTGATGGACATGGAGGTGAAGCTCGATGCCAAGAAGGTCACGGCGGAGAACTACCTGCCCGTCAAGGCGTTGGCCGGCACGGTTACGGTTCATAGCGGCAAGGCCGTCGTGAAGCCACTGGACGTGCGGATTGCGGGCGGCAGCATCAAGGGCTCCATGTCTCTGGATTCGCAGCAGAAACCGCCGGTCGCGGCGGCCGACGTCAAAGTGCGTGGCCTCAATCTGCAGACGTTCTTCCAGAAGACCCAATTCTTCGACACGACGGGCGGCAAGATCGGCGCGGACGTGGACATCGAGGGCCAGGGCAAATCGCTGGCGGAGGTCATGGGCGCCGCCAACGGCAAGGTCTTCATCACCATGGACGGCGGGTCGATGAGCGGTCTTCTGATCGAAGGGGCCGGCCTCGATATTGCAGAAGCCCTCGTGCTCTTCGTCACCGAGGATGCGCGCGTCCCGATCCGATGCGCGGCTGGGCACATCGACCTCTCGAACGGCGAGGCGAAATTCGATCGCCTGATCATGGACACCACGGATTCGGTCCTGTACTTTCGCGGGAAAAGCAACCTGCGCAAGCAGACGATCAAGATGGACATCTTTGCCGACGCCAAGGATTTCAGCCTGCTCGATCTCGACGCGCCGGTTCACCTGGAGGGCAAGATCCGGAAGCCCGATATCTCGATCGGCAAGGGCCTGCCGATTCCCCTGATCGACCCCGGCAATGCGGAGGATATCCGCTGCGATCTGCTGCTAGGCGGAATGCTCTAGACGCGGTCGCGCTGGAGGACGATGCGCGACCACCAGCGTCCCTTGGTCTCTTCCCGCAAGAACGTGAAAAGGCCGGATGCCGCAACAAGGCAGATCCCGATCACAGCGGGAAGATCGGGGAATTCCGCGAAGAACAGCCCGCCGATCACGATCGCCCAGACCATCTGGCTGTACTGCGCCGGCGCCACCTGGTTCGCCGGCGCCGCGCGGGTGGCGAGGATGAGGCAAAGCTGGGCCGCTCCGGCAAATCCGCCCGCGACGGCAAGATGCGGCAGATCCGCCGGCGCCGGCCAATGGAAGCCGTGCAGCATCAGCACGCCGTTCATCAGCAGCGATGTCAGGATGACTGCGGCCAGCAGGCTGACCCGCCGTTCGGTCTGGCCGAGGGTGCGCAGGATGATGATGGTGCCGGCCGCGCAGAAGGCGACCGCGAAGGCCGCCAGATGGCCGAGCTGCAGCGTCTCGAATCCGGGCCGCACGATCGCGAGGACACCGGCGAAGCCGAGCGCGACCGCAAGCCAGCGCCGCCATCCGACCTGTTCGGCGAGGATGAAGATCGAGAGGATCGTGGCGATCGACGGCGACAGGAAGATCAGCGCATAGGCCTCGGCGAACGGCAGCGTGGTGAAGGCGTAGATGCCGAGAATGCCGGCTGTCGCGCCGGCCAGTCCGCGCAGGATGACCAGCCGGGGACGGCGCAGATGAAGGGCGTCGCGCCAGCGCTCATCGCGCGGCCGCAGGAAGAGCAGCACGAGCGCCGCGAACAGGGTAGAGAAGAATCCGATCTCGAATATCGGCAGGCGTCCGCCGAGGGCCTTCACGTTGGCATCGCTGCACGAGAACAGGAAATAGGCGAGGAAGCCCAGGGCAATGCCCTTGATCGGCGAATGGGGAGAGGACATGGGCGCGGTGCGTGGCGGGATGGCGGGCCATACAGGATGGGACGGGAGTGCCTAGCATGCCGCGCCCCGCCTGCGAAGGCCGGCAATCGAGCCGGGACCAGACGGAATGCTCAGGTCACCAGGCTGACAGGCCCATCTGCCGCTTGCCCAGCTCGCTCAGATCATCGACGCTCGCGCGCCCCTGGAACTCGACCTCGAAATCCTCGGGCGAGAAATCCGGCGCACTGGCGCCGGAGAGGAAGGCGGCCTTCTGGCGCTGGAGATACGCCGCGTTCTTGGCGCAGTAGGGCGCCGCGCCGATATAGATCACGTTGCTGTAGCCGCGCCCTTTGTGCTCGTCCTCGACGGCATGGATGATGTCGCTGTGCCACCACACGGTGTCGCCCGGCTCGACCAGCGGGATCGGCGTGATCGCCGGCTTCAGCAGCGCGTGCCAGCGGTCGACCAGGGACAAGGCGCGCCCCGGCCTGGCGCCGCACAGATCGTCGTCGGACACGTCCTCCGCCAGCGGCCGCAGCAGCAGGTAGACGATCGCACGGGCGATCGGCAGCAACTGCAGGGTGCCGTCGCCGGGGCCCTGTCGGCTGAGCGCGGTCCAGCCCTGGAACGTGCGGAACGCGCTGCAGACCGCCGGTGAGGGGATTTCTTCGGTCGTGGTCCTGAATGCGCCGTCGAACGGCTCATAGCCGCGCCAGTTGCCGGAGAAGACGGTGCTATAGGCCTCTGCATACGCGGGATCGAGCCAGCGCTCGACCGATCCTGCGTCCATGTGCGGCGAGAGGCCGAGGCTCGCATCGCCGGGCTCGCGCCGGCGGATGCGGTCGGCATAAGTGCATTCGCGGTCGGGATCGAAATGCATCTGCCCGCCGCCCTCGTAGCGCCAGAGCCGATTGAGGAAGGCCCTGGTCTCCGCGAGCGGACCGGCCTGCCTCGCTTCCATCTGCGGCTTCGACCAGTAGATGCCGAAAATCTGCGGGCGGCTGGACTTGAGCGATGTAAAATACCGGTCGCCGGCATCGCGCGTGGCCGCCTTGGTCACGTAGTCGTTGCGCGCGAGGTAGTCGCCGATGCTTTCATTCCACGTTTCGGCTTGCGATCGCGGAAACACGTTGCGCACGACCGCCGTACCGCGGCGCCTGATCTCGGCCCTGGTGCGTTCAGGCACATTGCCTTCGTGGATCAGCCGATAATCCAGCTCGGGAATGACGGCCTCGCTGCGGGCGCGCCGCGCCGCAATCTCCTCGACCTCGGCGCGCAGGTCGGCCTCGACCTCGCCGATGGTCCGGGCGACGTTCCCGATTCGAAGCCTGATGTTCTGCTTCCTGGCTTTGATCAGCTCCGGCAATCTCGCCACATCGATGCTCATTCGGACCCTGCCTGCCGCCTGAACGAGGCGAGTCTGCGCCGCTCGGCGCATCCGCGCAACCGCGTTCAGTCCTCGACGAGAATCGTCCGGCTGATCTCGATGCCGAAGCCGGCGAGGCCGATATAGCGCTGCTCCTGCGGCGCAAGCAGGGCGATCGACCGGATGTCGAGGTTCTTCAGGATCTGGGCGCCGACCCCGATATCGCGCCAGCGCTGCATGCGCGTGCGCGCGCTGCCGTGCTTCTCCCCGGCTGCCCCGTCGGCCGCCGCCTCGTCCTCGGCATGCAGCAATTCGTCGGCGGCGGGGTTGCGGATCACGATCAGCACTCCGCGGCCCTCTCGCTTGAAATGCCCGATGGCATTCTCGAACCAGGTGCCCTGATGGACGGCGCGGCGCAACAGGTCGTTCACCGGCTGCTCGCGATGGATGCGGCACGGCACATCGTTGCCGTCGCCGAGATCGCCGAACACGGCGACGACATGCTGCAACGTCTCGAACGGCGACTGGAAGGCGTAGGCGGCGGCCTTCATCGCGCCGACCGCGATCTCGCGCGGGCCGATCCGCTCCAGCAGCTGCTCGGTCTGCATCCGGTATTGGATCAGGTCCTCGATCGTCACGATCTTCAGCTTGTGGTCCGCCGCGAAGGTCAGCAGCTCCGGCAGCCGCTTCACCGTTCCGTCGTCATTGACGACTTCCGCCAGCACGCCCACGGGTTCGAAGCCGGCCAGCCGCGCCAGGTCGGTGGCGGCCTCGGTATGGCCGGACCGCGTCAGGACCCCGCCGGCGCGCGCGATCAAGGGGAAGACATGGCCGGGCCGCAGGAAATCGCTCGCCCCGCAATTGTCGTTGGCAAGCGCGCGCGCGGTGCCGGAGCGCTCCTCGGCCGAGATGCCGGTCGTCATCCCGACGCGGTAATCGACGCTGACCGTGAAGGCCGTCCGCATCGGATCCAGGTTGTTGGCGACCATCGGATCGAGATGCAGGCGCTGCGCACGCTCCGATGTCATGGGCACGCAGATGATGCCGCTGGTATGGCGGATCATGAAGGCTATCTTCTCGGGCGTCGCCGCGCCTGCCGCCATGATGAGGTCGCCCTCGTTCTCGCGGTCGGTGTCGTCGACCACGATCACCAGTTCTCCCTGGCGCATGGCGGCGATCGCATCCTTGACGGTGTCGAGTTTCATGGCTGTCCCGGTGTTGGCCCTCGGCGGGTCTTCTTGGCGGCGAAGGCGGCGGCGATCAAGTCTCTTGTAGGTACGCCGGCAAGCAGCCGCTCATTTGCGGTCGGCTTTCAGGAAGCCGGCCAGTATCTCGCTCGCCATTCCGGCTTCGCGGCCGATGCGCTCGGCCAGTGTCGCGGCCGCGGACCGGATTGTCCCGTGCGGCCGGTCGAGCCAATAGGATACCGGATTGAGCATCCGGCGGGGATCGACCGAAACCAGCCGGCCCGACCCGAGGGGCCCATGCGCCAGTGGCGGACGGGCCAAGGCAATGCCGAGGCCGCAGGCAGCCGCGTCGAGCACCAGGTTATAATCCTCGAACCGGCGGTCCTGCGGCCGCGGCCGATAGTCGAGACCATGGGCGGCGAACCAGGCGCGCCAGCCCGAGGCGTCGGAATCATGGATCAGCGGGGCGGCCAGCAGCCGCCCCGGTTTGCCTGCTCCGATCGTTGCCGCCAGATCCGGGGCCGCGATCGGGAAGCACCATTCCTCGAACAGCTTGACCGAGACGCGCCCGGGCAGCCCGCCGCGCCCGCAGCGGATGGCAAGGTCGACCGCCTGATCCGCCAGGTCGACCGTGCGCTGGTCGATCAGGAGAACGACGCGCAGCGGCGGGTCGCCGGCTTCGAACTGCGCCACCCGCGGCATCAGCCAAAGGCTGCAGACGGAGGGCATGGAGTTCACCCGGACGACCGCAGGGCCGCGCGGCTCGCTCCACCGGTCGGAGGTGTCGGCGATCAGGGCGAACGCCTCCTGGGTGCGCTGGAACAGCCGCTGGCCCTCTGGCGTCAGGGCGATGCCCCGCGCCTGCCGCTCGAACACCCGCAGGCCCAGCCAGCCCTCCAGGCGCGCGATCCGCCGGCTGATCGCGCCATGGGTGAGGTGCAGGTCCGCGGCGGCGGCCGAGAAGCTGCCGGCCCGCGCCGCCGCTTCGAACGCGTGCAAGGTGTCGAGCGGAGGCAAGCTTTCCAAGCTGTGAGCCATAGTCACAGCTCATGCCTTAACTGTTCGTTTGTCAATAAGCTCATGGCTGCCCTTATGGCCGTAATCGATCCGATTCCGGGAGGGCACCTCCATGAGCCTCATTGCAGAGCGGTCCGACGCCCGCCGGTCTTTTGACGCCACGTTGACGGCAGTCGTGGTGACGATCATCGCATGGGCCTCCGCCTTTCCCGCCATCCGGGCCGGTTTGGCCGCCTTCGGGCCGATCGAACTCGGCGCCGTGCGCTTTGCGATCGCGGCAGTGCCGGCCGCCGCCTTTCTCGTCGTGACCCGGCCGGCCCTGCCGCGCCGGTCGGAGGCGTGGCGGTTCCTGGCCGGCGGCCTGTTCTTCGTCGCGCTCTACACCACCCTGCTCAACCTGGGTGAGCAAACCGTATCGGCGGGCGCCGCCAGCTTCATCATCAACGTCAACCCGATCATCACGGCGGTGCTTGCCACGATGTTCCTGCGGGAGCGGTTCGGCCGCCGTGCGTGGGCCGGCACAGCCCTGTCGTTTGCGGGCATCGGCTTGATCGCACTGGGCGAGGGCGGCGCGCTGCGGATCGATGCGGGCGCGCTGCTCATCCTGGGGTCCGCCTTGTGCAACTCCATCACGACCATCGTGCAGAAGCCCTTGTTTGCCCGGCACAAGCCTCTGACCGTATCGGCCTGGAACATGGCGATCGGGGCGCTGCTGTTGTCGCCCGCCCTGCCGGGCGCGCTGCGGCAGGTGCCGGCCGCTTCCGCCGAAGCGCTGGCGGCGGCCGTCTATCTCGGCCTCGTGCCGAGCCTTGTCGCCTACGCCACCTGGACCATCGTGCTGTCGCGGCTGCCCGCCGGCCGCGCCGCCAACTTCATGTATTGCGTGCCGCCGGTGGCAACCCTCATGGGTTTCGTGTGGCTGGGCGAGGCGCCTTCGATGCTGAGCCTCGTCGGCGGTGCGATGGCGCTGGCAGGCGTGATCCTCGTCAATCTCAGGGCATGGAGCGCAGCGCCGATCAACGCGGGCGGATGCTCCAGGCGCCGGCCAGCACGAGCGCAGCGATGATGGCCGGGGCGACGGCAAACCACGATTGGCTGGCGGCGACTGCCGCCGTCGATGCCCACGCCACCGACGAGAAGGCCTCCGCGAACGTGGCGATGCGCGATGAGGTCTGGCGCCGGCGGAAGTAGCGGCGCCTGGCCTGGCTGCGGAACCAGATCTGGATCAGGGTGGAGGAGATGGCGGCGATGCCGATGAAACCGGCGATCAGGAGTGCCATCGACCATGAATGGCTGAGGATGCCGAGCAGGAACGGCATGAAGATCGCGAAGACCGCCGCCAGGACCGCCTCGAGCTTTGCCGAAAGGTTTTGCATCGGCGCGACCGGCGCTGACGCGATCAGGTCCGGCGCGTCCTCGCCGGAAACCGCAAGCCAGGCGAGCCCGCCGCCGAGCTGACCCGCCGCCATGGTCAGCACCGGAGCCAGCACCATGAGCGCGCTTCGATCGCCGCCATAGAATCGCCACAGCAGCAGGGCGGAGGGAATGAGATAGAGAAGCTGCATCAAGGTCTGGGATGCCAGCCACGGATCCCGGAAAAGCAGCACCCATTCCTTGCGCTGCAGCAACTGCCGGGACGATGCGGTGCGGAACAGGCGCGCGCTCCAGGCGCGGCGGTTGCCGCCATGGCTGACACCCGCGGTCGCGATCGCATAGCTGCCGAGGCGGCCGGACAGCAGGGCCATCGAGATGACAAGGACGACCGCTCCGGCGAGCACGGTGATCGCGAGGTCCGTCGGACTGCCGAGTGCCGCGCGGGCCGGGATCCACAACAGGCTGTCGCAGGCCGGCGCATGGCTCAGCACGAGATCGGAGCCGAACAATGCCTGGGGCGAGAGCGTGCCGATGGACAGGATGGCGATGGCCTGGATGCCGATGACGAAGGCCGAGCCGACCAGCGCCGAAGCGACCTGCGCGGCAAAACGCGTGCGCTTCGGCCCCAGCGTGTCGAACAGCATGGCTGCCAAGGCAAGCGCGATACCGGCGGTCGCCGCCGCGGCGGCGATGGCGACCCCGAGCGCCGCAAGCCAGCGCACGCCGCCGATCAAGGCCAGCACGTCGATGGCGGGCAGCGCGATCACCAGCGACATGAGCGCGGCGGAGACGGCAATCGCCAGCACGCGGATGACGAACAGGCGCCGAAGCGATGACGGCGATGACCGGAACAGGTCGAGGTCGCCGCGGCCGTAGAACAGGCGCGTCACTTGCTCCAGCGCCTGCGAGAGCAGCAGGAAGAAGCTGAGCAGCAGGCTGCCGGTTATCGCGGTGAAGGCGGCGATGCCGGACTCCAGCGTCATGCCGGCGTAGCGCCCAATGACACCGTAGGAGATCAGGTGCAGGCCGACCGCCAGCAGCACGAAGACGATGACCACATTGCGCGGGCGCCATCGTCCGGCGCCGGTCATCAGGTGGCGCAGGTCGCGCCAGGAGAGGCGGGCTTCGTGGCGCGCGAGCCAGAGCCATGAGCCGGCCTGGCTCATTGTGCCGATCCCTGCTCGGCAACCAGCGTCAGGAACACGTCCTCGAGGCTGGTGTTGCTCGAGCCGGATTGCCTGCGCAGCTCTTCGAGCGTTCCTTCCGCGATCAGGCGGCCGCGCGAGATGACGCCGATGCGTTCCGCCATGCGCTCGGCCACTTCCAGGATGTGGGTCGTCATGATGACCGTGCAGCCCTGCCGCACGCGGGCGAGCAGCGCGTCCTTGACCAGCCGGGCGGCGCGGGCATCGAGCCCGGTCAGCGGCTCGTCGAGGATGATCAGCTTCGGGTCGTGCACCAACGCGCCGGCCAGCGCCACTTTCTGCCGCATGCCCTTCGAGAAATCCTCGCACCGTTCGTGCGCATGCGGCAGCAGTTCCAGCCATTCCAGCAGGGCAGCGGCTTTGGTCTCCGCGACGGCCGGGTCCATGCCCCACAGGCCCGCAACGAAGGCGAGGTATTCGGTGGGCGAGAGCTTGTCGTAGATCATCGGCTCGTCGCTGACCCAGGCGGTGATTTGCTTGGCGGCGATCGGTTCGGCCAACGCGTCGATCCCGAAGATCGAGACCGCGCCCGCATCCGGCTGGAGGAGTCCGGCGACGCTGCGCAAGGTCGTCGTCTTGCCAGCCCCATTGGGTCCGAGCAGGGCATAGAACTCGCCTTGCCCGACCCGGAGGTCGAGGCCGTCGACGGCTGGGCGCTGGAAGGCCTTGCGCAATCCGGCGACCTTCAATGCCGCAACGGTCCGCTCGATGTTCACCGGCTGCTCCCGCAGTGCTGTTTCTGGCCTGGAATCCGGGACTTACCCTGCCCCCGAAGAGTTGCCGCGCGCGGTTAAATAATCGTTCACGGCGGTCCGGAAGGTCGAAGGGCGTCGTTTGCTCTCGCAAAAAAATCCTGTTAACTGGGAACAAATCAGGTCCCAGACGGTTCTGTTGATGCGGTAGTCCGATTAGGGACGGATGTCGGGGGATGAGGGGCTCACCACACAACATCGGAATAGTTGCGTCTGTCCTCATGACGCAAGGCGCCGCGGCAGCGCGTCCGGCGCCCGCGCGGCGTGCAGGCGTCATTTCCCACATCCCTATTTCAGCCCGAATTAGCCCTGCATAGGGTTCAGGAGCAGTCAATGCGGAGTGCCAAACGTTCTGCCCGGCCCGAACCCACCGGCTCGCCCGACGCAAGTCCGGCGGCTGCGGGCATGCCATCCGCCGACGATCTGGTGGATCCGACGAATGCGATGCGCAACCTGCTGCACGCCCTGCAGGCGATGCGGGTGGGCGATTTCTCGGTCCGTCTGCCGCGCGACCAGATCGGTCTGGCGGGCAAGATCGCCGACACCTTCAACGACATCGTTGCCGCGAACGAACGCATGGCGCAGCAGCTGGAGCAGGTCGGCGAAGTGGTCGGCCGGCAAGGCAAGACCCGCAAGCGCGTGCGCCTCGGCCAGACCAGCGGCGCCTGGGGCGAGATGGAATCCTCCATCAACACGCTGATCGATGACCTGCTCCACCCGACCACTGAACTCACGCGCGCCGTGTCCGCGGTCGCGCAGGGCGATCTGCTGCAGACCGTGCAGCTCGAGGTCGACGGCAGGCCGCTCAAGGGCGAGTTCCTGCGCTCCGCGACCATCGTCAACACGATGATCAAGCAGCTCAGCGTCTTCACCTCGGAGGTTACGCGCGTCGCGCGCGAGGTCGGCACCGACGGCAAGCTGGGCGGCCAGGCGCAGGTCTCGGAGGTCACCGGCGTGTGGCGGGACTTGACCGAGAGCGTCAACTCGATGGCCAACAACTTGACGGCCCAGGTGCGCAACATCTCGGACGTCACCATCGCGGTCGCCATGGGCGATCTCTCGAAAAAGATCACGGTCGACGTGCGCGGCGAGATCCTGCAGCTCAAGGAAGCCATCAACACGATGGTCGATCAGCTGCGCTCCTTCGCCTCGGAAGTGACTCGCGTCGCGCGCGAGGTCGGCACCGAAGGCAAGCTGGGCGGCCAGGCGATCGTGCCGGGCGTGGCGGGCACCTGGAAGGACCTGACCGACTCCGTGAACGCGATGTGCGGCAATCTCACCGACCAGGTGCGCAACATCGCGCAGGTGACGACGGCGGTGGCGCGCGGCGACCTGTCGCGCAAGATCACGGTCGATGTGCGCGGCGAGATCCTGGAGCTCAAGGACACCATCAACACCATGGTGGATCAGCTCAACTCCTTCGCCGGCGAGGTCACGCGCGTGGCGCGCGAGGTCGGCACCGAAGGGCGCCTCGGCGGCCAGGCGCAGGTCTCCGGCGTCGCCGGCACCTGGAAGGATCTGACCGACAACGTCAACTCGATGGCCAGCAACCTGACCGCCCAGGTGCGCAACATCGCCGAGGTCGCGACCGCGATCGCGCGCGGCGACCTCTCCAAGAAGATCACGGTCAATGTCAGCGGCGAAATCCTGCAGCTCAAGGAGACCATCAACACGATGGTCGACCAGTTGAACGCCTTCGCCGGCGAGGTGACGCGCGTGGCGCGCGAGGTCGGCACCGACGGCCGGCTGGGCGGACAGGCCAACGTGCTGGGCGTCGCCGGGACCTGGAAGGATTTGACCGACAGCGTCAACTTCATGGCCAGCAACCTGACCGGCCAGGTGCGCAACATTGCCGAAGTCTCCACCGCCATCGCGAACGGCGACCTTTCCAAGAAGATCACGGTCAATGTCAGCGGCGAGATTCTTGAGCTGAAGGACACCATCAACACGATGGTCGACCAGCTCAACGCGTTCGCGGGCGAGGTGACGCGCGTGGCGCGCGAGGTCGGCACCGAGGGCAAGCTCGGCGGCCAGGCCCAGGTGAAGGGTGTCGCCGGAACCTGGAAGCACCTGACCGACAGCGTCAACTCGATGGCGAGCAACCTGACCGGGCAGGTGCGCAACATCGCCGAGGTGGCGACCGCGGTGGCGCAGGGGGACCTCTCGAAGAAGATCACCGTCAACGTCAGCGGCGAGATTCTGCAGCTCAAAGAGACCATCAACACGATGGTCGACCAGCTCAACGCCTTCGCCGGCGAGGTGACGCGCGTCGCGCGCGAGGTCGGCACCGAAGGCCGCCTGGGCGGCCAGGCGCAGGTCTCGGGCGTCGCGGGCACCTGGAAGGACCTGACCGACAGCGTGAACTCGATGGCCGGCAACCTGACCGGCCAGGTCCGCAACATCGCCGAAGTCGCGACCGCCATTGCGAATGGCGACCTGTCGCGCAAGATCACGGTCGACGTGCGCGGCGAGATCCTGCAGCTCAAGGAGACGCTGAACACGATGGTGGATCAGCTCAACTCCTTCGCCTCGGAAGTGACGCGCGTGGCGCGCGAGGTCGGCACCGAGGGGCGGCTCGGCGGCCAGGCGCAGGTGCCGGGCGTCGCCGGCACGTGGAAGGATCTGACCGACAACGTCAATTCGATGGCGGGCAACCTGACGGCGCAGGTGCGCAACATCGCCGAGGTGACCACGGCGGTGGCGCGCGGCGACCTGTCGCGCAAGATCACCGTCGACGTGAAAGGCGAGATCCTGGAGCTGAAGAACACCATCAACACCATGGTGGACCAGCTCAACGCCTTTGCCTCGGAAGTGACACGCGTGGCGCGCGAGGTCGGCACCGAAGGCAAGCTCGGCGGCCAGGCCGCCGTGCCGGGCGTCGCCGGAACCTGGAAGGACTTGACCGACAACGTCAACTTCATGGCGAGCAACCTGACCGGCCAGGTGCGCAACATCGCCGAGGTGGCGACCGCCATCGCCAACGGCGATCTCTCCAAGAAGATCACGGTCGACGTGCGCGGCGAGATCCTGCTGCTGAAGGAAACGCTGAACACCATGGTCGAACAGCTCCGCTCCTTCGCCGCAGAGGTGACGCGCGTCGCCCGCGAAGTCGCGACCGAAGGGCGCCTCGGCGGACAGGCCGTCGTGCCGGGCGTCGCCGGTACCTGGAAGGACCTGACCGACAACGTCAACCTGCTGGCCGCGAACCTGACGACCCAGGTGCGCAACATCGCCGAGGTGACGACGGCGGTGGCGCGCGGCGACTTGTCGCGCAAGATCACCGTCGATGTGAAAGGCGAAATCCTGGAGCTCAAGAACACCATCAACACCATGGTGGACCAGCTCAACGCCTTCGCCTCGGAAGTGACGCGCGTGGCGCGCGAGGTCGGCACCGAGGGCAAGCTGGGCGGCCAGGCCCAGGTCTCGGGCGTCGCCGGCACCTGGAAGGACTTGACCGACACGGTCAACGTCATGGCCGCCAATTTGACCGAGCAGGTGCGCGGCATCGTGAAGGTGGTGACCGCCGTCGCCAACGGCGACCTCAAGCAGAACCTGACAGTGAAATCCAAGGGCGAGGTCGCGGCGCTGGCCGAGACCATCAACAACATGACCGACACGCTCGCGACCTTCGCCGACCAGGTGACGACGGTGGCGCGCGAGGTCGGCGTCGAGGGCCGCCTGGGTGGCCAGGCCAACGTGCCCGGCGCGGCCGGCACCTGGAAGGACCTGACCGGCAACGTCAACCTGCTGGCGGCGAACCTGACGACCCAGGTGCGCGCGATCGCCGAGGTGGCGACCGCCGTCACCAAGGGCGATTTGACGCGCTCGATCCAGGTCGATGCGCGCGGCGAGGTGGCCGAGCTCAAGGACAATATCAACACGATGATCGACAATCTGCGGCTGACGACGGATCGCAACACCGAGCAGGACTGGCTGAAGACCAACCTCGCGCGCTTCACCAACATGCTGCAGGGTCAGCGAGACCTCGGCATCGTCGGCCGCATGCTGCTGTCGGAGCTGGCGCCGCTGGTCAATGCCCAGAACGGCGTCATCTATCTGGTCGAGACCGAGGAGCAGCCGACGCTCAAGCTGCTATCGGCCTATTCCGATCAGGACATGGGCGGCCATCCCGATCGCCTGCGCGTCGGCCAGGGGCTGATCGGCCAGTGCGCCGCGGATGGACGGCGCATGCTGATCACGGATGTTCCCGACAACGTGGTCCCGATCGCTTCGGGTCTCTTCAAGGCGATCCCGAAGAACGACATCGTGCTCCCGGTGCTGTTCGAGGGACAGGTCAAGGCGGTGATCGAATTGGCGTCGGTCAGGATCTTCACCAATCTCCAGGTCTCGTTCCTGGACCAGCTCACGGCCAGCATCGGCATCGTGCTCAATTCGATCGAAGCCACCATGCAGACGGAAGGCCTGCTGACGCAGTCACAGCAATTGGCGGCCGAACTGCAGGCTCAGCAGCGCGAATTGCAGCAGACCAATGAGCAGCTGGAGCAGAAAGCGCAGCAATTGGCCGAGCGCAACGTCGAGGTCGAGCGCAAGAACCAGGAAATCGACCAGGCTCGCCGCGCGGTCGAGGAGAAGGCGGCCGAGCTCGCCCTCACCTCGAAATACAAGTCGGAGTTCCTTGCCAACATGTCGCACGAGCTGCGCACGCCGCTCAACAGCATCCTCATCCTCGGCCAGCAGCTCTCCGACAACCCCGACGGCAACCTCACGCCCAAGCAGACCGAGTTCGCCCGCACCATCCACGGCGCAGGCACCGATCTGCTCAACCTCATCACCGATATCCTCGATTTGTCGAAGATCGAATCCGGCACGGTTTCGGTGGAGGCGGAAGAGGTATTCTTCTACAACCTTGTGGACATGGTTGCGCGGCCGTTCCGACACGAGGCGGACAACCGCAGGCTGACGTTCGATGCCCAGGTCGATTCGCGGCTGGACCGCAGCATGATCACCGATTCCAAGCGGCTGCAGCAGATCCTGAAGAACCTGATGTCAAACGCATTCAAGTTCACCGAGCACGGCGGCGTGCGATTGATGATTTCCGAGGTCGCCGGCGGCTGGACGTCAGATCACCCGGCGCTTCGCCACGCCCCGTCGGTCGTCGCATTCGAGGTGTCCGACACCGGCATCGGCATCCTGCCGGAGAAGCAGAAGATCATCTTCGAAGCGTTCCAGCAGGCGGATTCCAGCACCAGCCGCAAGTATGGCGGCACCGGCCTCGGCCTCGCCATCAGCCGCGAACTCGCCAACCTGCTTGGCGGCGAGATCCAGCTGCGCAGCGTGCCGGGACAGGGCAGCACCTTCACGCTCTACCTGCCCTTGAAGTATGTCGGCCCGGCGGCGGAGCAGCGCGCGGTTCCGGCCAAGGGCCTGAACGGTTCGACCCAGTTGGAGGCGGCGCGGCTGCTCGATCAGGCCCCGGAGCAGCTGGCCGATGACCGGGCTGCGATCGAGCCCGGCGATCAGACACTGCTGATCGTGGAGGACGACCTGCACTATGCGCGCATCATCGCGGATCTGGCGCGCGACAATGGGTTGAAAGTGCTGGTGACGCACCGCGGGGCAGACGCCCTGACCCTGGCACGCGAGTACCGGCCGAGCGCGGTGTCGCTCGATGTCTTCCTGCCGGACATGCTTGGATGGACGGTGCTCAGCCAGTTGAAGCAGGATCCCGCGACCCGCCATATCCCCGTGCAGATCGTCACGCTGGACGAGGATCGCCAGCATGGCCTGGCGCGCGGCGCATTCGGCTTCGTGACCAAGCCATCGAGCCGGGACGGCCTGGCACAGGCCCTTTCGCGCATCGGGGAGTTCATCACGCCCCGGCGCAAGCGCCTGCTCGTGGTGGAGGACAATGCCGCGGAACGGCTGGGTATCGCGGAGCTGCTGGGTCACGAGGATATCGACATCGTGGGGGTCGAGACCGGCGCGGAGGCGCTGGCCGCGCTCCGGGAGCAGAAGATCGATTGCGTCGTGCTCGACCTGCGGCTGCCGGACATGTCGGGATTCGATCTGCTGGCCCGGCTCCGCGACGAGGCGGAACTGGCGGATGTGCCGGTGATCGTCTTCACTGGCAGGGAGCTCTCGCCCGAGGAGGACGCGCAGCTGCACACCATGGCCCGCAGCGTGGTGGTCAAGGGCGTGGAATCTCCCGAGCGGCTGCTGGACGAAACGGCGCTGTTCCTGCATCGCGTGGTCTCGGATCTCCCGCCGGAGAAGCAGCGGATGCTCGAGCGGCTGTACAGCTCTGACGAGGACCTGCTCGGCAAGTGCGTGTTGCTGGTCGACGACGATGCCCGCAACATCTTCGCGCTCAGCAGCGTGCTGGAGCGGCGCGGCATGCAGGTCCTGACGGCGACCACCGGCAACGAGGCCGTCACATTGCTGGATTCGACGCCCAATGTGGCGATCGTCCTGATGGACATCATGATGCCGGAGATGGACGGCTACCGGACCATGCAGGTCATCCGGCGGAACGCCGACTTCCGGCGCCTGCCCATCATCGCGCTGACGGCCAAGGCGATGAAGGGCGATCGGGAGAAATGCCTGGAAGCGGGCGCGTCGGACTACCTGGCCAAGCCGGTCAACACCGAACAGTTGCTCTCCGCCCTGAGGATGTGGCTGCACCGCTAGGGGAGGGGTGCTGCGATGAATGCGAACGAGCCGGTCAACATTCTTCTGGTGGACGACCAGCCAGCCAAGCTGCTGAGCTACGAGGTCCTGCTGCGCGATCTCGGAGAGAACCTGATCAAGGCGTCGTCGGGCCGGGAGGCCCTGGAGCAGATCCTCAAGAACGATATCGCCGTCGTCCTCGTCGACGTCGTGATGCCGGACTTGAGCGGGTTCGAGCTGGCCTCGATGATCCGGGACCATCCGCGGTTCCACACGCTCTCGATCATCTTCGTCTCCGCCGTCTCCGTAACGGAACTCGACCGTCTCAAGGGCTATCAGCACGGCGCCGTCGACTACATCGCCGTTCCGGTGGTGCCGGATCTGCTGCGCGCGAAGGTGAGGGTGTTCGCCGAGCTCCACCGCAAGACCCGCCAGCTCGAGCGCTTGAATGCCGAGCTGGAGCGCCGGGTGGAGGAGCGGACGGCGGCGCTGGCGGAAGCCAACGCGCAGCTCGAGCAGCGGGTCGAGGAGCGCACCCGCGAACGGGAGGCCGCGCTCGCCCAGGTCCATGAAATGCAGAAGATGGAAAGCCTCGGCCAGCTTACCGGCGGCGTCGCGCACGATTTCAACAATCTGCTGATGGGCATCATTGGCAGCCTCAACTATCTGGCGAAGCAACCGCCGATCGATCCAAAAGGACAGCACTTCCTGAATGCCGCCCGGGAAAGCGCCGAGCGCGGGGCTGCCCTGACCAAGCGCCTGCTGGCCTTTGCCCGCCGGCAAGAACTGCGACCCGAGGCGGTCGACGTGCGGCGGCTGGCCGAGGGCATGACCGAAATGCTGCAGCGGTCCCTGGGGCCGACGATCCAGATCGAGACCGAATTCGACCGGGATATTGCGCCGATCTCCGTCGATCCCAACCAACTCGAGCTTGCGATCCTCAACCTCGCCCTGAACGCCCGCGATGCCATGCCGGACGGCGGCCGCCTGCGCATTGCTGGACAGCGCGAAACCCCGCCCGCGGGCCTGCCCTCGCTCAAGGGCGGCGACTATGTGCGCATGACCGTGAGCGATACCGGTTTCGGCATGGACGAAACCACCCTGAAACGGTGCAGCGAGCCGTTCTTCACAACCAAGGAGGTCGGTCGAGGCACCGGCCTCGGCCTGTCGACAGTGCTGGGCCTGGCGGTTCAGTCCGGTGGCGGCATGCGCATTTCCAGCATCCTTGGGGAGGGGACGACGGTCGAGCTGTGGTTCCCGGTTGCCGAAGGGCGTACGCAGCGGACACGGCCGCAAGCCGAGCCTGCCCCAAGCAACGCTTTGCCGCGCTATCATGTGCTGGTCGTCGATGATGAGCCGCTGGTCGCGCTGCTGACCGCGTCCATGCTGGAGGACCTTGGCCATGAAAGCGAGGTCGTAGCCTCCGGCACGAAGGCGCTCAATGTCCTGCGCTCCGACCAGACGATCGACGCGGTCATCACGGACTATGCGATGCCGGACATGACCGGCGCCGAGCTGGCAGCCCAGATTCGCCGCTTGCGGCCGGACATGCCGGTCATCCTGGCGACCGGCTATGCGGACTTTCCGAACGGCACCGCGCAGAGCCTTCCGCGGCTGTCGAAGCCCTTCGGATCGCACGAGTTGGCCTCGATCCTGGCAACGCTCAGCCACCGGCCGCTGGCGAGCGCCGCCAACGGCGGGACATAGCTGCCCGCCGTCGCACCCGCCCGCGGCCGCAGCATTACAAAGGCGGTGAGGCAGGCAGCGACAAGTCGTTCGGACGCACCACTCGCATGCGCCTCCGTCTGCGGGTCGGCCTCGCGTTTTTCCATGGCGCAGTCGTCCCAGGTTCCGGCAGAACAGGCCCGCGCCCGCTTCAGCGCCTTCTCGACCGGAGCTCCAGACCGATGACTCCCGATCGGAGGGTACGCGGTGCGAGACCGGGAAGGCTGTTGCTCGACGCTCTGCGCCCTGCAGGCGACCTGCAATCCCTCAGTTTTCGGGACGGCGGGCGGGCCGGACGGATGTCCGCGTCAATTCCCCATCGCCAGGGTGGGGTCGATCTTCAGCACCAGGCAATCGGTGCGCTTGGCCTTCAGGTTGCGGCACGCCGTCTGCGCGTCGCTTTTGCTGAGGCCCGCCACGCGCGCGCGGTAGACCTTGCTGCCGTTGTTCATCTTCTGGCTGTCGATGATGATCCGCGCATCGGCGAGGAGCTCGGCTTCCGACTTGGCGGCGGTCTGGGCCGCTTTCTGCGCGGCCCGGTATTTGGAGTAGGCGCCGACCTGGATCCCATAGTCGCCATCCGGCGTCCACACGATGGTGGTCGCCTGCGAATCAGGTGCGGTGGCGGACGCGCTCGCCAACTGAACGCCGCCCGCCGTCGTGCCCGGCTTGAGCATTGGCTGCATCTTCAAAGCGACGGCCGTCACGCCCGAGCTTGGGGCGAGGGGTTGCCCGGCCGCCAGCTTGAAGGAGGCTCCGCCCGTTCCGGGCTTGAGGATGGGCGCCAAGCCTCTCAGCGCGACAAGGTCGAAGCCGGCCGCCGGTTCATCCCCCTCCGCGATCACTGCGGCCTCGGCAGGCTTCACCAGGATATTGGCGATCACGTCATCGACCGTGGAATTGGCCGCGGCGGGAGCGGCGGGCTTGACCTTTGCCCTGGTCGGGATGCGCGCGGCCATCAGGATGCCGGTGCCGTGCTGGTGCCGGAAGCCGAACGTCAGCAGGTCGGCAACCCGGCGGTCGCGCATTGACGGGCTCTTGCCGCCCAGGACCACGACCACCAGCCGACGCCCGTCGCGTTCCGCCGAACTGGCCAGGTTGAAGCCAGCCGCGCGGATGTAGCCGGTCTTGATGCCGTCATAGCCCGCAAAAGTCTTCAGCAGCCTGTTGTGTCCGGAATAGTTGAGCCCGTGGTACTGGAAGGAGGTCCGCCTGAAATAGCCGTAGTATTGCGGGAAATCCCGGATCAGCGCGATCGAGAGCGTCGCCATGTCGCGCGCCGTCGTCCGCTGCTTCCGATCCGGCAGGCCGTTGGCGTTGCGGAACTGGGTATGGGTCATGCCCAGCATCTGGGCCTTGTTGGTCATCAGCCGGGCGAAACCGGATTCCGTGCCGCCAAGATGCTCGGCGACCGCAACCGCCACATCGTTGGCCGAGCGCACGATCATGGCGAGGATGGCGGTCTCGACCGAAATGCGGTCACCGCGGTCGACGTTCAGGTTGGTGGCGGGCATGCCGGCGGCATGGCTCGAGAAGGTGATGGTATCGGTCAGTTTGACCCGCCCGTCCCGCAAGGCATCGAACAGCAGATAGAGCGTCATCATCTTCGTGAGGGAGGCCGGATAGGTCGACGCGTCGGCATTCGATGCCTGCAGCACCTCGCCGGTCCCTGCATCGACCAGAATGGCCGCCTGGACCGGGCGCGCCTCGGCGGGCGCAGCCGCGCCCAGCATCGCCGCCATCAGCGAGAGCGCGAACGCGATCCGCAACGGGGACAATCTGCCGCGTCCTGTCTTGACCGCGAATTGGGTCGCCATCAACACTTTCCCCTCAAGCCGACGCACGACGCGGCGCAATTGTTAACGGATGATACGAATCCGACTGAATCTTGTCTATACCAAGATCTTGGTTTAAGGGCGCTTAACGCAAAAATGAGTCAATCATTCCACAGGTGTGTCGAGGATGTTGAGAGTCCTGGTCAAACTAACCTTAATGGCGTACCTCCTTGGTGGGTGCGCGTATCACGGACCCGCCCGCTCCGACATCGACAATCCGGCGGTCCGCAAGGTCGCCTGGTTCAGCTATCTCGACGGCAACGACATCCGGGAAGGCTGCCTGGCCGGATCTCCGGACCGCTTCCGCCTGGTCTATAACGGCCAGTACGAGAAGCAGCTTCGCTCGTATGAGATCACCTCGGCCGGGGCGCAGAATGGCGGCGCATATTTCGTCGCGCGCGCGTTGGGACAATCCAACGTGGCCGATGTATCGCTCGACGATCTCCTGGCGCCGTGGCGATGGCAGAAATCCGAAACCAGGCTCAGCCCGGCCGAGTTCGACCAGTTCCGCGATCTGCTGATGCAAAGCGGCTGGGGCCAAGGCGCGCCGCAGGGCAAGCTGCTTCATTCCCGGGATTTCTATTGGGTCGCGGCCGGCTGCCGGAACGGCCAGTTCCACTTCGATGCCTGGGTGGATGCCCAAGGCGATTTCCGCGCCATCAAGTTCCAGGAGTTCCTGCTGGCGCGGGACAAGACCGGCCTCGCCTTCCGCAAGCCGGTGACCGTGCGTCCGATCGATCGCACCGAACAGGGCCGGCCACGCGAGCGCTCGGCGCCTATTTTCACCTTGACCGTGTCCGGGGAAGGGATCGGTGGGCTGGTGAATGCGTTCTAGATGCGATGTCGATCCGGCGGCCGCCCGGGGCAACGGGCCTCATTCACCTACGTTTGTCGTGGTTGATCGGCGCGCCGTGCGCTCTATCTTTTAACCATGCATTGACTTCCAATATTATACAGGGATGTGGAGACCCAGCATCGATATGGCCCACGGCGACATGACGGGCGACATGACGGGCGACATGACGGGCGCGATGGCACCGCGAGCGGGCGGACCGGACCAGAATGATGACGACGCGACGGGCGGCACCGGGACCGGGACGGGCACCGTCGTCAAGACGCGCCCGAAGACCAAGAAGCCGTCGATGTACCGGGTCCTGCTGCTGAACGACGACTACACGCCGATGGAATTTGTCGTTCACGTGCTGGAACGGTTTTTCAACAAGAGTCGCGAGGCGGCGACCGAGATCATGCTCCATGTGCACCACCGAGGCGTGGGGGTATGCGGCGTCTATACCTACGAAGTGGCGGAGACCAAGGTCACGCAGACCATCGATTTCGCCCGGCGCCACCAGCACCCGCTGCAGTGCACGATGGAGAAGGAATGACGCGCCCGGCATGCCTGGGCGCCAGTCGCGTGAAGGAGAGAGTAGAATGTTGTCGCCGAACCTAGAGCAGACATTGCGCCGGGCCCTAGCCCACGCCAACGATCGGCGGCACGACTACGCGACGCTCGAACATCTCCTGCTGGCGCTGGTGGACGACCAGGACGCGATCGCGGTCATGCGGGCCTGCAATGTCGATGTCGAGCGGCTGCGCCGCGACCTGACCGACTATGTCGACAACCAGCTCGGCAATATCGTCGGCCATCACCATAACGAAGCGCGCCCGACCACCGGCTTCAATCGCGTGCTCCAGCGCGCGGCGATCCACGTGCAGTCGTCGGGGCGCGAAGAGGTGACCGGCGCGAACATCCTGGTCGCCCTGTTCTCCGAGCGCGAGAGCCACGCCGTGTTCTTCCTGCAGGAGCAGGAGATGTCGCGCCTCGACGCCGTCAACTACATCAGCCACGGCATCGCCAAGGCGCCGGGGCGCTCCGAGACACGCCGGGTGCGCGGCGCCGAACCCGAAGGCGAGGGCAATGGCGGGGTCAAGACCGGCAGCGATGCGCTCGATGCCTATTGCGTCAACCTCAACCAGAAGGCCAAGGACGGCCGGATCGACCCGCTGATCGGGCGCGAGGCGGAGGTCAACCGCACCATCCAGGTGCTGTGCCGCCGCACCAAGAACAATCCGCTCTATGTCGGCGATCCGGGCGTCGGCAAGACCGCCATCGCCGAAGGCCTGGCGCGCCGGATCGTCAACGCGGACGTGCCGGACGTGCTGAAGAATGCCACCATTTTCGCGCTCGACATGGGTGCGCTGCTGGCCGGGACGCGCTATCGCGGCGATTTCGAGGAGCGATTGAAGGCCGTCGTCAAAGAGCTGGAGGCGACCGAGGGCGCGATCCTGTTCATCGACGAGATCCACACAGTGATCGGCGCCGGCGCGACGTCGGGCGGCTCCATGGATGCGTCCAACCTGCTGAAGCCCGCCCTGCAATCGGGCCTGCTGCGCTGCATCGGCTCCACCACCTACAAGGAGTACCGGCAGTATTTCGAGAAGGACCGGGCCCTGGTCCGCCGCTTCCAGAAAATCGACGTCAACGAGCCCTCGGTCGAGGATGCGGTGAAGATCCTGCGCGGTCTGAAGCCGTACTACGAGAAGCACCACTCGGTGCGCTACACCCAGGAAGCGATCCGCGCCTCGGTGGAGCTGGCGGCGCGCTACATCAACGACCGCAAGCTGCCCGACAAGGCGATCGACGTGATCGACGAGGTCGGCGCCGCGCAGATGCTGCTGCCGGAATCCAAGCGCAAGAAGACCATCACGGTGAAGGACGTGGAGGCGACGGTCGCCACCATCGCCCGCATCCCGCCCAAGTCGGTCAGCAAGGACGACAAGAACACGCTGAAGAACCTGCTGCGCGATCTGAAGACCATGGTGTTCGGCCAGGACAAGGCGATCGAGGCGCTGGTCGCCGCGATCAAGCTCAGCCGCGCCGGGCTGCGCGAGCCGGAGAAGCCGATCGGCTGCTACCTGTTCTCCGGCCCGACCGGCGTCGGCAAGACCGAGGTGGCGCGCCAGCTTGCGCTCTGCATGGGAATCGAGCTGACGCGCTTCGACATGTCCGAATACATGGAGCGGCACACGGTCTCCCGCCTGATCGGCGCCCCTCCGGGCTATGTCGGGTTCGACCAGGGCGGCCTGCTCACCGACGCGATCGACCAGCACCCGCATTCCGTCCTGCTGCTGGACGAGATCGAGAAGGCTCATCCCGACCTGTTCAACATCCTGCTGCAGGTGATGGACCACGGGAAGCTGACCGACCACAACGGCAAGATCGTGGATTTCCGCAACGTCATCCTGATCATGACCACCAATGCCGGCGCCCAGGAAATGTCGAAGGCCGCCATCGGCTTCGGCCGCGAACGGCGCGAAGGCGAGGACCAGGAGGCGATCAACCGGATGTTCACGCCGGAATTCCGCAACCGCCTGGACCAGATCATCGCCTTCAGCAACCTGCCGCCGGAGATCGTTGCGCAGGTCGTCGACAAGTTCGTGATGCAGCTCGAGGCGCAGCTCGCCGACCGCCACGTCACCATCGAACTCAGCGACGGGGCGCGGAAATGGCTGGCGCAGAAAGGCTTCGATCCGCTCTATGGCGCGCGGCCGCTGGCCCGCGTGATCCAGGAGAACATCAAGAAGCCGCTGGCCGAGGACATCCTGTTCGGCAGGCTGGAGAAGGGCGGCACCGTCCGCGTCGACCTCGACCGGGAGAACGACAAGCTGACTTTCGAAGTGGTCGAAAGCAAGTCCTCGCCGCGCGAGGAGACGGTCGAACCGGTCGACGCTTGATCGACAGGTTAGCGCTCCCCGCCTTGTCCCAGTAGATCACAGCCATGTTGGCCGCAGGCGGGGAACGCTCCCCGCGCTGCGGTTTTTCTTTCCTGTCAAAACCACACACCCTGTGACCCAGATGTGTCCACCGCACATCTCGGATCATCACCTTGTCACATCAATAGTTACGAATCCTTAAGGTTTCTAGCAAAAAGTGTTAACGCGCGAATCAGCGGCGCTGGTTCTGTCCGCGATGCCCGGCCGGGAACCCGGGTGTCCACAACAAGGGACAGGGCGGGCGGCACTAGGCGGACGGGAATGGTGCGCTGGCTCGTTTCGATGGGGGCCCTGTGAAACCTGGCGGCCGTGGCGGTAGCCCGGGCGTCAAGCCAACTGGAGGCCCTTGCATGCGTCGGACCATCCTTTGCGGCATGATCGCCGCGGCCATCCCGCTGACCCTTGCCAGCACATTGATGGCTTCGGCCGCCCCCGATCCTGCCGGCCGGCCGGCGGAAACCGTGCCCGTCTCCAGGGCGCTGTCGAAACCCGAGCCCAGCGGCGAGATTGTTAATGTCGCGGCGACGACCCGGCCGAAGCAGGGCGCCATGATCACGAAGGACGCGATCCTCTACAACATCATCTCCGACCAGATCAGCGAGATGCGCCGCAAGTCGGCATTGCCGGCCGTCATGTGCATTGCGGAAAGCAATGACGACGGCACGGCTGAGACGGTCTCCCGGACCCTGATGACGCGGCTGCAGGACGACAATGCCAGGGTCACAGACACCCTGTTTACGTTGAAGGCGGCGACCGAGTGCCAGAGCGCCGGCAACCGCCTGGTGGATCGCGAGACCCATGAGCGCGCCATGATGATCGTCGCGGGTCCGATGGAATCCGACATGAAAAACCTGATGGCCGGATGCGGTGACTATGTCGGCGGGTTCGTGCGCGCCTCCGATGACAGCGATTTCGATTTCTATTCGGTGCACGGCGGCGACGTCGCCCGGAAACTGGGCTGCGAGCTGGCGCAATAGCGGGCAACCACCAGGGAGCACATCGATGGCAAACATTACCATGCCGACCTCCGCGGACTGGACGGAGCGGCTGCTGCACCTGTTCGATGCGATCCTGGATCGCCTCGAGCTGGCCATGCTCGCGCTGGCGGCCGACACCACCGGCGACTTCGGGGATGCCGTCCACTGCGCAAAGATTCGCCGGATCGCGGCCCACGGCTGCAACGGGCAGGCGTTGATCTGACAACGGCCGGCCCGCCTTGGCGCGGGCATGGCGTCACCACGGTCCAGCGGGGCTGCAAAGCGCCTGCGCCGGCAGATCAACCGGCTTCGGCCTTGCGATACGGCGACATCTCGTCCAACGCCGCCTTCTCGCGCGAGATGTAGACGCGTTCCTGATCCAGGAAGTCTGAGATCGCCGCTCTGAGCCGCGGGTCGGCGATCCAATGGGAACTGTAGGTTTCCGTCGGCAGGTAGCCGCGCTGGATCTTGTGCTCGCCCTGGGCGCCGGCTTCGACCCGCGGCAGATCATGCGCGATCGCATAGTCGATGGCGCGGTAGTAGCACAGCTCGAAATGCAGGAAGCGATAGTCCTCCAGGCAGCCCCAATTGCGGCCATAGAGCGCCTGGGCGCCCTTGAGGTTCAGCGCGCCCGCTACCAACTGTCCGTTCCGTTCCGCCAGCATGAGGACGATGCGCTCGCGCAGGCTCTCCGCGATCCGGGCGAAGAAGTCGCGGTTGAGATATGGCCGCCCCCACTTGCGGCCGCCGGTATCCATGTAGAAGGCAAAGAACGCGTCCCAATGCCGCGCGGTCAGCTCCGCGCCCTCGAAGGCGCGAATCGAGAGACCGTACTCCACCACCGCCGCGCGCTCCTTGCGGATCGCCTTGCGCTTGCGCGAGTTCAAGGCGGCGAGGAACTCCTCGAACGAGCCGTAGCCCCGGTTGCTCCAGTGGTATTGAACGCCGATGCGCGTCAGGAAGCCGACCTGTTCCAGCAGATCGCTCTCTTCGCGCGCGCCGAAGGTGACGTGGAGCGAAGACATGCCGGAATTCTCGACGGCGGAGATCAGGGCGGAGACCAGGGCGGCGCGAGCCTCCTCGGCATGCCGTCCCGGCCGCACCAGCAGGCGCGGCCCGGGCACCGGGGTGAAGGGCGCGGCAACCTGCAGCTTCGGATAATAGCGGCCGCCGGCGCGCGCGTAGGCCTCCGCCCAACCATGATCGAACACGTATTCGCCCTGGCTGTGCGACTTGACGTAGAGGGGCGCCGCCGCGAGGACGGCCCCGGCGCCATCCTCGATGACCAAGTGCTGCGGCAGCCAGCCGGCCTTGCGCCCGACCGAGCCGGATTGCTCCAGGGCATCGAGGAAAGCGTGGCTGACGAAGGGATTTCCGGGCCCGCCCGCGGCATCTTCCAGGCCGCCTGCGCAGGCATCCCATTCGGCGGCCGGAATGCGCTCGATCCGATCAAGGACGCGCGCGGACAAGGTGGCAGCGGGGCGGTTCATCCCGGCATTGTGCGGTTCGCGAGCCGGGTCAAGCAAGCCGGTGTTCAGATGAGAGAAAGCTTCTGCCGGTCGCCCAGCGGATAGGAGCAGCCGAGGATGCGGTCGATCCTGCTGCCGTCGGCCGCCAGCGGCAGCAACAAGCGCTCATAGACGCGCCAGTGGTCCATGAACGTGCCGGGGGTCGGATTGTAGCGGCGGGTCTTGCAGAATGGGGCGCGGGTTCGCAAGGTCTCCGCGTAATCCTCCAGCACGTCCGGCTCGTAGCCCGAGATGTCCGCCTCGTCGAAAAACTTGCCGGTCAGCTCGCGGCTGGCGGCGTCGACCAGAGATGTCCCCATCAGGCGGAAGCGGAACTGGTGCGATCCCTCGACCACGTCCACCATCAGGAGATTGCCGAACCAGGGGCGCAGATCCGCATCCGAAAAATCGCTGCGGCACGGGAGCAAGTCGCCCCGGCGCTTGGACGCCCATAGCTCCGCCAATGACCGCAATTGCGGTGTCTCGATCACCGGCATCGGCGTGTGGCTGGGCAGGTACATGGCTTCCGGTCGCCGCTTGGCACTACCATATTGAGGCCGGGGTCAGCCTCCAGCTGCCAGGATCAGGCGATTTCGAAGGTGGCGTCAACCTCTACCGCAACCCCCAGCGGCAGCTGCGCGACACCGACCGCGGAGCGCGCATGCTTGCCGGCGTCGCCGAAAACCTCGACGATGAAATCCGAGACGCCATTCGCCACCTTGGGCTGTTCCGTGAAGTTGGGCGCGGAGTTCACGAATACGTTCAGCTTGACGCAGCGTTTTACGCGGTCGAGGTCGCCCAGCGCGGCTTGCAGCTGCGCCACGACGTTGTGGCCGCACAGGCGCGCCGCCTTCTGCCCGTCCTCCACCTGGAAGTCCTTGCCCATTTGGCCGACATACCTGAGTTCGCCGTTCCAGATCGTGACCTGGCCGGAGACGAACGCCTGATTGCCGGTAATCACCACTGGAACGTAGTTGGCGACAGGAGCTGCCGCCTTCGGCAGCTCGATCTTCCGCTCGGCGAGACGGGCGGCGATTTTTCCGGGCATTGACAACTCCTGATCTGACGAAATCACGGTTCAAGGTATGGGTGAACGGCGCGGAGCATAGCCGCAAGCCGCCGCATGAATCCAGACGGAAGCGACGCAGGCACGCCGCGGTGCAGTCGAGCTGTGCACAGCTCCGGGGGCGGGTTTACTCTGTCGCCACAGCGCCATCGGGCGTGACCTTGACATTCACCGGATCGCCCTCCGCCAGCGCCAGGGCATGCCAGACATTGTCGCAACTCCTGGCAATGATGCGGACCTCCGTGTAGCCCTCGGCGCGGATGCGTTGCTCTGCATCGCTCCAGCTCTCACCGGTGGGATCGGCCACCGGGCATGCCTGCCGACCCGGCTCCGCCGCGTGCAGCGCATCAGCGGCCACCAGTTCGCTGCCCGCGCTGGCGACCAGGATGGCGGAAAGCAAGAGATCCAGATGCAGTCTCATGACATCACCATGCGGCTGGTGGATGATCCGTCTTGGCCGATGACACTCCAGCAAGAGGCCGGCAAGATGGTCGCAAGATGGCGCCTTTGTGGCGTGGACTGGCGCCGTGGTTTGCAGAAGGAGAGCGGTCATGAATTCCGCCCCATTCCGGATCGCGGGAATCGATCACCTGGTCCTGCGGGGTCAGCAATCTGGACCGAATGGTCGGTTTCTATTGCGACGTCCTCGGCTGCAGCATCGAGCGCGTCCAGGAGGAACTGGGGCTGACCCAGCTTCGGGCCGGCCGATCGCTGATCGACCTGGTCGCGATCGGCGGCAAGCTTGGCCGCATGGGCGGCGCCGCTCCGGGGAAGGAAGGCCGCAACCTCGACCATTTCTGTGTCACGATCGAGGACTATGACGAATCCGGCATCCGCGCCTATCTGACGGCGCAGGGCGTGGCAATCGGTGAAGCCGGCTCGCGATACGGTGCCGAAGGCGAGAGGCCTTCGCTCTATGTCAGCGATCCTGAGGGGAATGTCGTCGAATTGAAAGGCCCACCCTGGCAGGCCGACCCGCGCGCGTGAGGCGCAAGCCCTGCGCTGCCGTCAGCTGGAGGATGGATCAGGAGCCTTCCTGTACCACCCGGCCCTCGGGCGTCACCATCACATTGACCGGCGCGCCGTTCAGCGCCGCTTGGCCGTGCCAGTTGTTGTCGCAGGATTTCTTGAGTCCCGTGATCGAGGTGTAGCCGGCGCTCTTGAGGAAGCGCGTGGCGTCGGCCGCGGTGCTGGTGTCGATTTTTTCGCCGAAATGACATCCCGGAACGCCAACCATGTCCAAGCCATCGCTGCTGCCTGAAAGGCCGGTCGGAACCTGGTTCGAGCCGCCGGTCTGGGCGTGGGCCTGCGGGGCCGTCATGGCGAGCACTATCGCCAATGTGATCAGATTGATTTTCAACATGGAATTTCTCCGGAGGTCGGTAATGGCGACGCGCGCCGCACCCTGAAGGTCCCGATGCATGGGGGGATGCTGGAGCGGGACCGGAGCGTGGGGTGGCGCACCGGGCCGGCGCGCGTGCCATTGCCGAAGAAACAACGGATGAAGTCCAAGGTTCCCTGCGCAGATGAGCAATTCAGCGCCGGAACTTTGCCCGCACCGTGACGTTTTTCGCCACCATGGAATGCCGGACCGCTTGTCCTTTCGGAAAGCATCGAAGTTACGCGGCGTTAGCGCTCCTGATCCTGGCCGCTGCCGGCTGCGCAACGGTTCCTGACGCCAAGGAGGATATTGCCGAGGCGGCTGCGACATCTTCGTCCAGGCTGACCATCCTGGGGGCCAACGGGCCGCTGACGATCCAGCAAAGCCATCGCTTGCTGAGCCGGGTCGCGGACGACGCGGGGCAGGACGCCTCATTCCGGCGTCATCTGGCAATCGAGGCCGCCATCGCCAGAACGCCCCTGACGGCAGACAACGCCACGGAACTGCTACGCGACGGCTCGGCCACGTTCGAGGCCGTGTTCAAGGCGATCGCCGCAGCCAAGCACCACATCAATCTCGAATATTACACGCTCGAGGACATCTCATACGGCGGCAAACATCTCGGCGATCTCCTGGTCGCGAAGCGACGGGCCGGCGTCGCCGTCAACATCATCTACGATGCCTACGGCTCCAGCGATACGCCCGCGGCATTTTTCGACCGACTCAAGGCGGCCGGGGCCAAGCTGCTGGCGTTCCATCCCGTCAATCCCTTGGAGGCAGCCGCCGAAGGCTACTCGCCGAACGACCGCGACCACCGGAAGATCATGATCGTTGATGGGACGGTCGCGATCATCGGCGGCGTCAACCTCGCCACCTACTATCAGAGCAAGACGCCGGGCAGCGATGCGGCGAGCGGGAGGGCCCCAGCCACGCAAGAGGCTGGAAACCCCCAAGAGACCAACCCCCAGGGGACCACGCTGCCGACCAAGTGGCGCGACCTCTCCATCCGCATCGAGGGGCCGGCTGTCGAGCAGTTGCAGGGGCTGTTCCTGGGACACTGGAAGAACGAAGACGGCAGCAAGCTCGATCAATCCACGTTCTTCCCGGTGCAGTCCGCGAAGGGCAAGGAGATGATCCGGATCATCGGCAGCTCCCCGGAACAGGACGTGTCGCACTATTACGTGACCGCCATCTCCGCCATCCGGAATGCCGAGCGCCGCATATGGCTGACAGCCGCCTATTTCGTACCGACCTTCGAGGAGACGCATGCGTTGGAAGACGCCGCCGAGCGAGGGGTCGACGTGCGGCTCATGCTGCCGGCGGTGAGCGATGCCAGCACCGCCATAGCCGTCGCGCACTCGCACTATTCCGACCTTCTGGAATCGGGCGTGCGAATCTTCGAACTCGGAGGCGTTGTCCTGCATTCCAAGATCATGACGATCGACGGCGTGTGGTCGGCCATCGGCTCGTCCAACTTCGATCACCGCAGCGTCCTCTTCAACGACGAGGTCGATGCCGTCATATTGGGCAGCCGGACCGCCAAAGGCCTGGAGGCGATCTTCGCGGAGGACCAGAAGGCGGCAAAGGAAATCAAGCTGGAGGAATGGAGCAAGCGGCCCTTCACCGACCGCCTCGGCGATTTCTTCCAGCGCAACTGGCAATACCTGCTGTAGCCCGCAGCAAGCAAGCCGCGGCATCTCAGTCGGAAAGGCGTGTGGGCCATCGCCTTGACAAAGCACGGCAACCCCGTGAGAGTCGCGCGCGTCAAGTGAACGTCTCATGACATCACGATAAGAAACCTGCACCCAATCCGACCTGAGGGAGGGATCCGATGAAGCCCGCTTGGAAAAGCATGCTTCGAGCGACGACCGCGACTTTGCTGTCCACGACCATGCTGGCGCCGAACGTCGCGTCGGCCGATGCGATGAGCGATCTGGTTGCCGCCGCGAAGAAAGAGGGCGCGCTGACCACGATCGCGCTGCCGCACGATTGGTGCGGCTACGGGGCGGTGATCGACGGCTTCAAGGCCAAGTACGGCCTGGAAGTCAACGAACTCAATCCCGATGCCGGCTCCGGCGACGAGGTGGAGGCGATCAAGGCGAACAAGGGGAACACCGGGCCGCAGGCGCCGGATGTCATCGATGTGGGTCTGTCCTTCGGGCCTTCGTCGAAGGCCGAGAAGCTGATCCAGCCATACAAGGTCTCGACCTGGGACTCGATCCCGGATTCGGCAAAGGATCCGGAAGGATACTGGTACGGCGACTACTATGGCGTGCTGGCCTTCGAGGTGAACTCCGACATCGTCAAGACGCCTCCGCAGGATTGGGCGGATCTGCTGAAGGCCGACTACAAGAACGCGGTGGCGTTGGCCGGCGATCCGCGCTCGTCCAACCAGGCGATCCTCGGCGTCTATGCCGCGGGCCTCTCCGCCAGCGGCGGCAAGGCCGCGAAGGCGGGCGAAGCCGGCCTCAAGTTCTTCGCCGAACTCAACAAGGCGGGCAACCTCGTGCCGGTGATCGGCAAGGCGGCGCCATTGGCGCAGGGCTCCACGCCCATCATCATCCGCTGGGACTACAACGCGCTCGGCGATCGGGACACGCTCAACGGCAATCCGAAGGTCGATGTAATCATCCCCAAGACCGGCGTGGTGGCGGGTGTCTATGTCCAGGCGATCAGCGCCTATGCGCCGCATCCCAACGCGGCCAAGCTGTGGATGGAGTATCTCTATTCGGATGAGGGGCAGCTTGGCTGGCTGAAGGGCTACTGCCATCCGATCCGGTTCAACGATCTGGCCAAGAAGGGCAAGATCCCGCAGGATCTCCTGGCCAAGATGCCGCCGGCGGACGCCTACGCGAAGGCCGTCTTCCCGACGCTAGAGGAGCAGGCGGCCGGCAAGGAAGCCATCACCAAGCAGTGGGACACGGTAGTCGGCGCCAACGTGCAATAGCGTAGACCGCCCAGTCCAGCAGGCATTTGGCCTTGCAACGCTCCCCCGCTCCCGCCGATGATCGGCGGGGGCGGGGAGAGTTGCATCTGCCGGCCAGATCGTCGCCAGAATCGCCAGAGAATCCGATGGCTCAAGAGGGGCAAGCCTTGTCGCAAGCGTCGGCGCCGCGCGCGCAGGCGCTTCAACTCGGTCAGACCGCGTGGGCCTGGATCGGCGTGACGCCGTTCTTCGCGTTCGCGCTCATGTTCCTGATCCTCCCGACCCTCTACCTGGTGGTCGGCGCGTTCCAGGACGCCGACGGCAATTTCACCCTCGTCAACATCGCGCAGCTCTTCACGCAGGCCTCGATCCGCAGTGCCTACTGGATCAGCATCAAGGTCAGCGTGGCGTCCGCCGCCGTCGGCGCCTTGCTGGGTTTCGCGCTGGCCTATGCCGCGGTGATCGGTGGCCTGCCGCAGTGGATCCGGCCTACCTTGATGACGTTTTCCGGCGTGGCGTCGAACTTCGCGGGCCTGCCGCTGGCCTTCGCGTTCCTGGCGACGCTGGGCCGTACCGGCCTCGTGACGACGCTTCTCGTGACCTATTTCGATTTCAACATCTATTCGACCGGCTTCAACCTGCTCAGCTTCTCGGGCCTGACGCTGACCTATCTCTATTTCCAGATTCCGCTGATGGTGCTCATCATCACACCGGCGCTGGACGGCCTGAAACGCGAATGGCGCGAGGCCTCGGCAATCCTGGGCGCGAGCCACTGGCAATATTGGCGCTATGTGGCGCTGCCGATCCTGTGGCCGGTGATCTTCGGCACGACGCTGCTGCTGTTCGCCAATTCGTTCGGCGCGATCGCGACCGCCTACGCCTTGACCGGATCGTCGCTGAACATCGTGACCATCCTGCTCTACGCCCAGATCCGCGGCGACGTGCTGCATGACCAGAACCTCGGCTACGCCCTCGCGCTCGGCATGATCCTGATCACCGGCGTTTCCAACGGCGCCTACATCTGGCTGCGCGCCCGCAGCGACCGGTGGCGGCGATGAAGCAGACCAGGTTAGGCTCCTGGATCGCCATCATCATCGGCACCATCTATTTCGTCGTGCCGCTGATCGGGACCTTCGAGTTCTCGATGCGCATGCGGCGCGGCGAATACAGCTTCGACGCCTACCGGGTCGTGTTCGCGGACCCGAAGTTCCAGGCGACGTTCGGCTATTCGACGCTGATGGCGCTCCTCACCATCCTGATGGGCGTGCTGATCGTCGTGCCGACCTCCTACTGGATCCAGCTCCGCCTGCAGAAGCTGCGGCCCCTGGTCGAGTTCATCACGCTGATGCCGCTGGTGATCCCGGCGATCGTCATCGTGTTCGGGTATCTGCGGCTCTACAACAGCTCCTCGATCCTGCCGATGACGGCGAGCGCGCGTTCGACCGACCTGCTCCTGGTCTTCAGCTATGTCACGCTGGCGCTGCCCTACATGTACCGCGCGGTCGATACCGGCATGCGGGCAATCGACGTGCGGGTCCTGACCGAGGCGGCGGAAAACCTTGGGGCAAGTTGGCCGACCATTCTGCTCAAAGTGATCCTGCCGAATGTGCGCGTGGCGATCCTGAGCGGCGCCTTCCTGACCTTCGCTACCGTGATCGGCGAGTTCACCATGGCCAGCCTGCTGAACCGCCCGGCGTTCGGCCCCTATCTGCAGCTGATCGGCGCCAACCGCGCCTACGAGCCGTCCGCGCTGGCGGTCATCACGTTCCTGGTGACCTGGGCGTGCATGGGCCTCATCAACGTGGTCGGGCGCGGCAAGCAGATCAAGGCGACGCCATGATGGCCGGGCGCAGCCCAAGGGGGATATGAGAATGGCGTTCCTCGACCTCGCCGACGTGCGCAAGAACTACGGATCGCAGACCGTCGTGCACAAGTTCGACCTGGACGTCGCCCGCGGCGAGTTCGTCTCGTTCCTCGGCCCGTCGGGCTGCGGCAAGACCACGACCCTGCGCATGGTGGCCGGCTTCGAGGTGCCGAGTGGCGGCGCGATCCGGATCGACGGCAGGGACATCACCCGCCTCAGGCCCAACCAGCGCAATGTCGGCATGGTGTTCCAGTCCTACGCCCTGTTCCCCAACATGACGGTGGCGGACAACGTCGCGTTCGGCCTGAAGATCGCGCGAAAGCCGGCCTCCGAGATTGCAGCGCGGGTCGAGGAGATGCTGAAGATGATCAAGCTGCCGCAGCTCGGCGGCCGCTTTCCCTATCAGCTTTCCGGCGGCCAGCAGCAGCGCGTCGCGCTGGCCCGCGCGATCGCCATCAAGCCGCAGGTGCTGCTGCTGGACGAGCCCTTGTCGGCGCTGGACGCCAAGATCCGGGTCTCGCTGCGCGAGGAGATCCGGGCCCTGCAGCGCAGCCTCGGCATCACCACCATCTACGTGACCCACGACCAGGAGGAAGCGCTGTCCATGTCCGACCGCATCGTCGTGATGAACGAGGGGCGGGTGGAGCAGATCGGCACGCCGTTCGAGGTCTACAACAATCCCAAGACGCGCTTCGTGGCGTCCTTCGTCGGCACCCTCAACATCATGAAGGGCAAGGTGGCCGATCCGGCGGCGGGCAGGATCGCGATCGACGGGCAGGAGGTCTTCGCATCCAAGCCCGTCACCCATGCGCAGGCGGGAGAGGCGTGCGCCGTGGCGCTCCGCCCCGAGGCGGCGACGCTGCACCGGAGCGAGCTGCAGGAGGCGGCCAAGATCGCCAGCAGCTTCGCCCGGGAAAGCGGCCCGCGCAACCGCATGCAGGGCACGATCGAGGAGGTCAGCTTCCTCGGCTCGGTGGTGCGCATCCGCGTGCGGTTCCAGGACAACGCGATCTCGCTCGACACCTTCAACAATCCCAACGCCACGCCCCCGGCGCGCGGCGCGCAGGTGACCGTCACGTTCGGGCGCGAGGATCTGCTGGTGCTGGAGGGCGCGGAGAGCTGACCGCCTTTGCTGTCTTGCGCAGCCGCTTAGCCGCCGGATGGCGGCGCGTCCCGCGTCATGACCAGATCAGCCTCAGAACAACGCCAGGAGCGTCCCAGCCGCGGCGAGCAGCACCACCACCAGCCAGGGCGGCGCTTTCCACATGGCGAGCAGCAGGAATCCTCCAATCGCGAGAAAGAAGTCGATCGGGCCTGCGACCGCGCTCGTCCAGACCGGCCGATAGAGTGCGGCGCCCAGGATGCCGACCACGGCCGCGTTCGCGCCGCGCATTCCGGCCTGAGCGGCTGAGCGGGTCCGGATCCTGTCCCAGAAGGGCAGCATGCCGTAGACGAGCAGGAGGCCCGGCAGGAAGATCGCAGCGAGGGCGATGGCGGCCCCGGCCAAACCGTTGGGCGCCGGTGCGCTCGCGGCACCCAGGTAGGCCGCGAAGGTGAAGAGCGGTCCGGGCACCGCCTGCGCGAGGCCATAGCCGGCCAGAAAGCGCTCGTTCGATATCCAGCCCGGGGCCACCACCTGGCTTTGCAGCAGCGGCAACACGACATGGCCGCCGCCAAACACGAGAGCGCCCGAGCGATAGAAGGCATCGAACAGTGCAAGCCCGTGATGGGCTGCCGTCGCGGCGAGGAAGGGCGGAACCAGCAGGAGCAGGGCGAACAGGATCAGCGCGACCGTCCCGGCGCGGCGCGTCAC
>DASSBF010000139.1:0-6724 GCA_035699005.1 Dongiaceae bacterium
GAAGAATGGCGACAAGCTGAAGGCCGTCGACCCGAGCGCGACCATCCAGCGCTTTGCCTGCACCGGTTGCGGCGTCCATATGTATGGCCGGATCGAGAACACGAAGCACCCATTCTACGGGCTCGACTTCGTCCATACCGAACTGTCGAAGGACGAGGGCTGGTCGGCGCCGGAATTCGCCGCCTTCGTATCCTCGATCATCGAATCGGGCTCCAACCCGAAGGAGATGGGCGCGGTCCGGGCACGTCTGAAGGAGCTTGGGCTCGAGCCGTATGACTGCCTGTCGCCGGCGCTGATGGACGCCATCGCGACCCATGTCGCGAAGCAGTCCGGCAAGCTGGCGGCCTAGCCCTTCTCAACCGGGTTACCTGGATTGCTGGCGAGAGGCAGGAGCGCGCCTGCCTCTCGACTGCGTACGAATCGAGATCGATGAGGAGTTGGAGCCATGAAAGTCCGCGCTGCTGTTGCGACCGCCGCCGGAAAACCGCTGGAGATCGACGATGTCGATCTGGAAGGCCCGAAGGCGGGCGAAGTTTTGGTGGAGATCAAGGCGACCGGCATCTGCCATACCGATGAGTTCACCCTGTCGGGCGCGGATCCGGAAGGCCTGTTCCCGACCATCCTGGGCCACGAAGGCGCGGGCATCGTGGTCGATGTCGGCCCCAGCGTGACCAGCCTGAAGAAGGGCGACCACGTCATCCCGCTCTACACTCCGGAATGCCGGCAGTGCGAATATTGCCTCAGCCAGAAGACCAACCTGTGCCAGGCGATCCGCTCCACCCAGGGCCAGGGGCTGATGCCGGACGGCACCAGCCGCTTCTCGATCGGTGGCAAGAAGATATTTCACTACATGGGGTGCTCGACCTTCTCCAACTACACGGTGCTGCCGGAGATCGCGCTGGCGAAGATCCGCGAGGACGCGCCGTTCGACAAGGTCTGCTACATCGGCTGCGGCGTCACCACCGGCATCGGCGCGGTGATCAACACGGCCAAGGTGGAGCCAGGCGCCAACGTCGTCATCTTCGGTCTCGGCGGCATCGGTCTCAACGTGATCCAGGGTGCCCGGCTGGCGGGCGCCAACATGATCGTGGGCGTCGATCTCAACCCGGCGCGCAAGGAGCTGGCGACCAAGTTCGGCATGACGCACTTCGTCAACCCGAAGGAGGTCGAAGGCGACATCGTTCCCTATCTGGTGAACCTCACCAAGGGCGGCGCAGACTACAGCTTCGAGTGCATCGGCAACGTCAAGACCATGCGGCAGGCGCTGGAATGCTGCCACAAGGGCTGGGGCGTCTCGGTCATCATCGGCGTCGCCGGCGCGGGGCAGGAGATTTCCACCCGCCCGTTCCAGCTGGTGACGGGCCGGGTGTGGAAGGGCACCGCCTTCGGCGGCGCCAGGGGCCGTACCGACGTGCCGAAGATCGTCGATTGGTACATGGAGAAAAAGATCAACATCGACGATCTCATCACCCACAAGCTCGCGCTGAAGGACATCAACCAGGGCTTCGACCTGATGCATCAGGGCAAGTCGATCCGCAGCGTCGTCGTCTACTGACCTCGTCCTGTCTGACTTGGCGGCGGAGCTTGTCCAAGGCTCCGCCGTTCTTGTTTCTCGTGCTATGCTGCGTGCCGGAGGATGGGATGGCTGCTGAGACGTGGCGAGAAGCGGGTCTGGAGCCGATCAAGCGCTGGAAGTGCTTCGGCGGCGATCAGTTCGTGTTCACGCACCAGAGCAGCGCCACCGGGACGCGCATGGAATTTGCGGTCTATCTGCCGCCACAGGCCGCGAAGCAACCCTGGCCGGTCCTGTTCTACCTCTCCGGCCTCACCTGCACCTGGGAGAACGTGACGAGCAAGGGCGGGTTCCAGCGCGCCGCGGCGGAGCACGGCATCGTCGTCGTGGCGCTCGACACTTCGCCCCGCGGGGACGATGTGCCGGACGACACCGGCTATGATCTGGGCAAGGGCGCAGGCTTCTATCTGAACGCCACCCAGGCGCCATGGTCCAGGCACTTCCGGATGTACGAGTATGTAGTGCAGGAGCTGACGGAGATCGTCGCGCGCTCCTTCGCGGTCAATTTCGCGCGCTTCGGCATCACCGGCCATTCGATGGGCGGGCACGGCGCGCTCTCGATCGCGATCAAGAATCCGGATCGCTTCAAGTCGGTGTCCGCCTTCTCGCCGATCGTCGCGCCAACCCAGGTGCCGTGGGGCCAAAAGGCGTTCGGCGCCTATCTCGGACCCGATCACAAAATGTGGGCCGAGTACGATTCCTGCGCACTGATGGCGCGCAGCGGCTGGGCCCGCGACATCCTGATCGACCAGGGCGAGTCCGACGAGTTCCTCGCAACGCAATTGCGTCCGGAACTGTTCGCGCAGGCCTGCAAGGCCAGGAGCGTGCCGCTCACCCTGCGCATGCAGGCGGGCTACGACCATTCCTACTATTTCATTTCGACCTTCATGGCCGAGCACATCCGCTGGCACGCCGAGCGGCTGGGGGCGGGATAGCGGCCCTTTTTCGTCATGGTCGTGCCTGGCACGACCATCCACGAATTTTCATCGAGCAAGACCATGTCGGTCGCGACAAACTCGTGGATGCCAGGGCCGAGCCGTGGCATGACGCTGAGGGGTGGCCTCACATTGCAGTGTCGTTTCCCTGCTTCTATAGTCCTCGCAGGAGGAGGGCGCGTGGATGGCAGGCAAGATCACGCCGACGGCGGACGATGCGCTGATCGTCATCGACGTGCAGAACGATTTCTGTCCCGGCGGCGCGTTGGCGGTGCCGAAGGGCAATGAGATCGTGCCGCTGGTCAACCGCCTGATCGAGCAGTTCGACCA
Source organism: Dongiaceae bacterium (assembly GCA_035699005.1). Lineage (GTDB taxonomy): Bacteria > Pseudomonadota > Alphaproteobacteria > Dongiales > Dongiaceae > Dongia_A. Next base: position 2,839 of record DASSBF010000139.1, read on the forward strand.
CGTCGTGCTGACGCAGGACTGGCATCCGCGCGGCCATTCCTCCTTCGCGTCCACCCACAAGGGCCAGCCTTTCGCCAGTATCAAGCTGGGCTATGGAGATCAGACCCTGTGGCCGGATCATTGCGTGCAGGGGACCAAGGGCGCCGAGTTCCGTCGCGACCTGGCCGCACGGGCCAGCGAACTGGTGCTGCGCAAGGGATTCCGCAAGGAGATCGACTCCTATTCCGCCTTCTACGAGAACGACCGCACAACCAGGACCGGCCTCAACGGGTATCTGCGCGACCGCGGGCTGAAGCGGCTCTTCATGTGCGGGCTCGCGACCGATTTCTGCGTCGCATGGTCGGCGCTCGACGGCAGGCGCGAAGGCTTTCCCGTCGTCGTGATCGAGGATGCCTGCCGGGCCATCGACCTCAATGGCAGCCTCGCCGCCGCGCGCGCCGAGCTGATCAAGGCCGGAATCGCCCTCGCCGGTTCCGACCAGATCGGCTGATCCCGAACACTACGGCAGCGTTGACTCCCGCCGCTGCGGGTGCAGAATAGGCAGATCGTTCGTATACGAACGATCACCGATCGGGAGCCGGGGATGCTTGGATCCCGCGCAGAATCAGGGCAGGAAGGGTTGCCGCCGCACTATGCGCTGCCGCGTACGCTGGACGAGGCTCTGGCGCTGCGGGAGGGCGGCGCCCAGATCATCGCCGGCGGCACGGATTTCTATCCGGCCCGCGTGGGCAAACCGCTCTATGACCGCGGCGTCTCGTGCGTCCTTGACCTCACAGCGCTCCCTCACCTGCGGGGCATCTACGAAGGCAAGGATGGGTATCGCATTGGCGCCTTGACCACCTGGACCGAAGTCGCCGAAGAGCCCTTGCCGGCGCACTTCTATTGCCTCCAGGCGGCCGCGCGCGAGGTCGGCGGGCGGCAGATCCAGAATCGCGGCACCATCGGCGGCAATTTGTGCAACGCCTCGCCGGCCGCGGATGGGGTGCCGGCGCTGCTGGCGCTGGGCGCGGAGATCGAGCTGCTGAGCCGGGCGGGACAGCGCCGGCTGAAGTTGTCCGACTTCATTCTCGGGCCGCGCCAGACGGCACTCCGGCACGACGAGATCGCCGCCGCTGTCCTGATTCCCAAGCCGAAAGGTGCCGCGCATAGCAGCTTCGTCAAGCTGGGCGCGCGCAAGTATCTGGTCATCTCCGTCGTGATGGCGGCGGGCTATCTCGACCTGGCGGGCAGCCGGATCGCAGAAGCGCGCATTGCGGTCGGATCCTGCTCGCCGGTGGCGCGACGATTGCCGGCGCTGGAATCCGCATTGAAGGGCGAGGCCGCGGTCGGCGATCTCGTGCGACTGGTGAAGCCGGCGCATCTCGCGCCATTGAAGCCGATCGATGACGTGCGGGCGAGCGCGGAATATCGGGAGGAAGCTGCACTGATCGTGGTCCGCCGCTTGCTGGCGGAGCTGTCCGCATGAACGAGATCAGCGCCGTGGAGATCGCCCGGAATGCCGTGTCGCTCACCGTCAACGGCGCCGCGCGGATCTATCATGGCGATGGCTTGCGGCGGCTGGCCGACGTGCTGCGCGACGAGTTCGGCTTGACCGGCACCAAGATCGGCTGCAATGCCGGTGATTGCGGCGCCTGCACCGTGCTGCTGGATGGTGCGCAGAGCTGCGCCTGCCTGGTGCCGATCGGGCAGTGCGAGGGAGCGGCTATCACCACGGTCGAGGGGTTGGCCGATGGCGCCAGGCTCAGCGATCTGCAGCGTGCATTCCTGACCCACGGCGCGGCGCAGTGCGGCATCTGCACGCCCGGCATGCTGATGGCCGCGAGCGACCTGTTGGCCCGCAATGCTTCGCCCTCGCGCGCCGAGATCGAGGATGCGCTGGGGGGAGTGCTGTGCCGCTGCACTGGATACCAGAACATCGTCGAGGCGGTGCTGGCGGTCGCCCGGCCGGCGCCGATCAATCGCGACGGCAATGTCGGCGCCCGCACGGCCAAGGTCGACGGACCGGCGAAGCTGACCGGAACGGAGCGCTATGGCGCCGATGCCGTTCCGGCGGACGCCCTGTTCGTGCGCGCGATCCGATCGCCGCATGCTCACGCTAGGTTCGCAATCGGCGACCTCGATGCCTACGTGACGGCGCACCTGGGTCTGGTGCGCGCGCTGACGGCCGCCGACGTGCCAGCCAATGCCTATGGCATCTATCCCACCATCAAGGATCAGCCGGTGCTCGCGGACGGGCTGGCGCGCTACCGCGGCGATCCCATCGTCGCCTTTGTCGGGACGCGCGAGGCGATCGAGGCCATTCGGGACGAGGATGTGCCGATCTCGTACGAGCCCTTGCCGCCGGTCGCCGGAATCGATGCGGCGAAGAGCGCCGCGCTCATTCATCCGGGCAAGGAGGGGAATATCCTGGCCGATGGCGGCGTGACACGCGGGGATGTCGACGCGGCTTTCGGCGGCGCCATTCACGCGGTGGACGTCGAATACGAGACCAGCTTCGTCGAGCACGCTTATATCGAGCCCGAGGCTGGCTGGGCCGAACGCAAGGGCGATATGCTGGAAGTCCACGTCTCGACGCAGAACCCGTTCCAGCATCGCGACGATCTTGCCCAGATTCTGAAACTGCCGAAGGAAGCGGTGCGATTGATCAGCAGCGCCGTGGGCGGCGGGTTCGGCGGCAAGCTCGATCTCAATGTCCATCCGCTGGTCGGGCTGGCCGCATGGCTCACCAACAGGCCGGTCGCCTATGTCTACACGCGGCCGGAGAGCATGGCGGCTTCGACCAAGCGCCATCCGGCGCGGGTCAAGGCCAGGATCGGCTGCGATGCGGCCGGCAAGCTCGTGGGGTTCTGGTCGCATGCGGAGCTGGACACTGGGGCCTATGCAAGCTGGGGGCCGACCGTCGCCAACCGGGTTCCGGTGCATGCCGCCGGCCCCTATGTCGTGCCGCACGCCCGGACTCGCGGCACCGCCTATTTCACGCATTGTCCCCCCTCGGGCGCGTTCCGCGGCTTCGGCGTGCCGCAGAGCGCGATCGCCAGCGAGGCGGCGATGGACGCGCTGGCCGACAAGCTCGGCATGGATTGGCTGGCATTCCGCAAGCTGAACGCGCTGCGTCCGGGAGATGCCACCATCACTGGCCAGGTGCTTGAGGACTCGGTCGGCATCGTCGAGACGATCGACGTCCTGGAACCGTACTGGCGCGACTGGAACAGGGCGGCGACGGAATTCAACACGACCTCGGCGCGGGTGAAACGAGGCGTCGGCATCGCCTGCTCGTGGTACGGCATCGGCAACACCTCGCTCAGCAATCCGTCGGAAATGAAGGTCGGCATCGACGCCGATGGCCGCATCACCCTTTATTGCGGCGCGGTCGATATCGGGCAGGGATCGAACACCATTTTGGTCCAGATCGCGGCGGACGCGCTCGGCGTCTCCGCGTCGGAAATCCAACTCGTGATGGGCGACACCGCGCGCACGCTCGATGCCGGCAAGACCTCCGCCTCGCGCCAGACCTTCGTGACCGGCAAGGCGTGCGAACTGGCGGCAATGGACCTCAAGGCCAAGCTCTCGCAGGTCAAGGACCGCGCGGCGTTGCGCGCGCTGCCGGTCGACAATCATGGCGACGTGCTGACCGGGCATGGTCGGTTCGATCCGCCCACCACCTCGCTCGATGCCGACGGGCAGGGCGTGCCCTATGCGTGCTATGGTTTCGCGACACAGGTGGCGCTGGTCGAGGTCGATCTCGATCTCGGTACGGTGAAGGTGCTGAAGATCGCGGCCGCCCACGATGTGGGCAAGGCCGTCAACCCGCAGCAGGTCGAAGGCCAGATCCACGGCGGCACCGCGCAGGGCATCGGCCTTGCACTGATGGAGGAGTACATCCCCG
>DASSBF010000140.1:0-22508 GCA_035699005.1 Dongiaceae bacterium
GGCTGCGGCAAGACCACCTTGCTGCGCATCGTCGCGGACCTGGAGCAGCCGACCGAGGGAACGGTCACGGTCAACGGCGTCAGCCCGCGGGAGGCGCGGTTGAAGCGGGCCTACGGCTACATCTTCCAGGCGGCGGCGCTCTATCCCTGGCGCAACATGCAGCGCAACGTCGAGCTGCCGCACGAGATCATGGGCGTGTCGAAGGAGGAGCGCGAGGCCAAGGCGCGGCGCTACCTCGAATTGGTCGGCCTCAAGGGCTTCGAAAAGAAATTTCCCTGGCAACTGTCCGGCGGCATGCAGCAGCGTGTCTCGATCGCACGCGCCTTGTCATTCGACCCGCAATTGCTGCTGATGGACGAGCCATTCGGCGCGCTCGACGAGATCACCCGCGACCGCATGAACGAGGAGCTGCTGCAGATCTGGGAAAAGACCCGCAAGACCGTGGTCTTCGTCACCCACTCGATCGACGAGGCGGTGCTGCTCTCCACCAAGATCGTGGTGATGAGCGCGCGGCCGGGCCGCATCATCGACGTGATCGACAGCACCCTGCCGCCCAACCGCACGCTCGAGACCCGCGAGACGCCCGCCGCCCTGGAACTGGCCCACCGCGTGCGGATCGGGCTGAAGGCCGGGCATTCGTATGACTGAGGCGATGCGCGATCGTTGGGTATCGGGGCGCCGGCGCGTAAGCTCGCACGGCGAACCCCTTCCCCCCTTGTGGGGGAAGGTTGGGATGGGGGGTGCCGCCGCACCATGGGTGACGATTGAGCGCGGAGCGGAGTCTTGCGGGCGCTTAATCTTCAACGATCGTGCGGCATCACCCCCCATCCAGCTCCGCCTAAGCTCGCTCCGCTCGCTAAGGCTCCGCATCCTTCCCCCACAAGGGGGGAAGAGGAATCCTCTTTGGTGTCTTCAATGACCGCCGTGCTCGGCCTCCTTTCGCCGCAGGGGCGGGTGCTGCCGATCGTCACGGTGGTCGCGGTCATCATCGCGCTTTGGTACCTGCTGGCGATCGGGCTCAACTACCAGCGCGTCTCCGAGATGCTGGCGCAGGACAATCCCGGCTACACGGCCGGCGAGCTGATCGAGGGCACCTGGACCATGCAGCGGCCGGTGCTGCCGGCACCGGACCAGATCGCGGTCGACCTCTGGAAGTCGACCGCCACGCTCAAGGTCACCAGCAAGCGCTCGCTGGTCTATCACGCCTATATCACCGCCTCGGCGACCCTGGTCGGGTTCGCGTTCGGCGCGAGCCTGGGCATTCTGCTGGCGGCCGGCATCGTGCATGTGCTGACCCTCGACCGCTCCCTGATGCCCTGGATCATCGCGTCGCAGACCATCCCGATCCTCGCGATCGCGCCCATGGTCATCGTGGTGCTGGGCAATGTCGGCATCACGGGCCTGATCCCGAAGGCCATCATCTCGATGTACCTGTGCTTCTTCCCGGTCACCATCGGCATGGTGAAGGGGTTGCGCTCGCCCGATCCGCTGCAGATGGACTTGATGCGCACCTACAATGCCAGCCGGTGGCAGATGTTCTGGAAGCTCCGCGTGCCGGCCTCGATTCCCTTCCTGTTCGCGAGCCTCAAGGTCGCGATCGCCATCAGCCTGGTCGGCGCGATCGTGGGAGAGCTGCCGAGCGGCGCGTTGAAGGGCCTCGGCGCCCGGATGCTGAGCGGATCCTACTACGGCCAGACGGTGCAGATCTGGTCGGCGCTCTCGATGGCGGCGATCCTCGGCATGGTCCTCGTCTATCTGATCGCCGGGATCGAGTGGGCGACGCTCCGCCGCATGGGGGCGCGCGCATGAGCCCGCAACTCGCCTGGCTGAGCGCGTTCCTGATGGCGGCGGGCCTCGCGCTGCCGGTCGGCTACTACGAGGAGGACCTCGCCTACTGGTCGCAGTTCCCGCTGGCGGCCTCGTTCGTCGCCATCGGCATCGCCGCCGTGGTCGCGGGCGAGCGCTGGCTGCGCCACCTTGCAAAAGGCGAGGTCTGGTCCTGGATCGGCCCCATCGCCGTTATCGTTGCCGGGATCGGCCCGGCGGAATTACCCGCCCGCGAGCTCCAGATGGGGCTGGCGGCCCCCGGATTCTGGCTGACCGTGATCGGCGTGCTGCTGTTCGCATGGGTGGCGATGCAGCACATCTCCGCCCAGCCCGCGAGCCGCATCTATGCCCTGGTTGTGCCGGCGCTGTTCGGTATCGCTCTGATCTACCTCTGGCAATCGGTCGTGGTGGGATTCGCCATTCCGCGCATCCTGCTGCCCGCGCCGACCGAGATCCTGGCGGCGCTCAAGCGCGAGGCGCCGACCCTGGCCGACGATTTCAAGCAGACCTTCCTGAAATCGGTGCTGGCCGGGTTCTTCCTCGGCAACGTGCTGGGGCTGGGGACGGCGCTGATCGTCGACCGCGTGCCGTTCCTGCAGCGCGGGCTGCTGCCGCTCGGCAACCTGGTCAGCGCGGTGCCGATCGTCGGCGTCGCGCCCATAATGGTGATGTGGTTCGGCTTTGGCTGGGAATCCAAGACGGCGGTCATCGTCTTCATGATCTTCTTCCCCATGCTGGTGAACGCCGTCGCCGGATTGAACGCCGCGGACCGCATGCAGCGCGACCTCATGCGCTCGTACGGCGCGGGCTATTGGCAGACCCTGTGGGCCTTGCGCCTGCCGGCGGCTCTGCCGTTCATCTTCAACGCCCTGAAGATCAACTCGACGCTGGCGCTGATCGGCGCGATCGTGGCCGAGTTCTTCGGCTCGCCCACCGCCGGCATGGGCTTCCGGATCAGCACGGAATCGCAGATCATGAACGTGGACGTGGTGTGGGCGACCATTACGGTCGCGGCAGTGGCCGGTTCCGCATTCTACGGGATGCTGGCGGTCCTGGAGCGCAGTTTCACCTTTTGGCATCCATCCTATCGCAGTCGATGAAGCTATAAGCAAGGGAGGCAGACGATGCGTGCGAGAATCTGGCAGGGCGCGGTGGCGTCAGCGGCATTGATGGCGCTGTGCGCGAGCGCGGCCCAGGCGGCGGACAAGCTGACGCTGCAACTGAAGTGGGTGACGCAGGCCCAGTTCGCCGGCTATTTCGTGGCCAAGGACAAGGGCTACTACGACGACATCGGACTTGACGTCACGATCAAGCCGGGCGGCCCCGACATCAACCCCAGCCAGGTGATCGCCGGCGGCGGCGCCGACGTCGTGGTGGACTGGATGCCCTCAGCGCTGGCGACCCGCGAGAAGGGCGTGCCGCTGGTCAACATCGCCCAGGTGTTCCAGAAGTCTGGCCTGATGCTGACCTGCCGCAACGACAGCGGCGTCACCTCGCCCGACAAGTTCGCCGACCATACGCTCGGCGTCTGGTTCGGCGGCAACGAGTATCCGTTCCTCAACTGGATGAACAAGCTCGGCCTCAAGACCGACGGCAGCCCGGGCGGGGTCAAGGTGCTGAAGCAGGGCTTCAATGTCGACCCTCTGCTCCAGAAACAGGCGGACTGCATCTCCACCATGACCTACAACGAGTATGGGCAGGTGCTCGACGCCGGCATGAAGCCGGACCAGCTCACCACCTTCAAATACGAGGATGAGGGCGTGGCGACACTCGAGGACGGTCTCTACACCCTCGAGAAGACCCTCAAGGACCCGGCGATGGTGGAGAAGCTGGCGAAGTTCGTGAAGGCCTCGATGAAAGGCTGGGACTATGCCGTCGCGCATCCGGACGAGGCGGCGGAGATCACGCTGGAGAATGACGAGACCGGCGCCCAGACCGAAGCGCACCAGAAGTTCATGATGGGCGAGATTGCCAAGCTGGTCGGCAACAACCCAAAGGGCACCGGTTATCTCAACGAAGCGGATTTCAACCGCACCGTCGATACGCTGATGAGCGGCGGCTCCGACCCCGTCATCACCAAGAAGCCGGAAGGCGCCTGGACCCACGTGGTGATCGACAAGGCGCTGGGGATGTAGGCTGCCGCTGACTATCTCGAAAAGAAAACCCCGGCTGTAACAGCCGGGGTTTTTTCATTGTGTGCCAGGCACGGCGGGTAGGTGCGTAGCACCGTCCGGCCGAAGTGGTATCCGGCCGATGACTTGGAGGTGAAAGTCCTCTGCGGGCCCTGGTGATGGGAACCGTTAGCCGAACAGCAAGGGCGTCGTCGTGAGGCGGGGTCTGAAGGAAGCTGTAAGCAAAGTGCCGGCCTGACGAACAGGCAGCGCATATGAGGCGTCCGCATCTGGGCGAGGGTGCAATGATCTCCGAAGCCCGATATCACCCGGAAGGTGCGGCCGTAGATGCGCCAGGTTTATGGCACGAAGGTCGCGCGCATTACCCTGGGAGGTCTGTCGCTCTGCCCCTGGCAACAGGTGTGCTACCGGCGCCGCGAGGTGGCGGGATGGGGCGGCAGAAGTCAGCAGAGGCCGGAGTAGCCGGACCAAGCGGCGAAGGGCCGAACGTGAAGCGCCGGGGGAGGCCGGTCCTTCGATGGTGACAAGAGACGCAGGCGATGGAGTTGAGATGCTTCATGCTCGCTCCGAGGGCAGCGGCCGGAAGCCGCGAGAGCAGGGGACGGGTGCGTCAAGCGCCACGGCAGGATCGACACCTTTCCATCCGGAGGTGGACCAGCGGCTGATGGAGAGGATCGTCAGCCGAGAGAACATGATGGCGGCCTACCATCGGGTGATGGCGAACAAGGGCGCTGCGGGCATCGACCGGATGACCGTGGAGCAGTTGCAGCCACATCTGAAGGAGCGCTGGCCGCGCATCAGGGAAGAGCTGCTGGATGACCGATACAGGCCGAAGCCGGTGCGCGGAGTGGAGATTCCAAAGCCCGGTGGCGGGGTGCGCCAGTTGGGCATCCCGACGGTATTGGATCGGCTGATCCAGCAGGCGATGCATCAGGTGCTGATGCCGCTCTTCGATCCAGGCTTCTCCAACGCCTCGTACGGCTTCCGTCCGGGGCGCAGCGCGCACAACGCGGTGCTTGCCGCGCGGGCGCACATGGCCGACGGCCGCCGCGTTGTGGTGGATCTCGACCTGGAGAAGTTCTTCGACCGGGTGAACCACGACGTGCTGATGGCACGGGTGGCGCGCCGGGTCGGCGACAAGCGGGTGCTACGGCTGATCCGCCGCTACCTGCAGGCTGGATCGATGATGGGCGGATTGACGACAGTGCGGAGCGAAGGGACGCCGCAAGGTGGACCTTTGTCGCCGCTGCTGTCGAACATCCTGCTCGACGATCTCGACAAGGAACTCGAGCGACGGGGGCACGCCTTCTGCCGCTACGCCGACGACTGCAACATCTATGTGCGGACGCGGCGCGCCGGTGAGCGGGTGATGGCCTCGATCACGCGGTTCCTGGCCGAGCGGCTACGGCTCAGGGTCAACGCTGCCAAAAGCGCTGTTGACCACCCCTGGAGGCGAGCCTTCCTGGGATACACCGTGACGGCTCACAAGCAGCCGCGCCTCCGGGTGGCGGCCAAGAGCGTGAACCGGCTGCGGAGCAAACTCAGGACGGCGCTTCGCCAGGGGCGCGGACGAGCCCTGGCGCGTACCATCGAGGACCTCACCCCCATCCTACGCGGCTGGCTGCAATACTTCCGGCTCGCTGAGGCAAGGGGGATATTCGAGGAACTCGATGGGTGGGTGCGGCGCAGGCTGCGCTGCCTCCTCTGGCGCCAGTGGAAACGCCCGCGAACACGCGCCAAACGGCTGATGCAGCGTGGGCTCGATGAGACGCGGGCATGGCGATCGGCCTGTAACGGCCGAGGCCCATGGTGGAATGCCGGGGCCAGCCACATGAACGACGCCTATCGGGCCGCCTTCTTCACGCAACTCGGGCTGCCGTCCCTCCTTGGACTGCACCACCACCTCAATCGTGCTTGACGAACCGCCCGATACGGAACCGTACGTCCGGTGGTGTGGGAGGGGGAGCCGCGAGGCTACCCCCTACCCGATCAAATGCTCAGGTGGCGGAAGCCCAAATTCTCATGCTCTACTTGACAGTATATAACCGGTAAGCTATATAGCTCTGATGGCATGGCAAGTCGAATTCCATGAAGAATTCGAGCCGGAGTTTGCCAGGCTCGCAGAAGCCGTCCAGGACGAGATACTGGCTCTGGCAATTTTGCTTGAGGAGTATGGGCCTCGGCTGAGCCGGCCCCATGCGGACACGCTGAAGAACAGCAAGTTTGCCAATATGAAAGAGCTCAGGCTCAGTGCCGATGATGGAGAATGGCGCGTTGCATTCGCGTTCGACAGCAAGCGAATGGCGATCTTGCTGTGCGCAGGCGACAAAAGCGGGATATCTGAGAAAATGTTTTACCGGGCACTGATCAAGAAGGCCGATCGAAGGTTTGCGGCGCATCAGTCTAGAGTCAGTGCCGCGAAAGGAGGAAGGTAATGGGCACGAAACTTTCCGACATGATGGGGCGGCTCCCGAAGGCTCGGCGCGATCGCATCGCTTCGCGGGTCGAGGAGATTCGTGGGGAAATCCATGGCTTGCAGGCTTTGAGGAAGGCGACGGCCAAGACTCAGGTCGAGATGGCCAAGAGCTTGGGCGTTTCGCAGCCCTCGGTCGCCAAGATCGAGCGGCAGGCCGACATGTATCTATCGACGCTGCGCTCCTATGTTGAGGCGGCGGGCGGCAGGCTGACGCTGGTTGTCGAACTGAAGGATGGCCACAGAGTGGAGTTGGGTGGGCTGGTCGACATGCCGCGCCGGTAGGACTATCGGTTCATGAGGCACTATGACTTCAGCGAACTCGACCTGCCGAACGGTGGGCGCCTGGGGCTGGGGTGCTGTCCCGGCCATCGGCTGAGGCTGTCGCCCTTGGGGTTGGTGCGAATGGCCGGGAGCACCCGGGACGACCTCAAGCTGATCGCTGCCTGGAAGCCGCATGCCGTCCTGTCCTTGATGGAGGAGCACGAGCTCGCCGAGGCAGGTGCGCCGATCCATCTGCTGAACGAGGAACTGAGGCCTCAGGACATCGATTGGCTGCACCTGCCGATCTGCGACATGCAAGCGCCCGACAAGCGATTCGAAACGGCATGGATCGATCTGTGGCCGCGGCTCAACCGGGAACTCCAGCAGGGCGGCCGCGTCTTCATCCATTGCTATGCCGGCCTGGGGCGCACCGGGACAGTAGCCGCGCTGATCCTGATGCAGTATGGGCTCAGCGCCCGCGACGCGCTGCAGCAGGTGAGGGCCGCGCGGCCGGGCTCCGTGCAATCGACGGAGCAGGAGCACTATTTATCGATGATTGGTGGGCGAGAATGAGCCGCGGCCGAGGCCCCGTTTCATCGGAAAATCTCTTCCGTCCATTCGGCGAATTTCTCTAGATCGTCCAGCATCTTCCGTGCATCCGCCATGCGGCCGCGTGTAGCGCCGTATTGGACCTCATCCTTGTGCTCGACGATGCGCCGCAGCCGCTTCTCTTGACTGTCCGGAAACTCCCGTCCGAGCGTATCGCGCAGCAGCTTCACGGCGGCGCGGTGATCGCGCTGGTGATGATCGATTGCCGTCTTGCGGTCAGTGCGTCGGCGTAGGCGATGGCGGCGTTCACGATCTGCGACATGATGGGATTTGTATTGGAGGTGGCGTGCGCCAGCGCGATGGCGTCCCGCGCCGCTTGAAGATAGGCCCGTGCGTTCTCCAGACGACCCGCCGCATAGCCAGCAGCTACCTTCTTTGATGGGCCGGTTCGCGTCATTGGGCTGTCCGGCGCTTCCTGCGTGACTGGTCGACGTAGGATTCAGGTGCCGGCCCCATGACGGTGATCGCTTCGCGCTTGATGGCGAGCCACCATGGGTCCGCCTCCCGCTCCAGCCGGCGGGCCAGGGCATCGTCGATTCCAATGACAGACACGGTGAAACCGAGGCGCTCCTCAGCCTTCGAGAGCGCCTCGCGCATGCCCGCCGTGACGATGGAAAGCCGCTTCGTCGGGCAGGCAATCGCGACGTCGATATCGCTTCCCGGGCCGTCTTGATCTCTGGCGACGCTGCCGTAAAGCCATGCGGCCTGGGCGCCGGCCCTCTCGGCCGAGATCCTTATGGCTTCAATGACCTTGCGATACCGCTCGCTTTCGGCCGCGAACAACGCGCCCAATGCCGCCCCCAGGCTGCTGCCATCATCGAAGCGGTACAGTCGCTGCCGACCGGCGCCCAGGGCTTCGACCATTCGTGCCTCGATCAGTTGCTGGAGCGATGAGAGGACCGATGGTTTCGTCAGCTTGGTGAGACCAGCGAGGCTCGGCGCCGATAGCGCCCCGCCATGTCTGGCAAGCGAGCGCAGGACCCGGACATTCGCCGGGCTGTCGAACACCGGATTCAGCGGGTATCGCAGAAAGCTCTGGGGAACGGGCTTCATGGCATAAGCGAGAGACGCGGCGGTCAGAGTGTATAAAATACTTAACGATTGTCAAGAACATTAAACAAATAGCATGCCAGCCCTGGAGGTGATGGTGAAACTAGCCATCGCCCAGCCGCAGCTCGTTGCGTTTCTTCTTGGAAAGCCCGAGCGCGACGAGGCGGTGCGATTCCTTGAGGTAGCCTTTCAGATCCTTGTCCGACAGGCCGGGCCTGCCGTAGTGCTGTATCCATTTCATGCCGCGCGAGGCGAGATAGGGTGCGGGGCGCAGGCCGCGCCTGTCCTTCAGCATCTCGTAGGCGATGGGTGAGGTCTTGAACGTGATGCGCGGCTGCTCGCCATCGTCCCAGCCGCCGATCGCGAACACCTTGCCGCCGACCTTCCAGACATGCGAGCCGCCCCACTGCATCACATACGTCGTGGCGGGCAGGGATTTGCAGAAGGCGTTGAATTCCTTCTCGGTCACACGTCCAGGTCCCGGGCGAACTGGGCGTTCTCCTGGATGAACTGGAAGCGCAGCTCGGGCTTGCGGCCCATCAGGCGCTCGACCAGATCGGAGGTCTCGCGCGCTTCCTGGCGTTCCTCCTCGACGTAGCGGTGCGGCATGCGCACGCGCAGCAGCACGCGCTGCGCGGGGTCCATGGTGGTCTTCTTGAGGTCCGCGGCCGGCATCTCGCCGAGGCCCTTGAAACGGCTGATCTCCACCTTGCCGCGGCCGGCGAACTCGGTCTTCAGCAGCTCCTCCTTGTGCGCGTCGTCGCGGGCATAGATCTTCTTCGCGCCCTGGGTCATGGAATAGAGCGGCGGCTGCGCCAGGAACAGGTGGCCGTTCTGGATCAGGTCGGGCATCTCGCGGAAGAAGAACGTCATCAGCAGCGAGGCGATGTGCGCACCGTCCACGTCGGCGTCGGTCATGATGATGACCTTCTCGTAGCGCAGGCGCTCCTCGTCGTATTTGTCGCGCGTGCCGCAGCCGAGCGCCTGGATCAGGTCGATCAGCTCCTGGTTGGCCGAGAGCTTGTCGGCCGAGGCGCTGGCGACGTTGAGTATCTTGCCGCGCAGAGGCAGGATGGCCTGGGTCTCGCGGTTCCTCCCCGACTTGGCCGAACCGCCGGCGGAATCGCCTTCCACCAGGAACAGCTCGGTGCCATCCCTGCCGGTCCTGGTGCAATCGGCCAGCTTGCCGGGCAGGCGCAGCTTGCGGGTCGCGGTCTTGCGCGACAGCTCCTTGTCCTGGCGCCTGCGGAGGCGCTCCTCCGCGCGCTCGATCGCCCAGTCCAGCAGGTCCTTGCCGCGGGCGGGGTCGCCGGACAGCCAGTGGTCGAAGTGATCCTTGATCGAGGCCTCGACCAGGCGCGCGGCTTCGGCGGTCGACAGCTTCTCCTTGGTCTGGCCCTGGAACTGAGGGTCGCGAATGAACAGCGAGAGCATCATCATCGCGCCGCCGGTGATGTCCTCGGCGGTGACCTGGCCGGCCTTGCGGTTGCCGACCAGCTCGCCATAGGCCTTCAGCGAACGGCTGAGGGCGGAACGCAGGCCGGTCTCGTGGGTGCCGCCTTCGGGTGTCGGCACCGTGTTGCAGTAGGAGTTGAGGAAGCCGCCCTCCTCGTCCTCCTGCGCCGGCCAGGCGATCGCCCATTCGACGCGGCCCTGGCTGTCGGGGAAGCTGGCTTGGCCTTCGAACGGCGCCGACGTGATGGTCTGTCGGCCATTGAGGCTGGCGGCGAGGAAATCGGACAGGCCGCCCGGGAAATGCAGCGTCTCTTCCGCCGGCGTCTTGTCGTCGCCGGCGACCAGCTTCGCATCGCACGACCAGCGGATCTCCACGCCCTTGAAGAGATAGGCCTTGGAGCGGCACATCTTGTAGAGCCGGTTGGGGCGGAAGTGCGCCTGCTTGCCGAAGATCTCCGGATCCGCATGGAAGCGCACGGTCGTGCCGCGCCGGTTCACGTTTCCGGCGTTCTTCAGCTTTCCCTTCGGCTTGCCCTTGCTGTAGGCCTGGACATGAAGCTCCTTGCCGCGCGCGATCTCGACCGTGAAGTCGTCGCTGAGGGCGTTGACGACCGACATGCCGACGCCGTGCAGGCCGCCGGAAGTTTCGTAAACCTTGCCGCCGAACTTGCCGCCGGAATGGAGCGTGGTGAGGATGACTTCGACCGCCGGCTTGTTGCCGTATTTCGGCATCGGCTCGATCGGGATGCCGCGGCCGTTGTCGCGCACCGTGACATAGCCGTCGGCGGCCAGCTCCACCTCGATGCGGCTGGCATGGCCGGCGACCGCCTCGTCCATGGAATTGTCGAGGATCTCGGCCACCAGGTGGTGCAGCGCATGCTCGTCGGTGCCGCCGATATACATGCCGGGCCGGCGCCGCACCGGCTCCAGCCCCTCCAGGACCTCGATGTCCTTGGCGGTGTAGTCGCCGCCCTTCCTGCCGCCGCTGAAAAGATCGTTCATGTCGACTCGAATTGTCCAAGAGATGATGCAGGCACAGAGATAAGGCCGCGCCCCGCCCCGCCGCAAGCTTTCCGATGCCCAGGATTTTCATTTTGTTTCAACGGCAAAGCGGCACGGCGCCGCACCTGCCGCCATTGCGCGCGCTGCTGCCGTCCGCTAAATAGCGTCACCGTCTCAACAAGGGCGCACGGGGCGATGGCACCGAGGCCGGCCAAAATCATCTATTTCCCGATGGAGATCGCCTCGCGCGAGCTGGATTCGCGCCTGCTGCTGGCGGCGATCGCGGCCGCGCACGGGTTCGAGGTGGTGCTGGGCCAGAAGTGGCTGATCGAGCGCAACATCGAGTTCATGACGCCGGGCGTCTATCTCTCCAAGACCCTGACGGTGCGCGACGCCAGGATGCTGCAGCGCGCCAAGGCGGCCGGCTACATCACGGCGGCGATCGACGAAGAGATTCCCGGCCTCGTCGTCCACGACCGCAAGTTCTGGTGGGTGTCGCGCGACGCGGTCGAGGCGACCGACCTCATCTTCCTGCCCGGCACGTTCAACTCCAGCGCTTTTGCCGCGGTCTTCGAACTGGGGGAGGGGCGGGTGCGGCAGGCCGCCAACCCGCGCTGGGATCTGTTGCGCAAGGAACTGCGCCCGGTCTTTGCCGAGGAGGTCGCCGATCTCAAGCGCCGTTATGGCGATTTCATCCTGGTCAATTCCAATCTCGGTGCGACCAATTCCAGGAAGGGCGACGCCAAGCAGATGATCCAGGGGCTGATCGACCAGGGCAAGGTCGATGCCAACGACACCGGACTGCTGCGCGACCTCGACCACATCGTCGAAATGGAAGTTCAGAATCGCGCCGCGCTGATCGGGCTGCTGCCTATGCTGGTCCAGCGATTCCCAGGCCGGCGGATCATCCTGCGGCCGCATCCGAGCGAAGTGGTCGAGAACTGGTGGAGTTGGCTGGGCGGTTGCCCGGCCGTCGAGGTCGTGCGCGAAGGGGCGGCCGTGCCGTGGATTTTGGCCGCGAACATTCTGGTTCATACCAATTGCACGACGGGCGTGGAGGCGATCGCGCTCGACAAGCCGTCGGTCTGCCTGGTGCCGGCGGAGAATCCCGCCAACCGGCGCTATCTCGCGAATGTCGTCAACCCCGTGACCCGCGATACGTCCGATACGATCGCGGAGATCGAGCGGGTGTTCGCCGCGCCCGACCGCTGCTACAGCGACGCCATGACCGCCCGCTTCCGCGACAGCCTGTCGTTCGATCCCGCGCGCCTGGGCGCGGAAACGATCGTCGAAGATATCGTCGCCTTGGGCAACGAGCGCGGCTGGTCGGAGCCGGCTGAGGCGGTCAGCGATTGGCGCGCCTACAGCGGCTATCGCTGGCGGCAGAAGGACAAGAACGTGCGCGGCATCCTGTTTCCGGACGGGAGCCTCGGCAGCGTCGAGGCCCGATTGGACCAGTATGCCGGGCTCCTGGGTCTCGACATCCGCCTGAAGGTGGAGGGCTGCGGCAGCAAGGTGATCCTCCTGTCGCCGCGCCCGCTGGCGCTCGGCACGCGCATGCGGCGGGCGATCGGCGCGCTCAAGCGCGCCTGAGCGCTACAGCAAATCCCACGACAGGGGCGTGCCGCGCGGCGCATCGCGGCTGATCCGGCGGCCAAGAACCCGGTCGAGGTTGCCGGGCGCCAGCCCCAGTCCCGGCCGGATCGCGCGCACATTGTCCTTCGTCAAGATATCGCCCGCCTTGAGATCGGCCACAATATAGAGCGAGCGGCGATAGACCAGGGATTTGCGCTCTGCCTCCGTGGGGCCATAGGCGATTCCGCCCATCGCCTCGGCGGCGCGCTTGGTCTCGGCGACCAGGGCGGCCAGCTCCTCCGGCTCCAGCGAGAAGGCGGAATCGACTCCGCCATCGGCGCGGCGCAGCGTGACGTGCTTCTCGATCGCGACCGCGCCGAGCGCGGTGCTGGCGACGGCCGCGCCGATGCCTATGGTGTGATCCGACAATCCGACATGGCACCCAAACAGGTCGCGCATGTGCGGGATGGTGTAGAGGTTGGAGTGCTCCGGGCTGGCCGGATAGGCGCTGGTGCATTTTAGCAGGATGAGATCGCGCGCACCGGCGTCTCGCGCTGCCTGCACCGTTTCGCCCAGCTCCGCGATGGAGGCGAGGCCGGTCGAGATGATCACCGGCTTGCCGGTCGCGGCCACCTTGCGCACCAGCGGCAGGTCGATGTTCTCGAACGACGCGATCTTGTAGCAGGGGACCTCGATGCTCTCGAGGAAGTCCACCGCCGTCGCATCGAATGCCGAACTGAAGCCGACCATCCCGAGCTGCCGGCAGCGGTCGAAGATCGGCCTGTGCCACTCCCAGGGCGTGTGCGCCTGCTCGTACAGCTTGTACAGCGAGGTGCCGTTCCACAGGCTGCCGGGATCGGAGATGAAGAACTCGCGCTCCGACAGATCGATTGTCATGGTGTCGGCGGTATATGTCTGCAGCTTCAGCGCGTGAGCGCCGGCCTTGGCCGCCATCTCGACGATCTCCAGCGCCCGGTCGAGCGAGCCGTTGTGGTTGCCGGACATCTCCGCGATGACGAACGGCGGGCGGCCGGCTCCGAGCACATGAGATCCGATCTTCAGGTCACGCGGCATTGCCGTTTCCTCAAACCAGTTTTTCCGGGAGCGGCCAGCGGCGGCCGAGCCTGGCCTCGATCAGCGGCTTCTGGATATCCCATTCGGAGCGCAGGATCGACAGCGCGACGATGTCCAGGAATTCTTCGCCGCGACGGACATGGCTGCGCAGCAACCCCTCGCGCACGAAGCCGAAGCGCAAATGCATCTGCCAGATCTTCAGATTGCTTTCGATCACTTCGCAACACAGTTTGTGGAGCTGCAGCACCTCGAACACGTAGCGCAGCACCCAATATTCGACGAACGCGCCGATGCCGCGGCCCTGCGCATCCTGGTCGCCAAGATAGAACGCCCACGAGCAGCGCTGGTTCACGCGGTCGATCGCGTAGATGCTCGCAAGGCCGACGCCCTTCCCATCCGCCTCGATGATCCAATATCGGGCGTCCTCGCGGACCAGCGCGCGGGCGAACCAGCGGTCGTGCTCGTCCCGGCCGATTTCGTGGTTGGTGTACATGTACTCCGCGACGTGCGGCGCGTTCCGCCATCGCAGTATCTGGTCCTTGTCGTCGTCGGCGATCGGACGGAGGGTGACGCTCATATCGACCTCATGCACGCGCAAGGCCCAGAATGCAGTCGGCGACGCGGTTCGCACCGAGGCCATCGACCAGCTGCATGCCCAGCGCCGCCATTCTCGCCCGGCCCTCATGATCCAACAAGAACCTCGACACGGCGGCCCGCAAGGCCGGCTCAGCAATCTCCAATGCGGCGCCAATGTAATCGATGGCGCCGATCTTGCCCAAATACTGCGACGTCGCCTGTTGGTTCTCCGCAACGGCGATGACGAGGGACGGCAAGCCGAGGCAAAAGCGCTCCCAGGTGGTTGAGCCGCCGGCTCCGATGAAGGCGTCGGCCCGGCTCATGAGTTCCGCCATCCGGTCGGTTCCGACATGGACCGTGGCGGCCGGGCGCCTGGAGGCCAGGGCCTTGACCTGCTCGCAATGCGGACTGGCCGGTCCGATCACCACTTCGAGCGCCACGGGAGGCGGCGGCAGATCGTCGAGGCAGGCGATGAGGCGCGCCGTCTCGTTGGTGACGTCGACACCGCCGAAGCTGACCAAAAGCCGTGCGACCGGCCCCGCCTTCCGCGCGGTTCGATCCCGAACCTCGGCGAATTCCGGCCGCAGCAGGGCGAACCGGGGCCCGATCAGCTGCCGGCAATGCGCCGGGACAAGAGGGCCGTAGCGATCCTCGATGCCGTCGTACATGTTCTGGTCAAGCAACAGATCGCAATCGTGCCGGCGGTTGGCCAAATCGTCGATGACGAGAATCCGGCGCGCGAACGGCCGTACCGCCTCTTCCCATGCGCGATTCAGCGCATAGTGGTCCACGACGACCCAGTCCGACAGTGCCTGCCCGAGATATGCAGAGCTTTGCTGCGCATCATCTTGCTCGGGAGCGAGGATTTGAACGTGGTGTCCCCGCGACGCAATGAAAGCGTTGAGGTTGCCGGGCTCGCTCCGGCACAGGAAGCCGGTGTCGGCGCCGCGCCGCCGCAGTTCCTCGGCCAGTGTCAGGCAGCGCATCACGTGGCCGGTGCCGATCTGCAGGGATGCGTCCACGCGGAAGGCGAAACGCACGGCTTAAGCGCGCTTCGGTGTCACCGAAGGCTCCTTTTCAGCGCCTCGACCACCTGGTCCTGGTCTCCGTCGGTCATTGCCGGATAGAGCGGCAGACTCAGCGCTTCCTCCGAATAAAGCTCGGCCTCGGGGCAGTAACCCGGCTTGAAGCCGAGGGCGCGGTAATAGGGCTGCAGGTGGACCGGAATGTAATGCACCTGCACGCCGACGCCGGCGGCGCGCATGGTATCGTAGACCTGGCGCCGCGTCTTTCCCGCGCGCTTCGGGTCGATGCGGATCACGTAGAGGTGCCAGGCGCTCTCGTCCAGGACATCCATGAGCGCGCGCTGCACCGGCACATCGGCCAGCAGGCGGTCATAGCGCGCGACCAGTTCGCGCCGGCGGTGCAGGAACTGGCCCAGCCGCCGCATCTGGCTCAGGCCCAGTGCCGCCTGCAGGTCGGTCAGGCGGTAGTTGAGGCCGAGCTCGATCTGCTCGTAGTACCAGCCGCCTTCGTCCTTGCGGCTGAGCAGGCGCTCGTCCTTGGTCACGCCGTGGGTGCGCTGCCGCGCCATGCGTCCGGCGAGATCGGCATCGCGCGTGGTGGCAAGGCCGCCTTCCGCCGTGGTCACGATCTTCACCGGATGGAAACTGAACACCGCGATGTCCGACCAGCGGCAGGAGCCCACCGGCTCGCCCTGGTGGGTCGCGCCGACGCTGTGCGAGGCATCCTCGATCACGCGAAAGCCGTGCTCTTTCGACAGCGCCCGGATGGCTTCCTGATCCGGCGCGCGGCCGCTGAAATGAACCGGAATGACGGCCTTCGGCAGCCGCCCCGCGGCCTTGGCCCCGGCAAGCTTTTGCCGGAGCGCCGGGATGCCGATGTTGTAGGTCTTGGGGTCGATATCGACGAAATCGACATCGGCACCGCACAGGCGCGCGCAATTGGCGGAGGCGACGAAGGTGTTCGGCACCGTCCACACCACGTCGCCAGGCCCGGCGCCGATGGCGAGGCAGGCGATGTGCAGCGCGGACGTTGCGCTGTTCACGGCCACGGCGTACGGCACATGGCACAGATCCACGAAGGCCGCCTCGAGCCGGCCGACCGCCGGACCCTGGGTCAGCCAGTCCGAGCGCAGGGTGTCGACGACGGCCTGGATGTCGGCGTCATCGATCCACTGCCGGCCGTATGGGATCATGCGGTCGCCTCGAGCAGGCGGCGGATCTCGACGACGCTCAGGAAGTGCGGGTTGGCGCCGGAGCTGTACTCGAAATCCTCGACCACCGGCTTCGATGCCTCGCCGGTCTTGCTGGTGGCATAGTCGACCTTGAAGCCCATGTTGATCGAGGGCTTGATGACATAGTGGGCAGGAAACTCCAGCGTCAGGTGGTAGTCGTCGCGCGGGCACATCACCTCGTGCAGCTTCTCGCCCGGACGGATGCCGATCACCTTGTGCGGCAGGCCGGGCGCGATCGCCTCGGCGAGGTCGGTGATGCGCGAGGATGGGATCTTGGGCACGAAGATCTCGCCGCCATGCATGCGCTTGAAATTCCCGAGCACGAAATCGACGCCCTGCTGCAGCGTGATCCAGAACCGCGTCATGCGCACGTCGGTGATCGGCAGCTCCTTCGCGTTCTCCGTGAGGAGCTTGCGGAAGAACGGCACCACCGAGCCGCGCGAACCCACCACGTTGCCGTAGCGCACGACCGAGAAGCGGGTGCGGTGGCCGCCGGCGATGTTGTTGGCGGCGACGAACAGCTTGTCCGACGCCAGCTTGGACGCGCCATAGAGGTTGATCGGGTTGGCCGCCTTGTCGGTGGAGAGGGCGATGACCTTCTCGACCTCGGTATCGATCGCGGCGTTGATGACGTTCTCCGCACCGCCGACATTGGTCTTCAGGCATTCGAGCGGGTTGTATTCCGCCACCGGCACGTGCTTCAGAGCGGCCGCATGGACGACGTAGTCGACCCCGTTGAAGGCCTGGCGCAGCCGCTGCCCGTCGCGCACGTCGCCGATGAAATAGCGCATGCAGGGATGGTTGAAGACCTGCGCCATCTCGAACTGCTTCAGCTCGTCGCGCGAATAGACGATGACGCGCCGCGGCTGGTGGCGCTTCAGCAGCGTCTCCACGAACTTCTTGCCGAACGAGCCGGTGCCGCCGGTGATCAGGATGGATTTGCCGTCAAACATGATGTGCCGCGTGCCGCCGTTCGAGACTCCGGATGAAGCGCCCTAACGGCGCGGGGACTGCAATAATGTTGCCGCGCCGTCCTGTCCAGCAGTGGTTTGCGCGCCGTTCGATGGGAACCCTCACAATGCGCTGATTCTGAAAGATTTCTCCTAAGGAACTGGCCACGATGCGGGGTTGAGCAGTTGCTCGGGAAGCGGGCCGGGCAGCGCCTCGGCCGCTTCCTGCGACTGCTCCGGCGTCAGTACGGGCCGGCGGAACAGGCGGATGTTCTCCGCCATCTGGGCCGCCGTCTCCGCGCCCACGACCACGCCCGCCAGCCAGGATTGCGCCCGGGCGTGGGCGAAGCACAGGTCGATGACGCTCTCGCGCCCCAGCTTCCGCGCCACGCTTTGCAGCGCGCCGATGCAACGGCTGGCGAGGCCGCGGTCGGGAATGGGCCAGCGGGCCGGGTCATCGACCGTCAGCAGCCCCTGCAGCAGAGCCGAGCGGCCGTGGAGGACGACATCCGGCCGGGCGGCGATGGCGCGCTGGATGCCGGGCTCCAGCCAGCGGCGGTCGAGGATGTTGAACGGGAGCTGCACCAGCCCGACCTCGGGGTTGCGCAGCAAATCGGACAGTTCCTCGGGCCGGTAGACCGAAGCGCCGATGCGCCCGATCTTTCCTTCCTTCCTGAGGGACAGCAGCGTCTGCCAGACCGCGCCTTGCCCCCCTTCGTAATGCTCGAAGCGATGCAGGAGCGCGGCGTCGAGCCTTGGCCGCTCCAGCAGCCACAAGGACCGGTCGATCGCGACATGCACGCGCTGCGCCGCTTCGCTGGCCGGCGGCTGCCCGTCGAGCAGGCTGGGCGGCAGCTTGGTGACGATGGCAAGCGGGCTCCCGTGCGCCAACGCGGACCCGATCCGCGCCTCGCTGTCGCCGTAGCCGGCGGCGGTGTCGAGGTGCGAAACCCCGGCCCGCTCGGCGAGGTCGACGATTGCCTGAAGCTCATCGTCGCCCGGCTTGCCGGTGCGGTTGGCGATGCCGTACGCCATGCCGAACTGGGCGCCGCCCAGCACCAGGCTGGCCTGCAGCTCGCCCGCCACGATCCGGGCGGGAACCGCGGGCTGTGCGCGATCCGCCCAGCGCGCCAGCCGCCGGCACAAATCGGGCCACGGCGCCGCGACGGGATCCTCCAATCCTGCGAGCGCGGCCAGCACGGCGCGATAATCCTCCAGCGTGTCGATGGTGCAGCGCAGATCGGACAGATCCAGCGCGTCAACGCGCGGCATGGAAGGCGCATGGCGGCCGCAGAGCTGGATCACCCACGGCGTGACGTGCTCGCGGTCCTGCGCATCCTGCGTCGCGCGGTCGCCCTGCCGCAGCAGACCGACGCGCAGCGCCTCGCCCGCGAGGCCGTAGGGCAGGCCCGCCGCGCCACCGGAAAAGCCGGCATAGCCATGCGCGCTCTGCTCGACCGCCACGGTCAGGCGCCGCACGAAATCGCCGTCGGGAAACACGTTGTCCGAGGTCAGGCGCACGCAGATGTCGCGATCGTCGAGATCGGCGGTGGCGGCGATGAAGCGCGCCAGCACGTCGTCCAGCGGACCACGGATGCAGCGCACGTGATGGCGGTCCAGCGTCTCCGCCAAGGCGTCGTCGCTGCCATGGGTCGAGGTCGCGACGATGGTCTCGACCCCGTCCCGCGCGGCGCGGCGGGCCGCCAGCACGACGATGGGCAGGCCGCAGACCGGCAGCAGCACCTTGCCCGGCAGGCGGGTCGATGTGGTGCGCGCCTGCAGGATGACGCGGTGGCGCGGCGGCGCGCTCACCACGCGGTCCAGCCGCCGTCGACCGGCAGGTTGGCGCCGGTGACGAAGCGCGAAGCGGAGCTCGCCAGGAACACGACCGCGCCGGCGAGGTCGTCCGGCCTGCCCAGCCTTCCCATCGGCACCTTCCGTGTCAGCGCCGCGGCGAAGGCTGGGTCGCGTTGCTGTGTCGTCTCCGGCGGGAATGCGCCGGGGCTGATCGCGTTGACCCGGATGCGCTGCGGCGCCAGGTGGACGGCGGCATAGCGGGTGTATTGCAGCAGCGCGGCCTTGGCGGCGCCGTAGTGCGGCGGGTTGTTCATGCCCGACTGGCCGTAGACGCGCGGGTCCGGACTCACCATGCCATACATCGAGGCGATGTTGATGACCGAGGCATCGCCGCCGATCGTGACGGCCTTGCACAGCAGATCGCCCGCGGCGTTGACCAGTTCCGCGGCGGCGCCCACCGCGATCCCGATCGCGCCGGCATAATCGGCCGCCTTGCTGTCCGCCATCACGCCCGGCCGGCCTTCATGGGCGTTGTTGACGAGTACGTCCAAGCGTCCGTGGCGCCGGTCCAGATCGGCGGCCAGGGACCGAATGTCCTCCGCCGAAGTGACATCCAGGGCGATCGCCTCGGCCGAAAGCCCGCGATCGGAGAGGCGCTGGACGAGGCCGGCCAGTTTGGCCCGGGTGCGGCCCAGCACGCAGACATGGCCGCCCGCTTCGGCCAAGGCCGTGGACATCGCGGCGCCGAGGTGGCCGGCGCCGCCCGTCACCAGGCATACCTTGCCGTCGAGGCGGAACAGCGCCTTGCCGGCCTCAGAGATCAAAGGATGGCTTGCTGAACCCATGAAGCGGCCGGCGGGCACTCCGAACGACGTGACAGCCGCCAGCATGGCGGCTTCGGCAGCCGCCATCAAGGGTTGCCGGTAAACTCTCTAATTCGCTTGCGAATGTCCGTGAATCGCATCCAAACTGGCTGTTGAACCGAACCAGGGGGAGGATTGCCCATGCTCAAGGAATTCCGGGATTTTGCGATGCGTGGCAATGTCATCGACTTGGCCATCGGCATCATCATTGGCGTCGCGTTCACGTCGGTCGTGAACTCGCTGGTCAAGGACATCATCATGCCCCCGATCGGCTACCTCATGAACGGGATCGACTTCTCGAATTTCTTTATTGTGCTGAAGGGCGACGACTATCCGTCCCTGAAGGCGGCGCAGGATGCCGGGGCGGTCAGCATCAACTATGGCGTCTTCATCAATACGGTGATCAACTTCGTGATCGTCGCGTTCGCGGTGTTCATCCTCGTGAAGCAGGTCAACCGGTTTCGCAAGCAGGAAGCGCCCGCTCCAGCCGAGCCGCCGGCCCCGACCACCAGCGAGAAGCTGCTGATGGAAATCCGCGACGCGTTGAAGACGGGCCGCTAAATTGTTGGCGTTCTCTGGCGTCAATCGACGAGTTCTACTGCATTATCCGCGCACCACGCCCTCAGCGCAGCCTCCTCCGCCTTGGCCGAGAAATCGTGCCAGCGATCAAGCGCGCCGCGTTGCACCAACATGGCTTTGAATCGGCCGTAAGCACCTCTTCGCCCAAAGATGTGCCGGACCTCGTCGTAGTCGTCCGGCAAGAACTCCCGGACGAAATCGAAGACCAAGGACTTGCCGAGATCGAGCTCGTGCTTGTGGGGTATTTCGACGTACTTTTCGTCGCCCAGATCGTCTGGGAGTTCCTCACCTTCGATGGGCCCAGTAAGTTCGGAATGCCAGTAGAGGCGGCCTGACTGCGTGTCGAGGAAAGCCTGATTTTCGCCAAGGGCACCCGAGCTTACGAAATCGAAGGCGAGTTGCAGTTCCTCAAACTTGACGGACATCGCGACGCTCGGGACTGGTTGAAAGGGCAGTGCAAAGACGGGCGAGATCATGGCCTACGTCCAGCATCACCCGCCAGTTCCTCGTCGTCGAAGGCAACAGCGCGCCGGCTCGGATTCAGAGGAGGGCGCTGTCCATTGCTATTGCATATTGTATCCAATTCGGGCAGGTATCCCAGAAATCGAAACCCAGGTGGTTGGTACGATGGCCAAATTCACCTTCAGTTGCGTGGACGCTCACACCTGCGGCAACCCGGTGCGCGTGGTGATGGGTGGCGGCCCGCTTCTGTCCGGCGCCAGCATGAGCGAGCGGCGCCAGCATTTCCTGGCGGAGTTCGACTGGATCCGCACCGGCCTGATGTTCGAGCCGCGCGGCCACGACATGATGTCGGGCTCCATCCTCTATCCCCCGACCCGCGCGGACTGCGATATCGGCATCCTGTTCATCGAGACCTCCGGCTGCCTGCCGATGTGCGGGCACGGCACCATCGGGACCGTGACGGTGGCGGTCGAGCAGGGGCTGGTGCGGCCGAAGGTTCCGGGCGTGCTGCGCCTCGAAACCCCGGCGGGACTGGTGATCGCGGAGTACGAGCAGAAGGGCGAATACGTCGAATCCGTGCGGCTCACCAACGTGCCCTGCTTCCTGCACTCGACCGGGCTCGAGGCCGAATGCCCGGGGATCGGTTCGATCAAGGTGGATGTGGCGTACGGCGGGAACTTCTATGCCATCGTGGAGCCGCAGACGGGCTACCGCGACATGGCGGACTTCACGGCCGGGCAGCTCATCCAGATGAGCCCGGTGCTGCGCAGGGACCTGAACGCCAGATACACCTTCCAGCACCCCGAGAACCCGACCATCAAGGGCCTCAGCCACATCCTGTGGACGGGAGCGCCGAAAGCGCCCAGCGCCGACGCGCGCAACGCCGTGTTCTACGGCGACAAGGCGATCGACCGCTCGCCCTGCGGGACAGGCACCTCGGCGCGGATGGCGCAGCTCGCCGCCAAGGGCAAGCTCAAGGTCGGCGACAGCTTCGTGCACGAGAGCATCATCGGCAGCCTGTTCAAGGGCCGCGTCAAGGAAGCCGCGAAAGTCGGCAACTACGAGGCGATCGTGCCCTCGGTCGAAGGCTGGGCGCGCATCACCGGCTACAACACGATCTTCATCGACGACCGCGACCCGTACAAGCACGGTTTCCAGGTGATATAGGGCGCTCCGCCCATTCGGCTTGAATGGCGCCGCAGGCGTCCCTAATCTGCGGCGCGAAGGCGGCCGCAGCGTCGCTCAGACGAATGCATGACAGGGGCGCGCCATGCCGCAGACCTACCCGGAGTTTCCGAATCTGTTCGTGATGGATCACCCGCTGATCCAGCACAAGCTCAGCATGATGCGCGACAAGAAGACGCCGACCATCCTGTTCCGGCAGCTCCTGAAGGAAATCTCGCTGCTCATGGGCTACGAGATCACGCGCAGCCTGCCCATGACGACCATGCCGATCGAGACGCCGCTCACCACGTTCGACGCGCCGATCCTCGAGGGCAAGAAGGTGGCGGTGGTGCCGATCCTGCGCGCCGGCCTCGGCATGGCGGATGGCTTGCTGGAGCT
>DASSBF010000141.1:0-8835 GCA_035699005.1 Dongiaceae bacterium
CCTGGAACAGCCGGCCGAGCTTGGCGAGCGCCTTGCGGTGCCGCCCCAGCACCAGGCAGCCGGAGGTGTCGCGGTCCAGCCGGTGCGCCAGCGCCGGGTTCGCCGGCAGCCCGAAGCGCAGCGCCGCGAAGCTCTGCTCCAGGTTCGGTCCGCCGCCCGGCCCGGCCTGGACCGGCAGGCCCGCCGGCTTGTCCAGCACCAGGACGAGGCCGTCGCGATAGAGCAGGCGGCGCTGGATTTCGGCCTCGGACAAGGGCGGCTTCGGCATGGCGAGGCCTTCTTACCCGGCCTTTGACGCACTTTCAAAGAATCAGGCAAAGAACATTGCTAGGCTGACAAACGGCTCGGGTTTTATGGTCAAATAGGGGTGCGATGCTGGACTATCCGCGCGATCTCAAGGGCTATGGTGCGACTCCGCCGCAGGCCGGCTGGCCGGGCGGGGCGCGCATCGCCGTGCAGTTCGTCCTCAATTGCGAGGAGGGCGGAGAGAATTGTACCCTGCACGGCGACCCGGCCTCCGAGGCGTTCCTCAGCGAGATCATCGGTGCCTTGCCGTTTGCCGGCGCGCGGCACATGTCGATGGAATCGATCTACGAATATGGTTCGCGCGCCGGCGTCTGGCGGGTGCTGGACCTCTTCAAGTCGCGCGGCGTGCCGCTGACAATCTTCGCGGTGGCGATGGCGGCGGAGCGCAACCCAGAGGCGATCGAGCGCGCGCTGGCCGACGGCCATGAGATCGCCAACCATGGCTATCGCTGGATCAACTATCATGGCGTGCCCGAATCGCTCGAGCGCGAGCACATCGCGCAGGCTATGGACATCCTGACCCGCATCTGCGGCACGCGTCCGCTCGGCTGGTACACCGGGCGCACCTCGGAGAACACGCGCAGGCTGGTCGCCGAGTACGGCGGCTTCCTCTACGACGCCGATGACTATTCCGACGACCTGCCGTTCTGGAGCCGGCTGGTCGGACCGCCTGACCATGGCCCGCACCTGATCGTGCCGTACACCCTCGATACCAACGACATGCGCTTCGCCGCATTGCAGGGCTTCAATTCCGGCGACCAGTTCTTCTGCTATCTCAAGGACGCATTCGACACGCTGTACGAGGAGGGCGCGCGGGCGCCCAAGATGATGTCGATCGGCCTGCATTGTCGGCTGATCGGCCGGCCCGGCCGCTTCGCCAGCCTCAAGCGCTTCCTCGACTATGTGCTGAAGCACGACAAGGCCTGGGTCACCCGCCGCATCGACATCGCGCGCCACTGGCACATGCAGCATCCGTATCGGGCTGCAAGATGATTGTCAGAGATCACATGGTGCATAAGAGAAGGTCCCTTCCCCCCCTGCGGGGGAAGGATACGGAGGCTTGGCGAGGCGGAGCCGAGCCTAGCCGGAGTTGGATGGGGGGTTGCGCACCGATAGGTGCGCGCGCTCGTGAGAGCGCCACGCGTGGTGCCCAACAGCGCTCGCGCGCTGCGCGCCTTTCGGCGCGGCCCCCTCACCCAGCTTCGCCTAAGCTCACTCCGTTCGCTAAGGCTCCGCAGCCCTCTCCCGCGAGGGGAGAGGGGAAGTATTTTGGGGGAATACGATGACAGAACAGCCGTCTCATCCGTTCGGCAGCAACCTGGTGAACCTGGCCGATGCGCGGCTGGGGGCGGAGGCGGTCTTCGCGACCGACGATTTCTTCGCGCCCCGGGAAAGGATGCTGAACCCCGAGCCGGCGGTCTTCATCGCCGGCAAGTACGACGAGCACGGCAAGTGGATGGACGGCTGGGAATCGCGCCGCAAGCGCGGCGAGGGCCACGACTACTGCATCGTGAAGCTCGGCCTGCCGGGCGCGGTCGTCGGGTTCGACATCGATACCAGCCATTTCACCGGCAACTTCCCGCCGGCCGCCTCGATCGAGGCTTGCCGGACCGACGGCGAACCGGGGTCCGGCACCGAGTGGAGCGGGATCGTCCCCGCCACCACGCTCAAGGGCAACGCGCATCACTTCGTGCCGGTGCGGGACGAGCGCGCCTGGACGCACCTGCGGCTCAACATCTATCCCGACGGCGGGGTAGCGCGGCTGCGCGCCTATGGCAGGGTCGCGGTCGACTGGTCGCAGATCGACCGCAAGCAGCTGGTCGATCTGGCGGCGGTCGAGAATGGCGGCCGCTCGATCGCCTGCAGCGATCAGCATTACGGCTCGCCCATGCAGGTGCTCTATCCCGGCCGCGGCGTGAACATGGGCGACGGGTGGGAGACCAGGCGGCGGCGCGAGCCGGGCAACGACTGGGCGATCTTCGCGCTCGGCCATCGCGGCCACATCCGCAAGGTCGAAGTGGACACCGCGCATTTCAAAGGCAACTTCCCGGACCGCTGCTCGATCCAGGCGGCGGACGTGACGGCCGGCACCGATGAATCGCTGATCACGCAGTCGATGTTCTGGCGCACCCTGCTGCCCGAGCAGAAGCTGGAGATGGACCGCCCCCACGCCTTCCAGAAGGAGGTGGCGGACCTCGGCGCGATCACCCATGTGCGGCTCAACATCATTCCCGACGGCGGGATCAGCCGCCTGCGCCTATGGGGCGAGCTGGCCTAGGAGATCGCGATGGCGCGCATCAAGATTCCACTTCAGCCCCTGAGCCGCGAGGCCTTCGCGCCTTATGGCGACGTGATCCAGGTGGCGGAGAGCCGGCACTACACCATCAACCAGGGCTGGGCGGAGCGCTATGCCGACATGGCGCGGCTCGATCTGCTGGAGCGGGACGGCAAGCCCAATGTCGGCATCGTGCGGGCCGAGCCGCGGCCGATGCCCCTGAAAATCAAGCTGATGGAGCGCCACCCCCTGAGCAGCCAGGCTTTCATTCCCCTGGCGCCGCGCCCATTCCTGGTATTGGTCGCGGCTCCGTCGGAACAGCTGCAGCCCGAAAACATTGTCGCTTTCAGGACCGTGGCGGGGCAGGGCTTGAACTACGCCCGTGGCGTCTGGCACCACCCGCTGATCGCCCTCGACCAAAGTACGGATTTCCTGGTCGTGGACCGGCATGGCAAGGATGAGAATTGCGACGAGGTTCTCCTCGACGATGCCGATCTCTGGGTTGGAGACATCTGACGTGACTGTGCCAGGCGTTACGATTGCCGCGCTTCCGGATGCCGCTTTTCAACAGATACTTACCCCCGAGTCCGTCTCCTTCCTGGCGGAGCTGGAGCGCCGGTTCGGGCCGGAGCGGCTGCGCCTCCTGGACGCGCGCCATGAGCGGCAGAAGCGGCTCGATGCCGGCGAGAAGCCGGACTTCCTGAAGGAGACCGCCTCTATCCGCGCCGGCGACTGGAAGGTGGCGCCGCTGCCGAAGGACCTGCTCGACCGGCGCGTCGAGATCACCGGGCCCATCGACCGCAAGATGGCAATCAACGCGCTCAATTCCGGCGCCTCCTGCTACATGGCGGATTTCGAGGATTCGACCACCCCGACCTGGGAAAACCAGCTCGACGGCCAGCGCAACCTGGTCGACGCGGTGCGCCGGCAGATCGCGTTCGACGATCCCGGCAGCGGCAAGGCGTACCGGCTGAATCAGAAGACCGCGGTGCTGCTGGTGCGTCCGCGCGGCTGGCACCTGCCGGAAAAGCACGTGGTGGTGGACGGCCGCCCGATGTCAGGCAGCCTGTTCGATTTCGGCCTCTTCTTCTTCCACAACGCGAAGGAGCTGGTCGCGCGCGGCACCGGGCCGTATTTCTACCTGCCCAAGCTGGAGTCGCATCTGGAGGCGCGGCTGTGGAACGAGGTGTTCCTGTTCGCGCAGGCGAAGCTCGGGCTCCCCAAGGGCACCATCAAGGCGACGGTCCTGATCGAAACCCTCCCGGCGGCGTTCGAGATGGACGAGATCCTCTATGAGCTGCGCGACCACTCCTCCGGGCTCAATTGCGGGCGCTGGGACTACATCTTCAGCTTCATCAAGAAATTCGCGCGCGACCCGAAGGCGGTGATGCCGGACCGCGCCAGCGTCACCATGACCGCGCATTTCCTGCGCTCCTACAGCCTGCTGCTGATCAAGACCTGCCATCAGCGCGGCGCGCACGCGGTGGGCGGCATGGCGGCGCAGATCCCAATCAAGAACGATCCGACCGCCAACGAGGCCGCGCTCGCCAAGGTGCGCGCCGACAAGGAGCGCGAGGCGACCGACGGCCATGACGGCACCTGGGTCGCCCACCCCGCTTTGGTGCCGCTCGCCAGGGAGATCTTCGACCGCCTGATGAAGGAGCCGAACCAGATCGCCCGCCAGCGCCAGGACGTGCACGTGACCGCCGCCGACCTGCTGGCCGTGCCGCAGGGCGACATCACGGAAGCAGGCCTCGTCACCAACATCTCCGTCGGCATCGCCTATCTCGAGGCGTGGCTGCGCGGCACCGGCTGCGTGCCCCTCAACAACCTGATGGAAGACGCAGCCACCGCCGAAATCTCCCGCACCCAGGTCTGGCAATGGCTGAAGCACGGCGCGAGGCTGAAGGACGGCCGGGTGGTCGACCGCGCCTTGTGTGAACGGACCATCGCCGCCGACCTCGCCAAGCAGCGCGCCGCCCTCGGGGTGGCCTGGAGCCGCAGCAGGTTCGAGGACGCCGCCAAGCTGTTCGCGGACCTGATCTTCGCGGACGAGTTCCCCGAATTCCTGACCCTGCCAGCGTACGAGCGCGTGACCGCCTGAGGCATCAGCGTTTCCCGATGGCGTTGTCGCGCCGCGGCATTCATATCATACTGTTCCAAAGCAGCACCCCCCTCTCCCCTTGCGGGAGAGGGTTGCGCAGGCTTAGCGAGGCGGAGCTGAGCTTAGCCGGAGCTGGGTGAGGGGGCCGCGCCGAAGGCGCGCAGCGCGCAAGCGCTGAAATGCAGAGGTCGGCACGGGCGTTCTGGCGCTCTTGCGAGCGCGCGCACCTGACGGTGCGCTACCCCTCATCCAGCTTCGCCTAAGCTCGCTCCCGCTCGCTAAGGCTCCGCATCCTTCCCCCGCAAGGGGGAAGGGAGATATGAGGTTGTTGAGGATGAGCGGTGTGATGACTCTGACCAGCGACTTTCTCCGCGGCTCCATCGGCCCCGGCTTCGATGCCGACGCCATGCAGGCCGCGCTCGCCGCGCTGGATCGCCAGCCGATCGACCCGCTGACCAAAGGCTTCCCCGCCGGCCACGCGCCGCTCGCGCTTGGCGACATTGGCGCCCAGGGCTGGAACCTGCTGGCGGGCGACCTGCCGGCGCCGGTCGCGGTGATGCGCAAGTCGGCGCTGGCGCACAATGCGCGCTGGATGCGGCACCTGCTCGACAAGTTCGGCCTGCAGCTCGCGCCCCATGCCAAGACCACCATGACCCCGCACCTCTGGGCACAACAGGCGGCGCATGGCGCCTGGGGCCTTACCGTCGCGACGGTGCAGCAGGCCGAAGTCGCGGCCGCCTTCGGCTGCCGCAACCTGCTGATCGCCAACCAGGTGACCGGCCGCACGCAGGTGCGCGGCATCGTCGAGCTGATGCGCTCGAACCCCGCGCTCGAAATCCATGTGCTGGTGGATTCGTCCGCAGGGCTGGAGGCGCTGTCCGACGACGTCGCCGGCGCCAAGACCGAGCATCCGGCCAATGTGCTGATCGAGTTCGGCTTCCAGGGCGGCCGCACCGGCTGCCGCACCGTGGAAGAGGTTAGCCGCCTGCTTGACGCGCTGCCGAGCCATCAGGGCCGGCTGCGCCTCGCCGGCATGGCCGGCTACGAGGGCCAGATCGCCAAGCCGGACGGCGCGGAGGACGGCGCGGCGGTGGAAGCCTATTTCGACCGCTTCGCAGAGGCCATCCAGCTCGCCGACCGGCGCAACGCCTTCCTGACGGACGAGGTGATCCTGACCGCGGGCGGCAGCTCGTACTACGACATCGTGGGCCGCCGCCTGAAGCAGATCGCGTTGCGCAAGCCGACGGTCAAGATCCTGCGCAGCGGCTGCTACGTCACGCACGATTGCGGCACCTATGTCGAGCATCTGGCGGAGATGAAGCGCCGCGACCCGGCGGTCGCCAAGGAGCTCGGCCTGCTGGAGCCGGCCTTGTTCGTGTGCTGCCTGGTGCAGTCGGTGCCGGAGCCAGGCCTCGCGCTGCTCACCATGGGCAAGCGTGATGTCGGGTTCGATTTGCATCTGCCGCAGCCGGTCTGGCGCCATCGCGCGCACGCGACGCCGCAGCCCGAGCCGACGCCCGACGACTGGAAGGTCGTGAAGCTGAACGACCAGCACGCCTATCTGACCCTGCCGCCGAACGCCGACATCGCGGTCGGCGACCTCCTCTGCTGCGGCATCTCGCACCCCTGCACCACCTTTGACCGCTGGCGCCTGATTCACGTGGTCGACGACGGGTGGACGTCGGTCGGAGCGGTGCCGACGTTCTTCTGAAGCAGCAAACGTCCTGCGTTGAAGCACCCCCCCTATCGTCATGGTCGTGCTTGGCACGACCATCTACGAGTTCCTTCGTGCATGACCGCGCTGCTGCGAGCAAACTCATGGATCCTCGTGCCAAGCACGAGGATGACGGAGTTATTCGGATCGACTGAGATATGCTTCGCTCGGCGCGGTGCCGACATTCTTCTGAACGAACCTGCGCTCTGCCCACCGATCCTGCGCCTGCAGCTTCCAGTAGGTGAGCTGCGCCGCGACCGGTCCGAGCGGGCCGCCGTTCCAGGCGAGGCCGAAGGTCTCGAACAGGCGGTAGCGATTGTCGCCCTCGGCGATCGCGGCGGCCAGCAGGCAGCCGGCGGCCGCCGTGGTGTTGAGGCCATGGCCGCCGAATGCCGTGCAGTACCACAAGCCTTCGTCGAGGCGCCCGACCTGCGGCATATGATGGCGGGCATAGGCCATCAGGCCAGACCACGCGGTCTCGATTTTCAGCGAGGACAACTGCGGATAGACCTCCACCATGTCTCGCCGCAGCAGCGCCGCAAGGTCGCCGGGATCGCGCGTGCGGGCGGTGATGCGGCCGCCCCAGAGCAGCCGGCCGTCGGTGGTGCGGCGGTAATAGTCGCCGGCGCGCCGGTCGTCGCTGATGCACATGGGCGTCGCGATGGCGCGATCCAGTAGCTCGGGGTCCTCCGCGCTCGCCATCGCATAGGTCGCGATCGGCAGCATGGCGCGACGCAGCGCCGGCACCAGGCGCCCGGTATAGCCGCCGGTGCAGAAGACGAGGTTGCGCGCGCTCAACCGTCCGCGCGGGGTCGAGACCAGGTGCGCCGCGCCGAAGCGGCCGGTCGACAAGGCGGGCGTGTTCTCGAACACCTGACCGCCCAGCCGCTCGATCTCGCGCGCCATCGCCAACGCATAGTCCAGCGGCTGCATGGCGAAGCACGAAGGCTCGACGATGGATTCGAAATAGAGCGGACTCTTGAGCAGGACGCGGGTCTCCTCGACCCCCTGCACGCGCAGATCGACGCCGAGCGCCGCCATCTTGTCGCGATAGCGCTCCAGGTCCGCACGCGCCGGCACACGCCGCGCGGAGATGTGCCCGCGGCGCGCGGGATCGACCGGCGTGCCGAAGGCGGCGAGATTGCGCGCCACATAGTCGACACCGTCGCGCGAGAGATCCAGCAGCGCGCGCGCTGATTCCACCCCCGCCTGCCGCACGATCGTGTCATAGCCGACGGCATAGCCCGGCGCGCAGAAGCCGCCGTTGCGGCCCGATGCGCCCCAGCCGATGCGCTTGCCTTCGATCAGCGCCACCGACTGCCCGCGCCGCGCCAGTTCCAGGGCGATGGTGAGGCCCGCCAGCCCACCGCCGACAACCGCGGTCCCGACCGCGATCGTGCCGTCGAGATAGGGGCGCAGATTCCTGTCCGCGCGTGTGCGCGCGTAGTGGCAATCTATGTAGTCGCTCATGCAACCCCTTCCCCCGCCCGTCCGCGAATGCGGACATTCGTCCGCGGGGTGGGGGAAGGTTGGAATGGGGGGTGCCGCCGCACGATAGCAGGCAAGAAGGGATGAAAAATTGCGCTCGATCTCCGGCGCTCGTGCGGCGGCACCCCCCATCCAACTGCGGCTAAGCTCGCTCTGCTCGCTAAGCCTTCGTATCCTTCCCCCACAAGGGGGGAAGAGGTCGCTCGTCTCGTCGACGCGTGGTGACCTTCGCTCACTGGGACTTGGCGGCTTTCGCTTGCAGCGCCATCGCGGCCTTGGAGCCGGGCGGGCGGCCAAGCGCCTGGGAGATGAAGGCGCCGGCCTGCGCCAGCCGGTCGAGGTCGATGCCGGTCGCGATTCCGAGGCCGTGCAGCATGTAGACCACGTCCTCCGTCGCAACGTTGCCGGAGGCGCCGGGCGCATAGGGGCAGCCGCCGAGGCCGGAGACCGAGGCGTCGACCGTCGCAACACCCATCTGCAGGACCGCGAGCAGGTTTGCAAGCGCCTGGCCGTAGGTGTCGTGGAAGTGCGCGGCAAGATGGCGGATGTCGACCTCGGCGGCGACCGTCTCGATCATGCGCTGCGCCTTGGCCGGCGTGCCGATTCCGATCGTGTCGCCCAGGCTCACCTCGTAGCAGCCCATGCCGACCAGCGCTTCGGCGACGCGCGCCACCGCCTCCGGCGCGACCTCGCCCTCGTAGGGGCAGCCCAGCACGCAGGAGACGTAGCCGCGCACCTTGAGGCCCGCCGACTGGGCGGTGTCGCTGACGCGGGCGAAGCGCTCCAGGCTTTCGCCGATCGAGCAGTTGATGTTGCGCTGGGAGAAGCTTTCCGAGGCCGCGCCGAACACCGCGATCTCCTGCGCGCCGGCGGCCAGCGCCGCCTCCAGCCCCTTCACGTTCGGCACCAGCACCGGATAGGAGACGCCCGGCCGCTGCTTGATGCGCT
>DASSBF010000142.1:0-44210 GCA_035699005.1 Dongiaceae bacterium
CGCCGCCGCGCGCCGCCGTGTTTGAGCGCCGCTGACTTTCGCAGTTTCGCTGCATCGGAGCTCGAAGGCTCGCCCAATGGGGCGTGCCAGGGAAAATGGTGCTGCCGAGTAGGATTGAACTACCGACCCCGTCCTTACCAAGGACGTGCTCTACCACTGAGCTACGGCAGCGCCGATGGGAGGGGCAGGGAACCAACTGCCCCGCAAAACGGCGCGGACAATGCCACTTTGGGCCGGCCAAGGCAAGGCCCGGAGCGGGTGCGCTTTTCCGGCCCGTTCATCAATTCTCCATAGTTCGGCCATCGTTCCATCATGGCAAGCCTGTACCCAGCGCGCCGGGACGCGACTGCACCGGTCCCGATTCGAGCTGGGAAGAGCGAGCATGATCGTCGCGATCCGGGGCTGGTGGCGGCAACTCCAGAGCCGGCGGCGCCATCGCCAGGATGTCCGCGGGTTTCAGCGCCTGATGGATGCACGGGCGGCACGCCGCGCACACCGATCCGAGACGCCCGTGAGCCGGCGGGGAGCAATTGACCTGGGAGGCGGGGTCGGCTAACTCCGCTGCCAATCCTTCAGAGGCTCCCATGTCGCCCAGCACGCCGGAACAGCCCGAAAAGTCCGCGCCGAAAGAGGCCGCCCCCGAAGCGCATGCCAAGCTGGACCGGCGTGCCGCAGCCCTGCGCGACAACCTGAAGCGCCGCAAGGCCCAGGCCCGCGCGCGGCGCACGGGCGGCCCCGGCAGCCCGGAAGGTTGAGACACGCCGACCTTGAGCGCCCCAAAGCCTTCAAGTACAAAGCGTTAGCGGGCGCATCGTCAATTGTGCAGCAATCTCAAATGGCCACCCTAAAGGATTGAATCTATGGGTATCATGCCGGATACGTGGATCCGAGAGATGTCGCTCAAACGCGGCATGATCGAGCCTTTCATCGAATCGCAGAAGCGCGAGGGCGTGATCTCCTACGGGGTCTCTTCCTATGGCTACGACGCCCGCGTATCGCGCGAGTTCAAGATTTTCACCAACGTCAACAGTGCCATCGTCGACCCCAAGGGGTTCGACAAGGACAGCTTCGTCGACCGCCAGACCGACGTCTGCATCATCCCGCCCAATTCCTTTGCGCTCGCCCGCACGGTCGAATATTTCCGCGTCCCGCGCGACGTGCTGGTGATCTGTCTCGGCAAGTCGACATATGCGCGTTGCGGAATCATCGTGAACGTGACGCCGTTGGAACCGGAATGGGAAGGCCACGTCACGCTGGAGTTCTCCAACACGACGCCGCTGCCGGCCAAGATCTACGCCAACGAGGGGGCATGCCAGTTCCTGTTCCTGAAAGGCGAGGGTCCGTGCGAGGTGTCGTACCGCGACCGGGCCGGCAAATACATGAAACAGACCGGCGTCACGCTGCCGCGTCTCTGAGGACCGTTGGAATCATGGATCGCATTCGTATTCGCGGCGGCAAGCCCCTGACGGGAGAGATTCGCATCAGCGGCGCCAAGAACGCGGCGCTGCCGCTGATGGCGACCGCACTGCTGACCGATGCGGACGTGCGCCTCGACCGGGTGCCGGACCTTGCCGACATCACCACGATGACCAATCTGCTGGCGCAGCACGGCGTGGAGGTGACGACCAGATTGAGCGGCAAGGAGCGGTCGGTCACGGTCTGCGGCCGCAACATCACCGACACCACCGCACCCTACGACCTGGTGCGCAAGATGCGTGCCTCGGTCCTGGTGCTGGGGCCGCTGGTGGCGCGGCACGGGCAGGCGCGGGTCTCGCTGCCGGGAGGCTGCGCGATCGGCACGCGGCCGGTCGACCTTCACATCAAGGGACTGCAGCAGCTGGGCGCCGAGATCGACCTGCAGGAAGGCTACATCGTCGCCCGCGCGCCGCGCGGGTTGACCGGCGCCGAAGTGACCTTTCCCAAAGTGTCGGTGGGCGCAACGGAGAACCTGCTGATGGCGGCGAGCCTCGCGAAGGGCGAGACACACCTCATCAACGCGGCGCGCGAGCCGGAGATCACCGACCTCGCCAGGTGCCTCATCGGCATGGGTGCGAAGATCGACGGCCTCGGCACCGACCATCTGCGCATCCAGGGCGTCGAGAGCCTGCATGGCACGCAGCATCCGGTGGTGGCGGATCGGATCGAAACCGGCACCTATGCCATGGCGGCCGCGGTCACCAATGGCGACGTCGAGTTGGTGGGAGCCCAGCACGACCTGATCGGATCGGTTATCTCCGTTCTCAGCCAGGCGGGCGTGCAGTTCTCCGAGACCGCGCGCGGCTTGCGGGTGAAGCGCGCCAATGGCGACCTGACGGGAGTCGACGTGATGACGGAGCCATTCCCCGGCTTCCCGACCGACCTGCAGGCGCAGATGATGGCGCTGATGACGACGGCCCACGGCGCCTCGATGATCACGGAGACCATCTTCGAGAACCGGTTCATGCACGTGCCGGAGCTGACGCGCATGGGCGCCAGCATCAACGTGCATGGCGCCTCGGCGATGGTGCGCGGCGTCAAGCGGCTGACCGGCGCGCCGGTCATGGCGACCGATCTGCGCGCCAGCGTTTCGCTGGTGCTGGCAGGTCTGGTGGCGGATGGGGATACCATCCTCAACCGCGTCTATCATCTGGACCGCGGCTACGAGCGCCTGACCCACAAGCTCGCGGCCTGCGGCGCCGAGATCGAGCGCCTGGCCGATGGAGCGGCGGAATGACGCCGCTCAAGATCGTCGCGCGCGATGCCGAGGACCTGAAGGTGGTATCGGCCTGCCTCCAGGATGCGTTGGTCCCGCCGGGCGAGATGCGCCACCTGCCGGAGGAGCGGCGCTTCATCATGGTCGCGAACCGTTTCCGGTGGGAGCGCGCGGCGGCGCCCTCGCCGGGGCCGGCGCCCGGACAGGACGCCGCGTTCGAGACCGACGAGGATTTCGGGAACCTCCAGCGCGTCAACACGGGCATCTGCATAGATCGCGTCCTTTCAGTGCGCAGCCGCGGCATCGACCGTTCGCGGACGGACGATTTCCTGTCGATCCTGTCGCTACGGCTCGACGGCGGCAGGCTGTCCGTCCTGTTTGCCGGCGGCGGCGAGATCCAGATGGAGATCGAGAGCCTGGCGCTCTATCTCAGCGACCTCGGCAAGGCCTGGCCGACGCAGTGGCAGCCGGATCACGCAGTGGAGCCCGCCGGCAAGAAGGCGTCGGGCCGATGAATGGCGGAACGGGGGCGGCGGCGTTCGTGCTGGCGCTGCCCAAGGGGCGCATCCTGCGCGAGCTGGCGCCGTTGCTGAGCCGCGCCGGGATCGAGCCGGAGGCGGACTTCCACGACGAGGATTCCCGCAAGCTGCGTTTCGCCACCAGCGATCCGAAGCTCGAGATCGTCCGCGTTCGCAGCTTCGACGTCGCCACCTTCGTTGCGTTCGGCGCGGCCCAGATGGGCGTCGCGGGCAACGATGTCCTGCTGGAGTTCGACTATCCGGAGATCTATGCGCCGATGGACCTCGGCATCGGCAAGTGCCGGCTGGCGGTCGCCGAGCCGGCCGA
Source organism: Dongiaceae bacterium (assembly GCA_035699005.1). Taxonomy (GTDB): domain Bacteria; phylum Pseudomonadota; class Alphaproteobacteria; order Dongiales; family Dongiaceae; genus Dongia_A. The sequence goes on from DASSBF010000142.1 coordinate 3,539, forward strand.
GATGGTGGGCGAGGACGATCCCAACCGCTGGTCCCACATCCGGGTCGCGACCAAGTATCCGAACGTCACGCGCGCGCATTTCGCGGCGCGCGGCGTGCAGGCCGAATGCATCAGGCTGTCGGGAGCGATGGAGTTGGCGCCGACCCTGGGGCTATGCCGGCGCATCGTGGACCTCGTGTCGACGGGTGCCACGCTCAAGGCCAACAACCTGGTCGAGATCGAGCATATCGCGGACGTGACCTCGCGGCTCGTCGTGAACCGCACGGCCTGGAAGACTTTTCCGGAGGAGCTCGGCGGCTGGATCGAGCGGCTGCGCGCCGCTGCCGGCGCGGTCTGACGCATGGCCGAGGCCGAATCGACCAGGCGCATCGTCACCATCGACCTGGCCGACGCTTCCGCGCTGCGCCAGTCGGCGGAGGCGGAGCAGGAGCGCGCGGTCGCGATCTTCGACCTGATCGAGGAGAACGAGTTCGCGCCGACGATCGAGCATCCGGGCCCGTATCATCTGGTCCTCGGAATCGCCGACAACAAGCTGGTGTTCGATGTCCGCGACACCGACCGGCACGAGGTCTACAAGTTCATCCTCTCGCTGACGCCGTTCCGCCGCATCATCAAGGAATATTTTGAGGTCTGCGAGAGCTACTATGCCGCCATCAAGGCCTCGAGCCTGTCGCAGATCGAGGCGATCGACATGGGGCGGCGCGGGCTGCACAACGAGGGGTCCGAGATCCTGCGCGACCGGCTGGCCGGGAAGGTGGAGATGGATTTCGGGACGGCGCGGCGGCTGTTCACGCTGATCTGCGCCCTGCACATGAAGACGTGAGGCGGCATGGCGGGCGGGCCCGGCAGCGTGCTGTTCTGCTGCACCTACAACTCGATCCGCTCGCCGATGGCGGAGGGGATCCTCAAATACCTGCACGGCAGAAGCATCTTCGTGGATTCAGTGGGGGTGCGGGCCAGCGAGATCGACGGCTTCGTCGTCGCCGCGATGGACGAGATCGGCATCGACATGACGAAGCATCGATCGAAGACCTTCGAGGATCTGGAGGATACCTCGTTCGACCTCATCATCTCGCTGTCTCCCGAGGCGCAGCACAAGGCGGTCGAAATGACCCGCACGATGGCGTGCGACGTGGAGTTCTGGCCGACCATGGACCCGAGCGTCGTCGAAGGCAGCCGGGAGGAAATGCTGGATGCCTATCGCGACGTGCGCGACAAGCTGATGGATCGCATCCGGGAACGCTTCCCGACCGCAGGCGCGCCGCAGATCTGACCGATACTCACGAATCCGGTCCCAGCCCCAGGACACTCCTGATTTTCCGCGCCAGATCCTGGCGCCGATAGGGCTTGCTCAGGATCTCTCCGGCCCCTGCGAACTGGGCCTGGTTGCGCAAGGATGCCTCGGCGAAGCCGGTCGTGAGCAGGGTCCTGATGCCAGGGCGCAGGCGGCAGGCGGTCTCGACCAGTTCGGCGCCGGACATGCCGCCGGGCATCACGACGTCGCTGAACATCAGGTCGATCGCCCGGTCCGATTGCAGGACCTCGATCGCGGCGGCGGCGCTGTTGGCCTCGAGAACCGTGCAGCCGAAATCCCGCAGCAGCCGGCAGACGATCCGGCGCACGTCGATGTTGTCCTCGACCACCAGGATCGCGGCGCGAATCGTGCTGGTCTCGTCTGGTTCGGAGAGGGGCGGCGCGGCGGCGGCTGTTTGCTCGACCGCACGCGGCAGGTACAGGCGGATGGTCGTGCCATGGCCGGCTTCGCTGTAGATCTTCACATGTCCGCGCGACTGCCTGGCAAAACCGTAGACCATGCTGAGGCCAAGTCCGCTGCCCTTGCCCTGTTCCTTGGTCGTAAAGAAGGGCTCGAACACGCGCCCCAGGATCTCGGGCGGAATGCCGGTACCCGTATCCGAAACGGCCAGCATGACATAGTCGCCGGGCAGCGCGTCTGGGTTGGCGGCAACATAGATGTCGTCGAGATGCTTGTTGGCGGTCTCGAGCGTCAGGCGGCCGCCGCCCGGCATGGCGTCGCGCGCATTGATCGCCAGGTTGGCAATCGCCGATTCGAGCTGCGCGGCATCGGCGAGCGCGGGCCACAGGTCGGACGCCAGCCGCATCTCGACCTCGATATGCTCGCCGAGGGTGCGCGCCATCAGCGCGCGCGTGGAGGCCACCAATGCCCCGAGGTCGAACGGCTTGGGCGAGAGGGCCTGGCGGCGCGAGAAGGCCAGCAACTGTCGGATCAGCGTCGCGCCCCCGAGGCTGGCCTTCAGCGCGAGTTCGATCGGCTCCCTGGCTGCCGGAATCTCCGCCATCTGATCCTGGAGGATGTCCAGATTGCCGATCACCACTGCCAGGAGGTTGTTGAAATCGTGGGCAAGACCGCCGGTCAGCTGGCCTACCGCCTCCATCCGCTGCGCATGCTCGAGCTGCCGGCGCGTCGCCTTGGTGTCTGTCACATCCTCGACGATGCAGACCGCGCCGCCGACGCGATTGTCCGCCTCGTGCAGGGGCGCCCCGGAAACCCGCAGCTCCAGCGTCGGACGACCTGCCGATTGCTGCTGGATCTCGAGATCGCGCAGCGCTTCTCCGTCCAGCAGGCGCCGGATGAGCTGCCGGAGCTCGGGGCCGATCCCGCCCTCGACCTCGGCCAGAGGCCTGCCGACGACCTCGCCCGAAGGCAGGCGGAAGATGCGTTCCGCATTGCGGTTCCAGGCGATCACCCGGCGCGCCGAATCGATCGCCAGGATGGCGAACGGCGAGGACTGCACCACGGTGTCGAGGGTCTGATGGGCTTGCCGGAGGGTGGCAACCATGCTCTCGCGCTCGGTGATGTCGCGCACGATCGCCGTGAACATGGTGCGGCCCTGTTCGGTCAGCTTGGAGATGTAGATCTCCGCCGGGAACTCGGAGCCGTCCTTGCGGCGCGCCAGCAGCCGGTCATGCGTCGTGACCCGCATCGATGCCGCTTCCTGCGCGGAGAAGGTCAGGATCTGGTCCCGCACGCCATCGAGCAACCGCTCCGGCAGCAGCACGTCGGCGCTTTGGCCGATGGCCTCGTCCGCACCATAGCCGAACAGCCGCTCGGCGGCCTGGTTGAAGGTAGCGATGTTGAATCGCTCGTCGAGGGCCACGATGGCGTCGGGCGCGATCGAAAGGATCTGCCGGTAGCGCGCCTCCATGGAGCGCCTGCGCGCCTCGGCCTGCGCGCGCTCGCGCCGGACCGCGGCATCGCGCAGTTCGCGGTCGATGGCCGGCGGAAGGCGCTTCAGATGGCCCTTCATCACGTAGTCCTGGGCGCCGGCCCTCATGGCGGAGACGGCGACATCCTCGCCCATCGCGCCCGACACGAAGATGAAGGGCACGTCCAGTCCGCGACCGCGCACGATCTCGAGCGCCTCGAGCCCGGAAAAGCGCGGCATGTTGTAGTCGCACAGGATGATGTCCCAGGTCTGCGCCTCCAGCGCCGCCCGCAGGCCGGCGGCCGTATCGGTGCGTTCGCAGGACAGCTCGTAGCCTTCGCGCCGCAGGTCGCGCATCAGCAGGTCGGCATCGTCGGCCGAATCATCGATGATCAACGCTCGGAGGGATCTGTTCATCGTTCCGGTCGGCATGCGGCGGTCAGCGCGGTGGCCCCTCGTTGAGCAACAGCCAGTAGAGGCCAAGCTGCCGGGCCGCCTCGATGAATTCGTCGAAATTGACGGGCTTGCGGACGTAGCTGTTGCATCCGTCGCGGTAGCTTTGGACGACGTCGCGCTCCTCCTTCGAGGAGGTGAGGATCACGACCGGCAAGACCCTGGTGCGATCGTCCGCCCGGATCCGCCGCAGGACCTCGAACCCGTCCAGCTTGGGCAGCTTGAGATCGAGGAGCACGATCTGCGGCAGCTCCGCGACATTGCGGCCGGCATGCGCGCCGGTCCCGAACAGGAAATCGACCGCTTCGGCGCCATCGCGCGCAACCACCACGCCGTTGGCGACCTTGTTCTTCTTCAAGGCGCGCAAGGTCAGGGCTTCGTCATCCGGGTTGTCCTCGACGAGCAATATGAACTTCTCTGCCATGCAGGCCTCCGGCGGCTAGAGCGTGAAGAAGAACGTGGCGCCGTCGCCGGGCTTCGAGTCCGCCCAGATCCGGCCGCCATGTTTGTGGATGATGCGCTGCACCGTCGCAAGGCCGATGCCGGTGCCGGCGAATTCGCGCGCGTCATGGAAACGTTGGAACGCGCCGAACATCTTTCCGGCATAGGACATGTCGAACCCGACGCCATTGTCCCGGATGAAATATGCGAGCTCGCCGTCGATGTCGGCCTCTCCGAACTCGATCCGCGCCGATGGGCGCGGCGCCGTGAACTTCCACGAGTTGCTCAGCAGGTTCTCGATCACCAGATGGATCAGCCGGGGGTCGCCCTTGGCCCGCAGCCGCGGCGCGATGACGATTTCCGCCCTGCGTTCCGGCGCGGCGCCGCGGAGCCCGCTCGTGACCTGCTGGGCGATCGCGCTCAGGTCGATATCGCCGACCTTGAGCTCGGCGCGCGTCACGCGGGCCAGCTTGATGAGGTCGTCGATCAGGATGCCCATGCGCTGCGCGGCCTGGCGGACGCGGGTCAGGTGCGAGTGGTGTTCGCCGTTCAGCAGCGGGCCAGCATCCTCGACCAGTGCCTGGCTGAAGCCGTCGATGGCGCGCAGCGGCGCCCGAAGATCGTGCGACACCGAATAGCTGAAGGCCTCCAGCTCCCTGTTCACCGCCATCAGCTCCGCGTTGTCGTGCGCCAGCCGGCGATTGAGATGGTGGATCTCGGTCTCAGCCGCCCGCTGATCGGTGATGTCGCGCACGTCGCAGAAGACCGTCAGCCCGCCTTCCGTGCGGGTCGGGCTGAGGCCGATCGAGACCGGAAATTCGGACCCATCCTTGCGCCGGCCATAGAGCTCGAGGCCCAAGCCCATCGGGCGCGTGCGCGCTTCGTCGATGTAGCCCTTCCGATGGAGGACATGCTTGCCGCGATAGCGATCCGGCATCAGCATTTCGATCTTCTGGCCGATCAACTCCTCCCGGCGATAGCCGAACATGACCTCGGCCTGCGCGTTGACGAGCTGAATCAGACCCTGCTGGTCGGTGATGAGCACCGCATCGGGCGCGGATTCCAGCAGATCGCGGAATCGTGTCTCGCTGGCGCGAAGGCGGCGATTGGCCTCTGCCCGTGCGGTGATATCCCGGACGATCGCCGTGAAGAATAGCGCTTTATCCACTTCCGAACTCGCCAACGCCAGATCGATCGGGAATTCCTCGCCATCCTTCCGGCGGCCGACCAGTTCGGCGGTCTGACCAATCATCCTACCCTCCCGGGTCGCGACAAAGTGCTCCAGGCCGTCAATGTGCGCCTTCTGGAATCGCTCCGGCATGAGGATCGTGAGCGGCTGCCCGACGACGTCGGCCTCCGTGTAGCCGAAGATCCGTTCCGCTGCCGGATTGAAGTAGCTGATCCTCCCGGAGTGATCTGCCGACACGATGGCATCGCTGGCGGTTTCGGTCACCGCACGGAGGCGCGCCTCGCTCAACCGGATCCGCTGGTCGGCCTCGCCGCGATGGAGCTGGTAGCGGGCGAGGCCCAGCGAAACCGCGGCGGCCATCAGCAGGAGGATGGCCGCTGCGGCGCCGAACTCCTGCCGCAGGTCGCTGGTCCGGGCGTCGGAAAACGCCTGGGGCGTATGGATCACCACGAACCAATAGGGCGGCGTGGCGCCGCTGGATGTCCCGTCGCCAGCCGAGCCGGCGCGCGCATACGAAAACCGCTCTCCCGGCGCGGAAATCCGGCCGGATGCCGGCGCCGCCCGCATCCGCCGCCAGACATCGGGATAGGCCGCAGCGAAGGACAAGGACTTGCGGTCGGGGTACATGAAGGCGAATGCGTCTTCCGGCCGCGGACCGAGCAGCCAATGGCCCTCGGAATCCAGCAGCCAGACGCCGGCGACCGGGCCCTGCAGATCGCGCAACCGGTCCAATATGCGTTGCGCCAGGTAGTTGATTACGACAATGCCGCGCCTGCTGCCGCTGCGGTCGAACACGGGCACGCTGACCCGGATGGTCGGCTTCGGGGGCTGTTCGATGGAGCCGAATTCGATAGTGAGGTCGATCGGCGAGACGAGGGCTTGGCCTTTGTCCAGCTTCAGGGCCGCCTTCGTGTCATCGCGGTCGGACTTGTCCTGAAGCCGATCGGCAGGCATCAGCTGGAGTTCGCCGTCTTTCCGGTTCACCCGTACCGCCTCATGGCCGGCGAGGTCGAGCAGCCGGATCTGGTCGAAGAACGCGCGGTGGGCGGCGAACGTCAGGTATTCAGCTTCAAGATGGCGCCGCGATTCCGCATCGCCCCTTGCGAGGAATGTCTGCAGCGCATCCTGCTCGGCCAGATAGGAGGCATCGGTCACGATAGAAGCGACCGTCAGCGTGACGCGCTGCCTTGCAACGTCGAGAGCCTGATCCTCGGTCGATTCGGCGATCGACCGGATGGCGTCCGCCTGGCTGGCGTAGAGCAGGTACGTGAGGCCCAGCACCGCAAGGGCGAGCGGCAAAAACAGCAGCGCGGCCCGTTTGATCGTGCGTGCGTTCACATGTTCCCCCGACGCCGCAGGCATCCTGCCCCATTCAAAGGGACGCTCGCGGCCTTTACCGTGATCTACCATACATATGTAGGAATATTAGTCCAGATATCCGCGGTTCTCGCCGCTTGGCTACGATGGCGGTTCGTTGGCCGGGAATATCGTGGTTTTGCACGGCGAGGCGCGCCGCCGCCGGGGGAATTGAGGAATCCAGGAAAAAGAGTTATATCCGCGCCCAATCCGGGGCCGCCCGGCACGAGGGCGGCCTCGCGAACCAAGGAAGCTACATGGCGAAAGAAGACCTTATTGAATTTTCGGGGACGGTCACCGAATTGCTCCCCAATGCGATGTTCCGGGTCAAATTGGACAACGACCACGAAGTGCTGGCCCACACCTCCGGCAAGATGCGCAAGAACCGCATCCGTGTTCTCGCCGGCGACCGCGTGAACGTGGAAATGACGCCCTATGATCTGACCAAGGGCCGAATCACGTTCCGCTTCAAGTAATCCTGAAGCCCGTCCGATGCCGGCTGACGAGTCCCGGCCGCAGCAGCTTGTCCTGGCATCGGCTTCGACACGGCGGCGCGATCTGCTGCGCCAGATCGGGATAGAGCCGGCCATCATCGACCCGCCGCACATCGACGAACGGCACGGTGCGCGCGAGCTGCCGCTGGCCTATGCGCGGCGCATGGCGCAGGGCAAGCTGGCGGCGATCGCGCCCAGGCATCGCGGCTGCTGGGTGCTGGCGGCGGATACGGTCGTGGCATGCGGGCGGCGCATCCTGCCCAAGGCGGAAACCGAGCAGCAGGCGCGCGCCTGCCTCGCCTTGCTCGGCGGCCGGCGTCATCGCGTTCTGGGCGGCATCGCGATCGCCGCGCCGGACGGGCGCACCAGCGAGCGCGTGGTGACAACCGTGGTCGCCTTCAAGCGGCTGACCGCGCGCGAGATCGACGCCTACATCGCCACCGGCGAGTGGCACGGCAAGGCTGGCGGCTATGCCATCCAGGGCCATGCCGCCGCTCTCATTCCCTGGATCAACGGCTCCTATGGCAATGTGGTCGGCCTGTCGCTGAGCGACGCCGCCGCGATGCTGGCGGGACTGGGCTGGCAGGGCGCGGCCTAGCGTGCGGCACCGCATTTTCATCGCGGGCGGAGACGAGCGGCTCGAGGTGTTCCGCTGGTCGGATGGCCGCCTCGCGCAGGCGCTGCTCGAAACGCCGGCCACGCGCTCCCAGGTCGGGGCGGTGTTCCTCGGGCGAGTCGAGCGCATCGAGCCCAGTCTCAACGCCGCCTTCGTGGAGATCGGGCTGGAACGGCCAGGCCTTCTGCCACTGAAGAAGCAGGGCCAGGTTCCAACCGAAGGCGCGGCGATTGCTGTCCAGGTGCGGCGCGACGAGCACGAAGGCAAGGCCGTCCGCCTGTCCGCAACCATCCACAGCGAAACCTCCTATGAGGAGCATCTGGCGCAGGCAAAGGCGCGCGGAGCAGTGCCGGCGTGCCTCGTGCCGCCGCCGAATGCGTGGCAGGGTTGCCTTGCCGCGCTCGATCCCGCTGAGATCGAGGAGGTGATCTGCGACCGCCGCATCGATGTGGCGGCGGTCGAGCGCTGGTGCGCGCAGCACGCGCCCGAGCTCGCGGGACGGGTGCATCACGTGCCGCTGCGCGACTGGCAGCCGGAGCGCGCGGCGATCGATGATGAGATGGCGGCGGCGCTGGAGGAAACCGTGGCGCTGCCCTGCGGCGGCAACCTGCTGGTGGAGCCGGTGCGCACCCTGACCGCGATCGACGTCAATTCGGCTGCGGCAACGCGCAAGGCTGGGATGGAACTGACGGCGCTCGCCGTCAATCTGGATGCGGCGGCGGAAGTGCCCCGGCAATTGGCGCTGCGCAATCTGGGCGGCATCGTGGTGGTCGATTTCATCGACCTCGCAAACCGCAACAAGCGGGAGCAGGTCCTGGAGCGGTTGCGGTCGGCCGCGGCGATCGATCCCGCGATCGAGTGGATCGGCAACATGTCGCGGCTGGGTCTTGTTGAAATCCTGCGCCGGCGGCGCGGCCCGACGCTGGCGCAGATGTGGGCGGGAGGCGGGCGTCATGACTGACAGCAAAGCGGCACGAAACGCGGGAGCGGGCTGCCCGATCTGCGGCAAGCCGGTCGACCCGAAGGCAAGGCCGTTCTGCTCCGAGCGCTGCCGGCAGGTCGACCTGAACCGCTGGCTGAGCGGCGGCTACAGCATCCCGGGCACCGAGCGTCCGGCCGGGTCGGAGGACGGCAAAAACCAATCCGAATCCGAGGATTAGCGGGCGATGCGAAGCCATTTCCGGGCTGGACAGGGACGGGGAATCTGACTAAAAGACCGGCTGCCTTCGGCCGGCGACCGCCGGCCGCGTTCTGGCGCCCAGGTAGCTCAGTTGGTAGAGCACGTGACTGAAAATCACGGTGTCGGTGGTTCGATTCCGCCCCTGGGCACCACTTCCCCATTTCGGCTTCAATTGGTTTCTGCACAAGCGCAACTGATTTTGCACAAAGCGGCGGGCTGATTTCACGCCGGTACGCAGATTGCCCAACATGCGCGTCGACGCCCATCCCGCTCGGCATTATCGAGGGGCCGCGCATCGAACCCGTCATCAACGCCGCGCCGATCAACTCGGCATTTCCTATGGCGAGATGGAGAGGCGGTATCTCGAGAGGGTCTCGCCGCGCCGGATGGCGAGCGCGCATATCGTGGCGGCGATGGCGCTGTTCCTGAGTGAGTGCGTTCCGAATGGCCCGGCCGCCTTGGCCATCGCCCGGCAGCCCACGACATCAGGCCCGAACGGCTTCTGCGCGAGGGTTGGCACTTGGCAGCGGACCGCCGGCTCGATCACGGCTTGGCGGGTTTCGACCCGCGTCACGATTGTCGACGAGATCGAGGCGCTGCCGGCGGAACATGGTTTCGGAATCTGCGTGCCGGTGCGGCGCCCGGAACTTCTGGGCTGCGGCCAACGCCTTGGCGGGGTCGACGTCGCAAACGGCCACGATCTTGACCGCGTGCGACCCGAGGTCGGTCCAGGCAGGGCGGTGGTGCTGTCCGAACAGGTGGTACTCGACAACGCCCAGCTTCATGGCTCGGAACCCGCCCGCCCGCGTTGACTCACCGGCGGCTTGATGCGATAAAAGAAAGTGGTCTGGCCACTTTTCATGGGCCGATCCATTCAAAGAAACGGCTGAAACACAGCCTTTCGTGGGAGGAGGGAGAGAATGCGCAAGACAACACGACGGAGGATTCTGCAGGGCGCAGCAGGCCTCGCCGCCGCGACCGCGCTGTCGCCAAGCCGGCTCTTCGCCGCCAACAACCCGTTGCAGATTGGCATTGTCGGCAAGGTGAAGATTCCTTGGTTCGACAATGTCGCAAAGGGCGTCGAAAAGGCCGGCCAGGATCTCGGCGTCACGGCCACAATCATCAACCCGACGACCGACGATCCCGCCGAGCAGGTGCGTGCGATCGAGGATCTGATAGCCAAGAAGGTTGACGTGATCGGCGTCGTTCCCAATGACGCGAAGGCGGTCGAGCCTGTGCTCGGCCGCGCGCAGGCTGCCGGCATCAAAGTCGTCATGAACGAATCGCCGGGGCAGAAGAATGCCGATTGGGATATCGAACTGATCCAGGACCAGGCGTTCGGCGAGGCGCACCTGGAGGCATTCGCGGAGGCGATTGGCGGCGAAGGCAAGTACGTCGTCTATGTGGGCGGCCTGACCGTCACGCTGCACAATCTGTGGGCCGACTACGCGGTGGAACTGCAGAAGAAGAAGTATCCCAAGATGCAGCAGATCGGCGACCGCTTCGGCGTCTCCAACAGCGTGGACGACAGCTACAAGACGGCCGTCGACCAGATGCGAGCGCATCCAGACCTCAAGGGCTTCCTGATCTTCGGCGCCAACGGACCGATCGGAGCCGGCCAGGCCGTTGCCGATCGTGACAAGATCGGCAAGGTCATCGTCGTCGGGCCGTTCATACCGAGCCAGGGCCAGAAGCTGATGAAGCAGGGAGCCATCACGCGCGGCTACCTGTGGAATCCGATCGATTCGGGCTACGCCCTGGTTGCCCTGGGCAAGACCCTCGCATCGGGCGGAGAGATCAAGGATGGGATGGACCTGGCCGGCATGGGGACGTGCCAAGTCAACATGGACACCCATGTCATCCGCGCGAACAAGCAGATCGATCTCAACCCCCAGACGATCGACGAGTGGGCCAAGATCATCTGAGTGCCGTTCGCGGAACGAGATGACTGCCGATTCCGGTTGCGCCGCGCCGCCACCGCGTGGGCGGCGCAACCGCCCGCCGTCACGGACCACGCACGCGACCATTGTGTGCAGGATGCTCTAGGCGCGAATGACGATCGCAGCTTCAGGTCTGGAGGCCGGTGCAGCACCGCTGCTCGCGCTGTCCCGCATCGGAAAGAGATTCGGTGGAACGGTCGCGCTCGATGGCATCGACTGGTCGGTCGAACCCGGCGAGGTCCATTGCCTGGTGGGGGAGAACGGGTCCGGCAAATCAACCCTGATCAAGATCCTGGCCGGGGTTCATGCGCCCGATGCCGGCGGCGCCATCCTGATCGATGGCGTGTCGCACCAGAAGCTGTCGCCGCATCAGGCCAAGGCGCTCGGCATACAGGTGATCTTCCAGGACCTGTCGTTGTTCCCCAACCTGACAGTTTGGGAGAACATCGCGGTCGACCAGGAGTTGGGAGCTGTTCTCAAACCGCCGCCGCGCGGCGCGATGCGCGACGCCGCCCTTGCTGCGCTCGCGCGCCTCGATGCGCATCTCCCGCTCGATGCTCCGGTCGGCGCACTCCCGGTTGCGCGGCGCCAGATCGTAGCGATCTGCCGCGGACTTGCCGCCAACGCGCGCATTCTGTTCATGGACGAGCCAACCGCGTCGCTGACCCGCCACGAGGTCAACCTGCTTCTCGACACCGTGCACCGGCTGAAGGCGCAGGGAGTGGCGATCGTCTTCGTCAGCCACCGCTTGGAGGAGGTGGTCGAGATCGCGGAGCGGGTCACCGTGTTGCGCGACGGGCGACTGGTCGGGACGTTCCCCGCATCCGAGATCGACGATCATCGCCTGGCGGAATTGATGACGGGAAGCCGCATCGAGCACAAGGTGCGGGCACACGGACGCGGGTCACGGCAGCCGGTTCTCGAGCTGCGCAAGGCCGGCCGCGCCCGTGAATTCGAGGACGTGAGCCTGGTGATCCATGCGGGGGAAATCCTCGGGCTCACGGGGCTTCTGGGCGCCGGGCGCACCGAGCTCGCGCTGGCATTGTTCGGCATGACGCTTTTAGAGCGCGGTGAGATTCTGATGGAGGGAGTTCCTGTCCGCCTGCATTCCAACCGGGATGCCGTCGCTCATGGCATCGCCCATGTGTCCGAGGATCGCCTGGCGCTTGGCCTCAATCTCCGGCAGTCGATCGCCGACAACATCTCGATCACCGTCCTCGACCAGCTCGCGGATCGGACCGGTCTGGTGTCGCCCGGCGGGCGCAGCCGCATGGCGGAGCGCTGGGTGGAACGGCTCGGCATCCGGGCATCGCATGTCGGCGCGGCGGCACAGACGCTATCCGGCGGAAACCAGCAGCGCGTCGTGCTGGCGAAATGGCTCGCGACCGAACCCAAGGTGCTGATCCTCGACAGCCCGACCGTCGGCGTCGACATCCGCAACAAGCAAGGCATCTACGAAGTCATCCGGCAACTAGCGGAGCGCGGCGTCGCCATTCTCCTCATCTCCGACGAAGTGCCGGAGGTGTATTTCAATGCCGACCGGATCCTGCATATGCGCGATGGCCGGATCGTCGGCGAGTTCGTTCCAGGCAACGTAAGCGAGCACGATCTCGCGCGGGCGATCTATGCCTGAGGCGCTGCGCATTATCTTCGGCCGGACGGAGACGGCGCTCGGCGCGGCGATCGTCCTGACCGCTATCGTCTTCTCGCTGGCATCGCCCTATTTCCTGACTCTGCCCAACCTGGTTGACCTGGTCGAAGCCTATTCGGTGACCACCATCCTTGCGGCGGGCGTGTTCGTGGTCCTGGTTTCGGGCGGCATCGACATCTCCTTCACCGCCACCGCTTCGGCGGCGCAGTACCTGGCGGCCTACCTGATAGTCAGGCAAGGCGTCCCGGCCGTTCCGGCCCTGGCGACATCCGCCCTCCTGGGCATCGCGATGGGCAGCATCAACGCGCTGCTCACCTATCACCTGCGCGTGGTCTCCATCATCGTCACCATTGCCACGGCGAGCATCTACTACGCGCTGCTCATCTACTTCACCGACGCGGAGGAGATCTACAATCTGCCGGATTGGTGGTCGAACGGGATTTCGTTCTTCCGCTACGAGACGGTGGACGGCGATATCGTCAAGATCACCCTGCCGATCGTGGTCATGGCGACCATGGTCGCGCTTACCCAATACCTGATGAGCCGAACCCGGATCGGCCGCCAGGTGTACGCGGTCGGCGGCAATCCCGAGGCTGCCAGCCGCGTCGGGATCGACATCCTGCGGGTCCAGGTATTCGCCTACGGCTATCTCGGTCTGCTGGCCGCCGTCGCCGGATTCGTCCAGGCGGGCCGGGTGCACCAGGCGGTGCCGACGGCGATGAAGGGCGAGGAGCTCGATGTGCTCGCGGTGGCGATCCTTGGCGGCGCCAGCCTCGTCGGCGGGATCGGATCGGTGGGCGGCGTCCTGCTCGGCGTCCTGTTCCTGGCCGTGCTGCAGAACGGCCTCAACCTGCTCGGCGTGTCGTCCTATTTCTTCGGCGTCGTCATCGGCCTGGCGATCCTGGTCTCCATCAGCATGACCGGCTATGCGGACAAGCACGCGCGCAGCCGGCGCGCGAAGAGAGCGGGCTGATGACCGACCCCGCGCCGGATATCAGCTCGAGCAGTCGCAGCGTGGGGCGCGAGTTCGATCGCCTGGTCAAGAGTCTTCGGCAAGGCGGGTTCAGGGTCGGCGGCTTGTTCTTCCTGCTCGCGACGCTGGCCGTGATCTTCTCGCTCCTGATGCCGGCGACGTTTCCGCGGGTCTCGACGTTGCAGGCGATGATGTTCCAGCTGCCCGAGCTTGGGCTGCTGTCTTTGGCCATGACGATCCCGCTGATCTCCGGAGGGATCAATCTCGCCATCATCGCAACGGCAAACGCCGCAGCGCTGTTGATGGCCTCGATCCTGACTGCCCTCATGCCGCCGGACGCAGCGGGAATGACCTTGGCGCTTTGGCTTGCCGCGGCGTTCGTTGCCGGCCTGCTGCTCTGCATCCTGGTCGGGCTGATCACCGGCCTGCTGGTCGCGGTGCTGGGTGTCCACCCGATCCTGGTCACCCTCGGCACCATGACTCTGCTGCACGGCTTCGGCATCTACTTCACGCGCGGGCGCACGCTGTCGGGATTTCCCGATGCGCTGCTGCAGCTTTCCAACGACACGATCTGGGGCATGCCGATCTCGTTCGTCCTGTTCGTCGTCGTGGCGTTGTTGGTGCATGTGCTGCTGACCCGTACGGCACTGGGCGTGCGCATCCACATGATCGGCTCCAACCTTGAGGCCACGCGCTATTCCGGGGTCGATATCCGGCGCGTCCTGGTCTGGGTCTACGTGCTTTCCAGCCTGCTTTGCTTTCTGGCTTCGGTCGTGATGATGGCGCGGTTCAACTCGGCCGGCGCCGATATTGCCGGCTCCTATCTTCTGATCACGATCCTGGCGGCGATCCTCGGCGGCATCGATCCCTATGGCGGATTCGGCCGAATCGGCGGCCTGTTCGTCGCCTTGTGGATCCTCCAGGTGATCGCCAGCGGGTTCAACCTTCTGGATGTCAGCCCGCACCTCGCGCTCGCCTCCTGGGGCTTCATCCTGCTTCTGGTGATGGCCGCCAAGCGTCTGCGTTCTGGATCGCCATCCACGGCTCGTCGTCCAAACAAGATGGAGAATTGAGATGAAGCCGTTTCGCATCGCCGATGTGCGTGCCTTGACGATCGCCGAGAAGGGGGTCGGCGGCGATTATCACGACCGGGAGAAGGGCCACTGGCTGATTGACAGCCTGATCTCGACGCCGATGTCCGGCTATCCCGAATATCAGCGGTCGCGCCAGAGCTGGGGCATCGCGGCGCTCGGCTCGTTCCTGGTGGAGATCGAGACCGAGTCCGGCCAGGTGGGCGTGTGCACCGGCTTCGGCGGCGCCCCGGCCTGCTTCGTGATCGAGAAGCATTTCCGGCGGTTCCTCATCGGCGCCGACGTCCGCGATACCTCGCGCCTGTGGGACCAGATGTACCGCGCCAGCCTGCCGTACGGCCGCAAGGGTCTGGCACTCGCCGCCTTGAGTTGCGTCGATCTCGCCTTGTGGGACGCGCAGGGGCTGGTGCGCGGCGAGCCGGTCTACAAGATGATCGGCGGCGCGACCAAGCCCGAGATACCGGTCTATTGCACCGGCCCGCGGCCGGATGCCGCCAAGCAGCTGGGCTTCTGGGGCGCCAAGGTGCCGCTGCCCCACGGCCCAGGCGACGGCCATGAGGGCCTGCGGCAGAACTACGAGTTCCTGGCTGCCCATCGCGCCTCGGTCGGCAAGGAGTTCCCGTTGATGGTCGATTGCTACATGTCGCTGAACGTGCCCTATGCGCTGGACCTGGCGAACTCGATTCGCGACCTCGACATCAACTGGCTGGAGGAGTGCCTGCACCCGGACGATTTCGACGGCCATACGCTGCTGAAGAACCGCGCGCCGTGGATCAAGTGGACCACCGGCGAGCACGAATACACCCGCTACGGCTTCCGCAAGCTGATCGAGACGCGGTCGGTCGACATCCTGCAGCCGGACATGATGTGGCTCGGCGGCCTGACCGAGGCGTTGCGGGTTTCATCGATGGCGGCGGCCTACGATATCCCGGTCATCCCGCACGGCTCGGGTGCCTATTCGTATCATTTCGTGATGGCGCAGCCGCACTCGCCGTTCTGCGAGTATCTCATCACCAGCGCCGATGCGGAGACGATCGAGCCGGTGTTCGGCGGCCTGTTCGAGCACGAGGACCTGCCGCAGAACGGCCGCATCCGGGTCTCTGACGAGCCTGGATTTGGACTGAAGCTCCGGAAAGGGGCGGTCGCATTCGAGCGGCCCTATGCGGAATCCTGAGGTTGACCTCACGCACCGCGATCGTAACCGGCGGCAGTGCGGCCTATCGAGGTTGGGCGATGGCGCGCGACTGTGCGCTCAGCTTGATGTCCGCCTTCTCGACGGCGGCTGACGCCATGACGCGCTTGGTGCTCTCTTCGATGTGGCCGATGTGCCGGGTCATCGCGACCGCCGCGCGATCGGGCTCCTGCGCCGCGATCGCCGCGGCGATCCGGGTGTGGTCCTGGGTGCTCTGCGCGATCAGGCCGGGTTCCTCCGTCGCACGCCGGCGAAAATCGAGGCCCATGTTGTAGAGGCCATAGGCCACGCGCCGGAGGACGGCATTGCCGGCGATCGCCGACAGCTTCTCATGGAAGCGGCTGTCCAGGATGCGGAATCCGACTGGATCATTCTGGATCTTCGCGTGGGCGACGATCATGTCGTTCAAATCCCGGACGTCAGCGCGTGTCGCCATCATCGCGGCCTTGCGGACGATTTCGATCTCGATGATCCGCCGGCTCTCGAAGGCGTCATCGAAGTTGGCTTTCGACAGCGCCAGGAACAGGTCGAGCGGCGCCAGCATGGTCGGTGCATCCAGCTCGGTCACAAATGCACCCCCGCCATGTCGCGATTCGATGATCCCAAGCACCGAGAGCGCGCGCATCGATTCGCGCAGGCTCGGCCGGCTGATGCCGAAAATCTCCACCAGTTCGCGCTCCGATGGAAGCCGGTCGCCGGGCCGCAGGTTGCCAGTGCGGATGAGCTCGACAATCTGCCCAACGACCTGCTGGCCGACGCTCTGTTTCTTGACCGGCCCCAGTCCGGAAACCGTTGGTAACTTTGCCTTGACGCGCTTAGCCACTGGCTGAAACTCGAAGTGGTCAGACCAGTACTATAGCAGCGACCTGGGCGGGTCACCAAGGGCCTTCGTTGTTCCTGGTCGTATCGACTTATCCGGCACGTCGGAGCCGAAACGCCACCAAGTCCGCTGCCAAAGGGGAACCAGACTCAGTGCAGCCGTGAGGGAAGTCAATTGCCTTGGCCGGCCGTTTGAAGAAGCGAAGACGCGTTCCGTCCTTTATCGCGTAGCCGGCTTACTGTCTGCGGGTTCCTATCGGGCTGGATTCGTCTGCCACCCCGTCCCGGGCGCTGTCGCGTCCGACCCACCAAACGTCGCGGCGGCGCGGCTCTCTCGGTCTCAGGCGATCTATCATGCGGCGGTGCCGGCACGACGGTGCGGCGCGCCACATCGCTGTCATTCAGCTGGACTGTCGCTATGCTCGGCCACCTGGCGATCTGGATCGCGCGCAATCGAATTCGCCTCCGGCTCCTGGTGCGAAAGATCCGCGGCAGTCGGTTCGCGTTGATCATCCTGGCAGGGCTGTCCGGCGTGCTGGTCGGGTGCATCGCCTACCTGATGCACACGACGGTCCGGGTCATCCACCACGAATTGTTCACCGTCCCGCTCGACAGCTATCTCAGCGACCCCTTCAAGATCTCGCGCTGGCGGATACTCGCGATCCCGGCGGCGGGCGGCCTCGTCGTCGGCATCATCACTTGGCTGGTGAGAAAGTGGCGGGGCCACGAGGTGGTGGACGTCGTCGAGGCGAATGCGCTGTACGGCGGGCGGATGTCGTTGCTCGACAGCTGCGGCCTGGCGCTGGTCACGACGATATCCGTCGGATGCGGCGCCTCGGTCGGAATGGAGGCGGCCTACACGCAGGTCGGGGCGGCGGTGTTCTCGAAGATCGGACTGCTCCTCAACATCCGGCGAAACGATCTGCGAACCTTGGTTGGATGCGGCGCGGCGGCGGCGATAGCCGCGGCCTTCAATGCCCCGCTTGCAGGAGCTTTCTACGCGTTCGAGCTCGTCATCGGCAGCTACAGTCCCGCCGTGCTGCTCCCCGTCGCAGTCGCTTCGGCGACCTCGGTTCTGGTTACAAGGATGCTTTCGCTGGATGTGCTCGCCTATCCGTTTGTTCCGACAAGCAGCCTCTCCGGCCCCATCTATCTGTTGTTTCCATTTCTCGGATTCCTTGCCGGCCTTGTCGGAATCGGGGTCATGCAGGGGGTCTCCCTGGTGGAGAGCCGCTTGCGCATGCACCTCGTGCCGATCTGGATCAGGCCGATGGTCGGCGGGATCCTGGTGGCGATGGTCGCCGGGTTCTTTCCGCAGGTTCTGGGGTCAGGCCACGGTGCGATCAATACGATGATGGTCTACGGATTCGGCGCGCTGACGATGTTCGAGCTGATCATTGCCAAGCTGCTGGCATCCAGCATTTCGATCGGCAGCGGGTTCAGGGGCGGTCTTTTCAGCGCCTCGCTGATGATCGGCAGCCTGTTCGGAGGTGCCTGCGCCTTCCTGCTCGCGCTTGCCTTTCCGGACCTGGCGGAATACCGCACGATCTTCGTGCTGGTCGGGATGGCATCGGTCGCGGCGACCGTGGTGGGCGGGCCGCTGACGATGGCGTTCCTCGTATTGGAGGGAACCGGAGACTTCACGACCACCATCGCGGTCCTGATCGGCGTGATCTTCGCCTCGGCGGTGGGCCAGCACCTGTTCGGCTATTCCTTCGCCACGTGGCGGTTCCATCTTCGCGGAATCAAGCTCAAGGGAGCGTACGACATCGGTTGGCTGCGCGACCTGACGGTCGACCGCCTCATGAGGCGGGATCCGAGGGTGGTGGCCTCCTCCTTGACGCTGGCCGAGTTCGAAGAGCAGTTCCCATTGGGATCAGCGGGCTCCGTCTTCGTCGTCGATGATGCCGGCCGCTATCAAGGCGGACTCGATGTGGCCAAGGTCCACGAAGTGCTTGGCACCGCGAGCGACAAGCAGAGGCCGGTGGGATCGCTCATCGCCGGCGAGCCTCCCCTGCTGCTTCCGAGCACCTCGGTGCGCGCGGCGATCGATATCTTCGGCTCGTCCGCGCAGGAAGAACTGGCGGTGGTCGACTCGGGCAAGGATCGCCGGATCCTCGGCTATCTCAGCGAAGCCAGCGCGCTCCGCCGCTACAGCCAGGAGCTGGAGCGCAGACGCGCGGAGGAACAAGGCGGCTCGGCGATCTTCGCACCGGAGAAGTGACGCCGCCGTGAACCGGTCCAGGTCACTGCGCCGCCTCGACGCCGAGATAGGCGGCGCGGACCGCCGGGTCGTCGGAAAGCTCGCTGGCGGTTCCCGATTTCACGATGTGCCCGGTCTCCATCACATAGCCGCGATCCGCCACGCTGAAGGCGGCGAACACGTCCTGCTCGGCGAGGAAGATCGCAACCGACTGCCGGCGGATCTGGTCGAGGATCGCGACCAGCTGATCGACGATGACGGGAGCGAGACCGAGGCTCATCTCATCGATGATGAGCAGCCGCGGCGCCGCCATCAGCGCGCGCGCAAGCGCGCACATCTGCTGCTCGCCGCCGGACAGGTTGCCGGCGAGCTGATGGCGGCGCTCGGCGAGGATGGGAAACAGCTCGTAGACCCAGGCGAAGCTGCGCGCGACGCCGGCGGGATCGCGGCGTTTGTGCGCCCCCATCATGAGGTTCTCCGCGACCGTCATGCGGCCGAACAGCTGGCGGCCTTCCGGCACCTGCACGAGGCCGTGCGAAAAGGCGTGCTCCGGCGCGAAGGGAAGGATGTCGCGGCCGTCGAACCGCAGCCGGCCGGTTGCCGGGATGACCCGCGAGATGGCGCGCAGCAGGGTGGTTTTGCCGGCCCCGTTGTTGCCGACCAGCGCCACGATCTCGCCCGGGCCGACCGTCAGGCCGACGCCGAACAGCACGCGCGCCGTGCCGTAGCCGGCCTCGAGATCGGCGATCTCGAGCAGGGGCGGGGCCGTGTTCATGCGCGCCTCTTGCCGAGATAGGCCTCGACCACCTTCGGGTCCTTGAAGACCGAATCGGTGCTGCCCTGGGCGATCAGCTCCCCGTGGTGGAGCACGAGCACCCGGTCGGCCAGCTGGCGCACCGCCTTCATCACATGCTCGATGATGAGGATCGTGACGCCGCTGTCCCGGATCTGCTTGATCACCTCGACGACCTCTTCGATCTCGACCGCATTCAGCCCCGCCATGACCTCGTCGAGGAGCAGCAGCTTGGGCCGCAGCGCCAGGGCCTTCGCCAGTTCCAGGCGCTTACGGTCCGGCCCGCCGAGGGCGACGGCATCCTGTTCCGCCCGGGCGGCGAGGCCGGTGAAAGCCAGCAGCTGGCGAGCCTGTTCGCGCGCGGCGGCGCGCGTGCGGGCGCCGCCCTGCAGCCCGAACAGCGCGCCGACCGCGACGTTGTCGAGCGCGGTCAGGCTGGGGAATGGCTTCATGACCTGGAAGGTGCGGGCGATGCCGAGGCGGGCCCGGCGGAACGGCGGCAGTCCCCCAATGTGCGCGCCCTGGAAGCGGATCTCGCCCTCGTTGGCTGCCAGCGTCCCGCTGATCAGGTTGACCAGCGTCGTCTTGCCGGCGCCGTTCGGGCCGATCAGGGCCAGGATCTCGCCTTCCTCGATCGCGAAGCTGACGCGATTGATCGAGATCAGCCCCTGGAAGCGCTTGGTCAGGTCCCGGACCTCGAGGATGGGGGCCGCGCTCATATCCGATGCCGCCGGATGTTCTGCAGCAGATACCCCGGCCCATGGCGCCGGAGCCCGACCGCCAGGTCGGCAAGGCCGCGCGGCATGAAGATCACGGCGATCACGATCACCAGTCCAAACAGGAGCGCCGCGGCGGTCGAGATCCAGCTCGCCAGCATCTCGTAGATCGCCGAAAGCACCAGCGCGCCGAACACCGGCCCGAGCACCGTCCCCGGCCCACCGAACATGGCCATGATGACCATCCGCACGTTCAATGTCGGGTCGAAGGAGCTGGCGGGGTCGATGAACGTGATCCAGTAGGCGTGGATGCCGCCGGCGATGCTGGTGAAGAACGCGGCGATCATCAACGCAGCGGTCTTGTAGAGGGTCGTATTGACGCCCATGGAAGCGGCCGCGTCCTCATCCTCGCGGATCGCGATCAGCCCCATCCCGAACCGGCTGCGGGAGATCGCATAGACGCAGAGCACGCAGGCAACCAGCAATCCGAGCGCCAGCTCGTAGAACATGCCGTCGGCGCGGATCAAAGGCAGGATGAGGCCGATATTGGCGCCCGCGATCTCGAGATTGGAGATCACGGCGGCAACGGCGAACGAGAGGCCGAGGGTCGCGATCGCGAAATAGTGGCCCCTCAGGCGCAGCACGGGCAGGCCAAAGAGCAGGGCGCAGAGCACGGCCAACGCCGCGCCCAGGCACAGTCCGACCCCGAACGGCAGTCCGAACTGGGTCATGGCGATCGCGGTGCCATAGATGCCGAGGCCGAAGAACACCGAGTTGCCGAAGGACGGATAGCCGGCGAAGCCGCCGATGATGTTCCAGGACTGCGCGAGCGTGGCGACCAGCAGGGCGTTGATCCCGTACTGGACGAGGACGGCGTCGCCGAGCAGCGGAACCGCGGCAAGCAGGCCGGCGGCCACGACGAGCAGGATGACAACGACGAGCCGCATCAGGCCGCCCTCAGCGACCGGGCCGGGCGAAGCACCAGGATTGCCACCAGCAGGCCGAAGCTGATGACATTGGCATAGGTCGGCCCGAAATAGAGCGCCGCCAGCGATTCCGCGATGCCGATGACGAGGCCGGCGAGGATCACCGAAAGCGGATTGTCCAGGCCGCCGATCACGGCGATGACGAACGCCTTGGCGGTGAGGGGGGCGCCGACATAGGGCGAAAGGTGGGAGACGATGCCGTAGAGGCCGCCGGCCGCGCCCGCCAATGCGGCCCCGATCCCGAACGTCACCGCATAGAGCTGACGGGGATTGACGCCGTAGAGCCGGGCGGCAATGAGGTTCTGCGCCGTGGCGCGGATCGAGCGGCCGAACGCCAGGCGGTTCAGGATGAACCACAGGATGGCGGCGAGCAGCCATGCGATGCCGAACGCCGCCAGCCTCGCCAGCGGGATGGTGATACCGAGCACGGTGATGTTCGCCCCGGCATAGCTCGGGCTGATGGTGCGGAAGTCCGCCGAGAACAAGAGCTGGGCGAGGTAGGTCAGGACGACGTCCAGCCCGAAGGTGATCAGCAGCGTGTTGAGCTGCGCCGAGCGGATGATCTGGTTCAGCACGATCAGTTGCAGCAGATAGCCGAACGCGAACATGATCGCCATCGCGATCGGCAACGCCAGGAATGGGTCGATGCCTGCCCCGGTGAAAAGGAAGTAGACGGCGTACCCGCCCAGCATGACGAAAGCGCCGTGCGCAAGATTGACGATGTTGAGCACGCCCCACACCAGGGCCATGCCGAGCGCCATGAGCCCGTACAGGCCGCCAAGGAGGATGCCGTTGACGATGATCTGGGCAAGCAACATGCGCAGCGCCTCCAGGAGGCACCGCCGCCGGACGCCCCGGCGGCGGTGCGGGCGGGACCCGACAGCCTAGGGCTTCATCTACTTCCGGTCGTCCCAGCCGGGCACCGGATAGTGCGGCTTGTTGAGGAAATCGGTGGCGTAGATCGGCACCACTTTTCCGTCCTGGATTTGGATCACCACCTGGGGCAGCACGATCTGGCCGTTCTCGCCGTACTTGATATGTGCATAGAGGCTGTCGAACTCGACCGAGGCGAGGGCGTCGCGCACCTTCTTGGGATCGAGCGAGCCGGCCTTGGCAATGGCGACTGCATAGGTCTCCACGTCGGCGACCGCCGAAGCCGCATGATAGTCCGGCTCGTAGCCGAACTTGTCCTTGTACACCTTGGCGAATTCGGCCGCGTTGCCGAACCACTGATCCTTCTGGCTCTCTTCCGGCAGCCAGGTCGTCATGCCGAAGGCGTAGTTCGCATCATCTCCGAGCGCATTGCGGAAATCCTCGGTGGGGACGCCAACGGTGAAGGCGTAGAATCCCTTCGGACTGACATCGAGGCTCTTCATCTGGCGGATGAAATTGAGCGCCTCGGTCTCGTGCCCGCTCAACAGGATGACATCCGGCGCCTTCGACTTGACGACGCTGAGGATCGAGGAGAAGTCGCTGCTGTTCTCAGCATACTTCTCATCCACCACCAGATCGAGCCCGGCCTGTTTCAGATGCTCCCGGGTTCCCTTGGCGACCGAAACGTCGAAGCTGTCATCGGCTGCGACGAGCGCGACGCTTGCGGGCTTGGGGTCGAGCTTGCCCATCATTTCGATGGTGCTGCCATAGTAGTCGCCAGCCGGCGGCAGTGTGCCGAAAATGTACTTGTAGCCGCGGCTGTAGATCTGGCCGGAGGCGCCGCCGCCCTGGACCATCGGGATCTCGTACTTCTCCGCCACCGAGCTGGTGTCGAGCACGTGGTTGGAGGCGAACGGGCCCAGGAGGAAATTGACCTTGTCCGCGGTGATGAGCTTGACATACTGCCGGACGTCGAGACTGACGTCGGACTGGTTGTCATAGAGCTTCAGCGCCAGCTTGTAGGTCTTCCCGGCGACGGTGACGCCGCCCTTTGCGTTGATGGTATCGACGGCTAGTTGGTAGGCGTCGGCATAGTACCGGCCGGTGTTGGCCTGGGGCCCCGAGGATTGCACGGCGGCGCCGAGGGTGATGACATCGTCGTCGGCCGCCGCGAGCGCGGTCGAAAGCAGCAAGGCCGGCAAGGCCCCGAACATGGCAAGAGCACGTCTCATTCTGTATCCTCCTCTGTTATCGCGGCAAAGTTGTCTGTTGCCGCTTGCAGCCATTGGCGGAATGGTCGCGCCAGACGGCCGTGATTCGACGCCGTCCTCGCTCCGGCGGGTGTGCCGGATGTCGCTTCTTCAGACTGCATCTTGAGCAAGGGAAAACCGCCGGGAGGCCGCGCGTCAACCCCGCAATAGGTCCAGGGCTGGGTGGGATGCACCGGCGGCCGCCTCAGCCCTCCAGCGCCTCGCGGATCCGGATGGCAAGTTCGTGCTTGCGGTACGGCTTCGAGAGGAGCCGCACGCCGGGATCGAGCCTGCCCAGCCGCAGGACCGAATCCTCAGTATAGCCCGAGGTGAACAAGGTCTTGAGACCGGGGCGGCTGGCCTTCGCGGCCTCTGCAAGCTGGCGGCCGGTCATGCCGCCCGGCATCACCACGTCCGTGAACAGCAGGTTGATCGCCGCGCCATCGTTGAGGATCTTCATCGCCTGCGGGCCGTTGGCGGCCTCGATCACGGCGTAGCCGAGGTCGCGTAGCTGGCGCAGCACCAGGCGGCGCACGTCAGGATTGTCCTCGACCACCAGGATGGTCTCGCCGCCGCCCTTTCCGGGTGCCACCGTGACGGGAGCGGCGCCGGCGGTCTCGCTTACGCTCGCCAGCCGCGGCAGATAGAGGCGCACCGTCGTTCCATGCTCAACCTCGCTGTAGATCTTGAGGTGCCCGCCCGACTGCTTGGCGAAGCCGTAGATCATGCTGAGGCCAAGGCCCGTGCCCTTGCCGACCTCCTTGGTGGTGAAGAACGGCTCGAACACGTGGGCGAGCACCTCGGGCGCCATTCCGGTGCCGGTATCCGTCACCGCCATCATCACATAGTCGCCCGGCGTCACTTCCGCGTTGCTGCCGGCGTAGTCGTCGTCCAGGTGCACGTTGCCGGTTTCGATCGCGAGCTTGCCGCCCTCGGGCATCGCATCGCGCGCATTGATCGCCAGATTGAGCAGGGAGTTCTCGACCTGGCCGCTGTCGGCCAGCGCGGGCCACAAATCGGGCGCCAGCTTCAGTTCGACATCCACATGCTCGCCCAGGGCGCGGCGCAGCAGCTCGTCCATTCCCCCGATCAGCCGGTTGAAGTCGACCTTCTGCGCCATCAGGGTCTGCTGCCGCGAGAAGGCCAGCAGGCGGTGGGTCAGGGCCGCGCCGCGCTCGGCCGCCCGCAACGCCTGCTCGATCGACGGCCGCAACTCCGCGGATATGCGCTCCGGGTCGAGGTCGAGCGCGCCGATGATGACGGTGAGCAGGTTGTTGAAATCGTGCGCCACCCCGCCGGTCAACTGCCCGACGGCATCCATCTTCTGCACCTGGTGCAGGCGCGATTCCGCATCCCGCTGCGCCGTCACGTCCCGGCCCGAGGAGATGACGTAAAGGCGGCCGTCCTGGACGAACGGAACAGCCTGCAGTTCGCCGATGCGGGTCTTGCCGTCGAGACCCAGCACCCGCATGTCCGTCAAGGGAAGCGCCTTCAGCTCCTTCATCAGGCGCTGGGTTCTTTCCAGCGCGCGCGCGCGGTCCTCCGGATGGATGAAGGAGAATACCGGCTTTCCGATCAGATCATCCTGGCTCCTGGCCCCGAACAGCCGCGCCGCGGCCGGATTGGCGAACTCGACCGTGCCATCCACGTGGATCCAGATGCCCTCCTGCACCAGATCGAAGACCTGCCGGAACCGCTGTTCGCTCGTCCGCCGCTGTGCCTCGCTGTCCGCCAGGGCAAGCTCGGCGCGCTTCTGTTTGGTCCGGTCGATGTCGAAGCCTCCGATCGCGACCACCTTTCCGTTCTCGTCGCGGATGGGGAACTTCACGAGCAGGGCCCATTCGTATTCGACGCCGGGTGGCATGCAGACTTCCATCAGCATCGGCTCGCCGGTGGCGACCACCTTCCGGTCCATGGCGTCGATCGACGCGGCATAGGTCGGGTCATAGATGTCGCGGATGGTCTTGCCGAAATACCGCTTCGTGCCCATGCGGAAGACCCGCTCCGACTCCCGGTTGTAGAACAGGTAGCGGCCTTCCGTATCCTTGACGTAGGTGACGAAGGGGGCGTTCTGGATCAGCGCCAGGAAGCGGCCCTCGATCTCGCGCAGCGCGGTCTCGGCGCGCTGCTGCTGCGTAATGTCGCGCGCGACCACCAGGACGGCGCGATGGCCGGCGAACGCGATGGTCGACGACCTGATGTCGACATCGATGACCGCTCCCGACTTTATGCGATGCCGCCAGGTGCCGACGTGGCGCAAGCCCGGTGGCCGGTTCGCTGTCAGCTCCAGCAGCTTCGGCACGTCCTCGATCGGCCGGATGTCGACAATCCGCATCGCGAGGAATTCGGCGCGCGTGTAGCCATAGTGCTGGAGTGCCGCCTCGTTGACCTCGAGGAAGGCAAGCGAGGCCATGTCATAGACCCACATCGGGGTCGGGTTCTGCTCGAACAGGTAGCGGAAGCGCGTGTTCTCGTCGATGCCGGAATTGGCCGGCGCGGCGGACAGGGCGCTCGCCTGCTCGGTCGCGATGCGGACGGCCTCGTCCAGCGAATGCGCAGCCTGGATGCGCCGCAGTGCGTTGGCGAAGGAGGCGTGTCTCTCGTCGGCCATGAGCGCCCTCTGGCGGGACCGCACCGACGCAACCTGGCAATGCCGCGGCCCCCGCGAAAGCGTCATGATAGCGCGTCCGGCGCCGGCCGGAATAGCGGTTTTGACCGGCTTCCGGGGCTGGCGAAAGCGAGCGGTCGGCCGTGGCCGTGCGGTTCAGCAGGACACGCTGCCACTACGAGCAGTGGCGCCTCATGGTCGAGGCCGAAACGCTGGCGGCGGCGCAGCGGACAATCGAGGAGGGGCGAAGCCGCTAGGCGCCGGCCCGATGCCGCCTATTCCGCCGCCTCGGCCTTCGCGATCACCGAGCGGATGGCGTCATAGGCGACGGGCTTGCGCGCGGTTCCGATGACGTTGATCCCGCGCAGGCGGCCTGCCTGGGCGGCGGTGTCGAGGTCCTGCTGGGCGACGCCGCTGATCATGATCACATCGCCTCTGAATTCGAGCGCCCCGAGCACGCGGAGCAGCGCATAGCCGTCGCGGTCGGGGATGCCGATATCGAGCACCACGATGTCTGGCTTCCAGTCCGTGACCAGGCGCTCGAACGCCTTGGTATGATCGAGGGTCGCGACCTCGAGCGACAGTGCCGTGCCGGCGCGCTCGATGGTCGCCACGTCCGCCGGTTCGTCGTCGACGATCAGAATCCGCCCTGTCTTCTTGCCCATGGGGCGCGGCTCCATCCGTAAAGGTGCCGCTATCCGAGACTGGGAATAGTTAAGAAACCATTGATGGAATCGGTCACGCGGTCTCGATCGAGCGGTGAAGCGCCAAGTCCTCGAGCGCGGCCTGCGGCTGAAGGCTGATGGCCGGCGCGCCCAACGGCTGGATGCGCTCCTGCCGCATGGCCGCATCGATCGCGAAGTTCAGCGCGCTCAGGGTCGGCAGGTAGTAGTCGGTGTCCGAGACGAAGCAGCGCAGCTCGAAATCCAGCGCCTCCTCGCCGATCGACCGGAAGATGACGCTTGGCGCTGGATGCTTCATCACGTGTTCGGCCTGCGCCGCGCAGGCCAGGAGAATTCGCTCCGTCTGGCGGGCATCGGCGCCGGACACTATTTTCAGCTTCACGATGACGCGGGCGATCCGGTTCTTGTGGGTCCAGTTGGTGACCGGGCTCGCGATCAAGGCGGAGTTCGGCACGATGACCGAGGCGCGGTCGAAGGTCTCGATCTCGGTCGAGCGCACGGAGATGCTCTTCACGATGCCTTCGGTGGCGCCGACCACGATCCAGTCCCCGGTCTTGACCGGCCGTTCGATCAGCAGCAGCAGGCCGGCCACGAAGTTCTCCACCACCGTGCGCAACCCGAAGCCGATGCCGACGGAGAGGGCGCCCGCCACCAGGGCAATCGACGAGAAATCGATGCCCAGCACCATGATCGCGACCATGACCACGATCAGGCCGCCGATATACCCGATGCCGGTGGAGATCGAGTTCTGCATGCCGAGATCGAGCCGGGTGTTCGGCATCACCCGCTCGCGGACCCAGCGCTTCAACCCGCTGACGATCAGCAGGCCGATCGTGAAGGTGACCAAGGCGGTCGCCACGTCGACCAGCGACAGGTCGATGTCGCCAAGCTTGATCTGGGTGAAGATGCGCACCAGCCAGGCGTTGAGCAGGGTGGGCGAAATCCGGCACGAGATCAGGACGCCATAGATGACCGGCGGCCACAGGATCACGTCCGCGCCGAAGCGCGTCCAGAAGGCGAGGCGTCGCCCGGATTCCGGCGACAGGCCCGTAGTGCGCGATACGGCATCATAGAACCGGCGGCCCGGCGTCATGAAGGCGCGAATGCCCTCGCCGATCACCTCGCGGAGCAGGAGCGCGGCTCCGATCAGCAGGACGGATTGGAACAGCGCCTTCAGCAGATCGCTGGCCAGCGAGCTGTAGCCGACGATTGCCGCGGCCAGGGCGGCGATCATGACCAGGGCGGACATCGTGCGCACGACCCACGACAGGTGCGACCTGAAGTGAGCGTCGCTGACCCAGTACTTGGCGCGCAGGCATGGCAGGAACACCGCGACTGCGACGATGCTGGCGATCAAGGTGAGAATGGAGGCGAAGCTTGCCGAAGGCTGGAGCGTGCGCGGATCGGAGACCGCATGTCCGACAATGGCGATCAGACCCAGCAGCCCGGCGCCGACAATCACGCGATGTCCCAGCCGGCCCGCGGCCTTCGCGGGAATGGGGACGATGCGCCAGACCGGCATGCCCGGCGCGAGGCAGGCCACGGCCATGCCGGAGACGACGAAAAACAGGATGAGGTTGATCCCGCTCGCCAGCACGAACCTGAGGAAGGCCGGATCATACTCCTGCTGCGTCAGGGTCAGTGCGAGCAGCCCCAGCAGCGCGATCGCCGCCAGCGTCGGCAACAGGATGTACGCCACGGTTTCGGCGACCGCGGCAATGATGCGGCGGGCATAGCTCGGCTCGGCGACCGCGGCGCTGGGCCCCCACTTCGCCAGCACCCAGCGGCGCACGGGAAAGGTCAGCAGCCCGGTGATCATGAGGATGCCAATGCCGACGGCAATGGCCAGGCGGTCCATCTCGGCGATCTGGAGGTTGCGCCACCATTGCATTGCCGATGGACCGAGCGAGCGATAGATCACGTCATGTTCCGCCAGTGCGGCATGCCAAGTCGTGGGCAGAAGCGGCACCGGACCGCGCGCCGCCATCTTGCGCTGGGTCAATGCCTGTTCGCGCTGGCCGATCTGATTCTGGATTCCCTGCGCGCGGGTAATGGCGAGCTCGGCGCGCTTGGCTCGCGCGTCCGACTTGCCGATCTCGTCCGACAGGCGTGTGCGGGTGGCGGCGATATCGGGGTCTTCAGGCGGTGCTCCTGGCGCCGGCGGGGCGCCAAGCTGGCTGAGCTGGGCGCGCAGCGGTGCGGTCTGCTGCTGTTCCGCCGTGCGTAACACGCGGGCATCGGCGATGAGGACGGAGACCGTCTGCAGAATTTCGCCATAGCGCTGCGGCGGCAGGTCCGGATCCGCCGCGAGCTCGCGCTCGATGTCGGTCAGGGCGGATTCCCAGCCTTGCAGCTTTGCGGCGGCGAAGCTTTGCGCAGGGGTGGGGGTGGCCCACGCGATGATGAAAACGCTGAACAGAGCCGCCAGGATGCGCCGCATGAATCTCAGGAGTTACTGTTTGCTGGATCGGCCGCCCCGCGGCCATCGATCGCGCCGGCTAGACTAGCCGAGAAACACCCCTTGTCCAGCGCCAAGTCCCGAGCGATCTCAACGCTTTGATCCCCGGTACGCCGCACCGGCCTAGCTGAAGCTGATCGCCGCGCGTCCAAGGCCGATGAACTCCGCGACCATCCGGTCGCCGGGCACGATGGCCGCCGGCGTGATGCAGGTGCCGGTGGTGATGATGTCGCCGTCCTTGAGGCCGATCCCGCGCTGCGACAGGTGATTGGCGATCCAGGCCAGGGCGATGCGCGGGTCGCCGAGTGCGTTGGCGCCGGTACCGTCGCGGAACAATGCGCCGTTCTTGAGCGCGCGCACCGGCTGGGCGGCAAGATCGAGATGCCGCCAGTCATGGACCTGCGCGCCCAGCACGAACCAGGCGGCAAAGGCATCGTCGGCCACGATCTGGGCTGGGCCGATTTCGGCGAAGCGCTCGAACCGCGCGTCCGGGATTTCGATGGCGAGATGCAGCGCCGCGACCGCATCGCAGGCTTCCGCCTGGCCGTAGGCAGCGCCCCGCGGCGGCAGGTCGCGTCCCAAGCGGAAGGCGAATTCGGCCTCGATCACCGCCATGTGCAGCGGCGCGGCCGGCAGTCGCGCGCCATCCGGCAGAATGAAGCTCTGGAACAGCCGGCCGGCGAGCGGCTCGGTGACGCCGATGTGCTCCTGTCCGGCCTTGCTGGTGGCGGCGATCTTCCAGCCGGAAACCGGCTGCGCGGCCACCGCGACCATCGCGTCCTGGACCGCATAGCCTTCGGCCAGGGTGCCGGGGCGCAGATGATCGGGCAGCGCCTCGATCCGCCGCTGCTCGATCCGCGTGCGCCAGAGAAGGGCGGCGGCCTGTTCGATCTGTGACTGGTCCATGGATGGCGTTGCCCGTGTTGCTGCTCGGCCGCAGCATAGCCAAGGAATGGCGCTAATGAAAATCCCGGCTGCGCACGCGCAGGCGCTGATCGCCGCTGGTGGCATGTTTGACCTGGTCGCCGCGGGCGATGGCGCGGTCGGTGACGTGGCTTTGCTCGCCCAAGGTCCGCAGCAATGGGGTCAAATCCGTGATGCGTTCGGCGATCACATGGATGACCAGGCCCTCGCGCTGCAGTTTGCCTTCGACCGCGACCATCCGGCCGCCCAGCACGATCCGGCGATGGGTCTCGAATATCTTGGGCCAGACCACGATGTTGGCGATCCCGCAATCGTCCTCGAGCGTCATGAAGATGACGCCGCTGGCGGTGCCGGGGCGCTGCCGCACCAGCACCAGGCCGGCAACCTTGATCCGCTCGCCGTTCCTGGCATCGGCGAGAATCTTGTTGGGCGCGATGCCGATCTTGTCCAGGGCGCAACGCAGCAGCGAAACCGGATGGGCGCGCAGCGACATGCCGATCGCCTGATAATCCTCGAGGATCTGCTCGCCCAGGCTCAGCTCCGGCAACGGCGCCGCCAGATCATCCGCCGGGATATGCGAGGGCCAGCCGCGGCCGGCAGCCGCGCCATCATCCGCGTCGAACAGCGGCAACTGCCCTTCGTCCAGCGCATGGATCTGCCACAGCGCCCGGCGGCGGTCGATGAAGAGCGAACCATAGGCATCGGCCTTGGCCAATGTTTCCAGCGCCGCTGGGCCCAAGCCGGTTTTCCGCCACAACTCGTGCAAGGTGCGATATCCATCACCGCGCGCGGCGACGAGCCGGACGATGTCCTGCTGGCGGCAGCCCACGATCTCGCGGAAGCCGAGGCGGAGCGCGAGCTTGCCGTCATGGGTGCGCTCCAGCGTGTTGTCCCATCCACTGGCGTTGACATCGACCGGGCGCACCTCGACGCCGTGCTCGCGCGCGTCGCGCACGAGTTGCGCCGGGGCGTAGAAACCCATCGGCTGCGCGTTCAGGATCGCGCAGGCGAAGACGGCCGGATGCCGGCATTTCATCCAGGCCGAGACGTAGACCAGCAGGGCAAAGCTGGCGGCATGGCTTTCGGGGAATCCGTAATCGCCGAAGCCTTCGATTTGCTTGAAACAACGTTCGGCGAAATCGCGAGTATAGTTCTTCCCAACCATGCCTTCGATGAACTTTTCCTTGAGGGTGCCGATCGTCCCGTTCCGCCGGAATGTCGCCATCGCGCGCCGGAGCTGATCCGACTGCGCAGGCGTGAAGCCGGCCGCCACGATGGCGATGCGCATGGCCTGCTCCTGGAACAAGGGCACGCCATAAGTTTTGTGGAGAACTTCCTCCAATTCCGGACGGGGGTATTCCGCTTTCTCCAGCCCATCACGCCGACGCAGATAGGGGTGCACCATGTCGCCCTGGATCGGGCCCGGCCGGACGATCGCGACTTCCACCACCAGGTCGTAGAAATTTTTCGGCTTCAAGCGCGGCAGCATGCTCATTTGCGCCCGGCTTTCCACCTGGAACACGCCGACGGAATCCGCCTTGCACAGCATGTCGTAGACGTCGGGCTCTTCCGGCGGGACGTTGGCCAGGGTCAGCTTCTCTCCGTCGCAATGCTGCTCGATCAACGTGAATCCCTTGCGGATGCAGGTCAGCATGCCGAGCGCCAGCACATCGATCTTCAGCATGCGCAGGGTATCGAGATCGTCCTTGTCCCATTCGATGACCGTGCGGTCCTCCATCGCCGCATTCTCGATCGGCACGTATTCATGAAGGCTGCCGCGCGTGATGACGAAGCCGCCGACATGCTGCGACAAATGGCGGGGGAAGCCGATCAGCTCGTCCGCCAGGGCAATCACTTGGCCGAGGCGATGATCGTCGAGATCGAGGCCGGCCTGGCGGATATGCTGCTGGACGATGCCGTCCTCGCCCCAGCCCCAGACCGCCTTTGACAGGCGATTGAGCACGTCCTCGCTGAGGCCGAACACCTTGCCCACGTCGCGCATGGCGCTCTTGGGACGATAGGAGATGACCGTGGCGGCGAGGCCGGCGCGATGGCGGCCGTACTTCTTGTAGATATATTGGATGACCTCCTCGCGCCGCTCATGCTCGAAATCGACGTCGATGTCGGGCGGCTCATTGCGCTCGGCGGACACGAAGCGCTCGAACAGCAGGTCGACCTTGATCGGATTGACCGCCGTGATGCGCAGGCAATAGCATACGACGGAATTCGCGGCCGATCCGCGGCCCTGGCACAGGATTCCTTCGCCTTCCGCGAACCGGACGATGTCGTGCACCGTCAGGAAGTAGGGCGCGTAATTCAGGCTCGCGATCAGCTTGAGTTCCTGTTCGAGCGTGTCGCGAACCTTGTCGGGAAGACCATCGGGATAGCGCTTCGCGGCGCCCTCCCAGGTCAATTGCTCCAGATGCTGCTGCGGCGTGAGGCCGTCCGGCACCGGCTCGCTGGGATATTCGTAGCGCAGCTCATCGAGCGAGAAACGGCAGGCGTCGGCAAGGCGGGCGGCGTTCTCCAAAGCTTCAGGCCAGCGCTTGAACAGCCGGCCCATCTCGTCGGGCGATTTCAGATGGCGCTCGGCATTGGCGAGCAGGCGGAATCCAGCTTCTTCGATCGTCACACGTTCGCGGATGCAGGTCATGACATCCTGCAACGGGCGGCGCTCCGGCGCGTGATAGAGCGCGTCGTTGGTCGCGATCAGCGGCAGGCGATGCCCGGCACCCAATTCCGCGATCCGGCGGATGCGCCGCGCGTCGCCGCCGCGATAAAGGTGACTGGCGGCCAGGCGCGCGTTCTTGCCGATGTCGTTGCGGAAGGTCTTGAGGAACGCGGCAAAGCGCTCATCGATCTCTTCCGGCACCACCGCCACCAAGTGCTGGCCGAGGCGGTGGTCCAGCACGTCGGCATATTTCAGCTGGCACTTGCCCTTTCCCGTGCGCCGCTTGCCAATGGTGAGAAGCGAGCAAAGCCTGCCATAGGCTGCGCGATCCTCCGGATAGCAAAGCAGGCTCGGCGCATCCTCGAGATCGAGCCGGCAGCCGACGATGAGACGAATCGGGGCGATCTGCTTGGTCGCCTGATCGCAGCCATCGAAGGCGCGCACGATGCCGGCCAGCGTGTTGCGGTCCGTCACGCCGATCGCCTCGTAGCCCAGTGCTGCTGCCTGTGCCGCCATCTCATGCGGCTGTGACCCGCCCTGCAGGAAGGAGAAGTTGGTCGTGACCTGGAGCTCGACGGGAGAGAAGGTCATCACCCGAACATCCCATGCAGAAACCAGCGTGGTGCCGGCGTGGTCTGGTAGAGGCCGGCGCGGTAGAGCCAGAAGCGGCGGCCTTCGGAATCCTCGACGCGGTAATAATCCCGGATCTCCGCATCCTTCTGGCCGGGCAGCCACCATTCCGGCGCGATGCGCTCCGGCCCTTCGGCCGCGCGCACCCGATGCAGCACGCGGCGCCAGCGGAACTGTATCGGCGGATCGTCTGGGATGGGCGCGACAGCCTCGATCGGTTCCGGATGAGGCAGCAGGCGGATCGGCCGTTGCGAAGCCTTCGGCCAATGCAAGCGCGCGCTTTCCGCCAATGGCGGCAGGCGGCGGACGGCGCGCTCCGGAATGTGGCTCTCGCGTGTCTCGACGCGATGCACCGCCTCTTCGCCCAGACGATTGCTCAGGCGGTCGATGAGTGGCGCGAGATCGTGGCGGACCGTGCCGCCCGCCTCGAAGTCGCGCTGGTGCGCATGCAACCGCTCCATCTCGCGCCCCGATAGGCGCATGGCCTCGAACCCGTCATCGGGGCGGAGCAAATCGAGCTTTTCCTCGAACAGGCGGAACAGATGCGCGGCATCGAGGCTGGCGCGGGCGGTGCCGACCGTGATCCGCTGGGTCTCGCCGTCCAGCCGATAGCAGGAAAGGTCAAGCTTGCGCGGCCCGCTTTCATGCGGCCCAAGCGCCGCCGTCAGCCGCTTCAGCAGCAGATCGAGCGCGCGGTCGATATCGCCGCGCTGCGCGATCGGTTCGGCGAAATCCATTCGCACATAGCAGTGCGGCGGCGGCAGAAGAGGCGACAACGCCTCATCCTGCCGGCCCAGGACCTGATCCAGCCGGTTCATGAGGATCGCACCGAACCGCCGCGCCAGGGCTGCGCGCGGCAAGGTGCAGAGATCGGCGATGCGCTTCAGGCCGAGGCGGTGCAATTGCGCGCACAAGTCATCCGGCAGGCGCAACGCCTGCGGCGGCAAATCGGACAAGGCTGCTTTCTGTTGGCCATGGGGCACGATCCGGCTCGGACTGGCGCCGAAGCGCGCCGTGCCCCAGGCCGCGCCGATCGTATCGGCAATGGCGGCACGATGATGAAGGCCGAAGGACCGCATGTGCCGGTCGAGATCGGCCAGCATCCGCGCCTCGCTGCCCCACAGATGCGCGCAGCCGGCGATATCCAGCATCAAACCGTCCGCATCATCGGTCGCGACCAAAGGCGAGAACCGCGTCGCCCAATCGGCCAGGCGCTTGAGATCCGCTGCATCGGCCGCGGGATCGAGCGGCAGAACGATGACCTGCGGCACCCAGGCACGCGCATCGGCCACCGCCACGCCGGGCTTCAGCCCCAGCACGCGCGCGGCCGGGTTCGCCGCGTGAATCTCCAGGCGATTGCCGGTTTGCGCCGCCAGCACCAGGGGCGGCTCCGATTGCGTGCGTTCAGCCGAAGCGGAGAAGGGTGGCCGTTGCCCGCTCTGCTGCTGCGTCCGCTGCTGGCGCCGCTGATATTGATCGGTCGGCCAATGCGGCAGCCACAGGGAAAGGAAACGCCGTGACCCGCTGTTCATCAGCATGATCGAACTCCATGATCCAGGACGCCGCCGCTGCATTGCGGCAACGCCACAGATCGAGATGCCACTCGGGCGGCTCCAGTTCCGGGGCCTTTGCCGTGCCTTGATCCGGCAGTCTTGAATCGAGCCTGGGCGTGATGCGCCAGCGAGTGACTGCCGCGATCGGCTGGGCGCGCTGCTGCCTCGCCAACTCCCGGGTGCGCCAACGCCGCAGCAGGAAACAGGGAATGCCGGCCTGTTCCGCCGCCAATTGCAGGCGCCGGGTGGCATTGAGCGTCAGGGCACCGATCTCTCCGACGGTCGCGCTCAAGGAGCGGCTACGCAGGGCTTCCTCCAGCGCCCAGCACACCTCCGCATCGTGCCGGGCGGAGATCAGGACCAGCCGGCGCAGATCCAGCCCGAAAGCGGCAAGACCGGGCGCATAGAGATCGGCGGCCTGCGTCACCCAGGCGATCCATCCGGAAGCGGCGCAAGCCTTCAGCGCCAGCGCAAGGAACCCTGCGCCGGCGGCACCCTGCTCCTCATCGCAGGCATCGCCGGCAATTTCATGCACGGCTCCGAGCGGAACAGCGGCGCGGCACAGATAAGCATCGACAGAAGGCAAACCGGTGGTCAGCAAAGTTGCCGGGGCATGCGATCCCATCCGCAAAGCTGGGATGCAGACGATGCGCTCTCTGAGCTGGGCTAGATCGATCCGGGCATTCATTTCGCTTGGCTTGCGCTATATGTTCTCTTTTTGTTCTAAAGACTCCACGCTGTCAAGACAGTCCGTAAACTCTCCGGAATCTCATTCAATGTTTCAGAAAAAACACAATAAAATGAATGGATTAAATTCATTTTTGCCCATCCCGGTTCATGTGCCATTCAGGCGTCCGTTGCTAGCCTCGGGCCACCGTCTGAACAAAGTCAGGAGCACGATATGGCCCGCGCGGTCCGTACTCTTCTCACCTCCTTCCTCATCGCGGCGGTCGCCCCGGTCGGAATGGCAATTCTCGACCTCGACCCCCCCGCCTTCGCCAAGAACGGCGGAGGAAATGGCGGCGGCCATGGCGGCGGCAATGGTGGCGGCCACGGTAACGGTCATGGCAGCGGCAATAGCGGCACCCATGGCAACGCGCACGGGAACGCCAAGACTGCCGACGCCGATACGGCTACCGACAGCGATATCGGCACTGTCGCCGATACCAAGTCCCACAAGTCCAAGGCCGGCCTGACCGGCGAGGATTCACTGTCGCCCGGTGCCCTCGGCAAGCTCAACGGCGTCCTGCACGCTTCTCCGAACGCAATTGCACATGCCAGCATCAACTCGCCGATCGGCACGGCCCGGGCATTCGGCGAAGCGCTCGCGGGTTTCCTGGACGCTGCCGCGACCGACGACACCACCGATGATACGACGGACGACACGACCGGCGACGAGACCACCATAAGCGATGAAACACAGCCGGACATCGACCAACTCGGCGAAATGATGGCCAGAATGACCAACAAGCCGGTCACTGCCGAGCAGGTCGAGGCGGTTGCCGCGAAACTCGGGGTCGAGACCGCACCCGACGAAGCGACGGGCGACGAAGCGACGGGCGAGGAGACCACTGGCGACGAGACGACCGATGGTGAAACGGTCGGCGATGAGACCAGCACCGATGAGCCTGCCGACCAGCCCGAAGCGCCGAAGCTGGATCAGGCAACGGCCGAGGCGATCGCCGAGAAAGCCAACGAGATCCACGGCTTTACGGACGACACGGATGCGACCGGCGACACGGACGCGACCGGCGATACCGATGGCGACACCGCCGACGCCGGCGATGGCACCGATGGTGGCGACACCGACAGCACCGACGAGACGGTCACCAACTAGACCGCTTCAAACTTGCGGAACACCTCAGCGCGGGAGACTCCTCCCGCGCTTCTTCTTTGCGCTTAGCCCGCCTCGCCGGACCGTCCGCGGCGGAGCAGGAAAGCCGGCGTGTGATCGCCGAACGCAACGCCCGGCAAGCCCTCGTCCTGGCCGCGATAGTCGCGTCGGGCGGGACGACGCTCACGACCGTTGGGATGCGGCTGGGGTTCCTGATGGTCGCGCCCGCCGGCCCGGCGGTGATGGCGGTTGACGTGCTGCTCGGGCTCGAGCTGGGGCAGCGCGACGCTGGCTTCCAGCATGGCGTGCCGGCCGCCCTCAAGTTCGGGATGCGGTACCACCGCATCGATGACTTCGGCGGCCTTGCGCTGGCGCTTTTCCTGCTGCTGGCGCACGCGGTCATGGCGGCCGCTCCTGCGATGATCCCGGCCGGAAGACAAGGCGGCACTCTCCAGCCCTTCGATCGCGATGCGCGGAATCGCAGTGCCCAGCAGCT
This sequence comes from Dongiaceae bacterium, assembly GCA_035699005.1. Lineage (GTDB taxonomy): Bacteria > Pseudomonadota > Alphaproteobacteria > Dongiales > Dongiaceae > Dongia_A. Next base: position 40,797 of record DASSBF010000142.1, read on the forward strand.
TCTCGATCGCGCCCACATACTTGCCGTCGATCGGCGCGGCCAGGGTGAAGGCATGGCCCTCGCGCCCGGCGCGGCCGGTGCGGCCGATGCGGTGCACGTAATCCTCGGAATGCATCGGCACATCGAAGTTGAAAACGTGGCTGAGGCCCTTGATGTCGAGGCCGCGGGCGGCGACATCGCTGCACACCATCAGGCGCACCTCGCCGCGCCTGAACTTGTCGAGCGTCTCGGTGCGTGCCGGCTGCGACATGTCGCCATGCAGGCGGACCGCGTCGAAGCCGTGCTTGCTGAGCGACTTGAACAGGATCTCCACGTCGCGCTTGCGGTTGCAGAAGATGAGTGCGTTGGTGACGTTCTCGCTGCGGATCAGCCGGCGCAGCGCCTCGCGCTTCTCCTCCGTTTCCACGACCGCAATGCCCTGGATCACGGTGGTTGCCGCCGTCGCGGGCGGAGAAACGCTGATCTCCTTCGGGTTCATCAGGAATGCATCCGCCAGCTTGCGGATTTCCGGCGCCATGGTGGCGGAGAAGAACAGGGTCTGGCGCAGCTTCGGCAGCAGTCCGACGATCCGCTCGACGTCCGGGATGAAGCCCATGTCGAGCATGCGGTCTGCCTCGTCGATCACCAGGATCTTGACGTCGTTCATGAGGATCTTGCCGCGCTCGAACAGGTCGAGCAGGCGGCCTGGCGTCGCGATCAGAACGTCCACGCCGCGATCCAGCTTCTTCTCCTGGTCGACGAAGCTTTCGCCACCTATGAGCAGCGCGTAGCTCAGGTTTGCGTTCTTGCCATACTTCTCGAAGCTGTCGGCAACCTGCGCCGCCAGCTCCCGAGTCGGCTCGATGATCAGCGAGCGCGGCATGCGGGCCCTGGCCCGGCCGCTGCTCAGGATCTCGATCATGGGAAGGGTGAAGCCGGCGGTCTTTCCGGTTCCGGTCTGGGCGCAGCCGAGAACGTCCCGGCCCATGAGAACCACTGGAATTGCCTGGGCTTGGATGGGGGTGGGCTGCTGATAGCCGAGGTCGGCGATCGCCTGCAGGATGGAGGGGCTGAGCCCCAGATCTTCGAACGTCATTATCTCATGATGCGGGCATTTACCGGGGTCGCCGAAGGGCGAAGGTGGGCAGGGGGAGCCCGATCCCGCTGCCGGAAAGTCGCGCGCACTATAGGGATAAGGCAAGCTTTGTCAATTCAACCGGCTGGCCCATGGTCTGCACCTGGCCCGGAATTCATGGCCGGATGGCGAGGCTTCACTGCTTGATGGTCGATATCCAGGAGCGGCTGCCGCCGGAGCGCGTTCCGGCGAATGACAGCCGCAATCAACAGCCAGGAATGACGCAGTTGTCATTCTGGTTGCGGTTGTCGATCGTCGGACTGGGGAACAGCTTGACCACAGACGAGCGCACGAACTGATGAAACCGCGGGTCGTCCGGTCCCGAGATATCGGAAACCGATCCGGTCAAGAAGGTGAGAGCGGGTCCGTTGCCCGGGCATAGCGCTGCGACCAGTGTCATGTCCCCGTGGGTGGCCCCGCCGCCCGAGACCCGGCAAGCGAGATCCCGGTTCACGCTGGTTGAGCCGTTGAATGCCAAATGCACCCGGTACGGACTGCCATCACTCGGCACGATGCCCGGCGGCTGGATCGTATCCGAAACCAGGTTGTTGAATGCCTCCTGGTCCATTCCGAAAGGATTGCCGGAGACATCGGCATGCATGGCGCGGGTATAGGGCACGAACTGGTATTGCACCGGATCGTAGCCATCCTCCACCCGGACGCGGTCGATCCTGCCGGGCGTGCAGCCGGCCGCCAGCGAGCCGACCAGAAGGATTGCAAGAACTCTGGACATCGCCGCCTCCTCGGGGAATCTGTTCAATCTTATTTGACGACCGATCGTCCGGAAACCAACCATCACGATTTCGCGAGACATGTCCGTTCACCTCATCAAGCTCTGTGTCGGCGTCAGCGACGTCAGTCAGCTGCTCCAGGAGCACGAGCGTCTGAGCAGGCAGGCCCTGAAGCGAAAAAAGCCGGTTGAGGATCATCATTGGACGCGCATGCGGCCAAAGCGGTCCGAAGAGGTGCTTGAGGGCGGTTCGCTCTTCTGGGTCATTCGCGGCACCATCCGTGTCCGGCATCGAATTTTGCGCCTGGATGACGTGCGGGATGCTGACGGCCAGGAATATTGCGCGATCATCTATGATCCGAAGGTGGTTCTGGTCGAGCCGCGGCCGCGCCGCGCCTTCCAGGGCTGGCGGTATCTGGAGGTCGAGGATGCGCCGCCGGATCTGCCCAATCAGCGTCAGGCGCTCGCCAACGCGGCCGCGGAAGGAGATATGCCGCCGCAGATGCTCGCGGAGCTGCGCATCCTCGGTTTGTTCTAGGCGCCGCCGCCGCGTGCAGATTGGCCGGATGTTGATGGCGCGGGGTGTGGATAAGATTGTTGCGTTTTCCCCTTTACACCCCGTGCGGACTCGACTAGAAACCGCGCCGTCGAACGGAGCCGCTGGTTCTTGGTCGGCTCCGGAAAACAGCAGAAAAACTCGGCTGTTGGTTGAGCGGGCGATGCGCTCTTGGGGCGCTTGAATCGCCCATCCGGCATCGCTATATTGCGCGTTGGCCTTTGGCCGAATCAGGTCGAGGCGCCGCGTGTGCGGCGCCCAGCTATTTGTCATTGTTGGTATGTGAGAAGGGATTCGCGGGCGGCGGGCTTTGGGCTGTTGTCCGGAGCTTTTGCTGTTTCGCGGGTCTTTGGTTTGGTTGTTGTTGGGATCTTCTGTGTGGAGCGATCTGCGTGGCGAGGTCTTGCGATGACCGGATCTGGAGAGACGCGTTATGTGCAGAGGCGAATTGTCAGTTGGTTTGCCTGGCTTGATTGATTTTCGGATCGGTTGGGTTTGGCGGATTAACCTGAGAGTTTGATCCTGGCTCAGAACGAACGCTGGCGGCATGCCTAACACATGCAAGTCGAACGGGATCCATCTTTCGGGATGGTGAGAGTGGCGGACGGGTGAGTAACGCGTGGGAACCTGCCCAGTGGTGGGGGATAACTGCGGGAAACTGCAGCTAATACCGCATGAGCCCCGAGTGTAACAGCTTGGGGGAAAGATTCATCGCCATTGGAGGGGCCCGCGTTCGATTAGGTAGTTGGTGGGGTAATGGCCTACCAAGCCTGCGATCGATAGCTGGTCTGAGAGGATGATCAGCCACACTGGGACTGAGATACGGCCCAGACTCCTACGGGAGGCAGCAGTGGGGAATATTGGACAATGGGCGCAAGCCTGATCCAGCAATGCCGCGTGAGTGATGAAGGCCTTCGGGTTGTAAAGCTCTTTTGCCAGGGACGATGATGACGGTACCTGGAGAATAAGCCCCGGCTAACTTCGTGCCAGCAGCCGCGGTAATACGAAGGGGGC
>DASSBF010000143.1:0-16700 GCA_035699005.1 Dongiaceae bacterium
GGATCGACGCTCGTCCGGGCGAGGGCTCTTGGCCCATGCCGGAATGACCTCTGAGGACTTTCTCAAGTTAAACAAGCCGGCCTCCCACTGTTGGTGAGGCGTTGAGGCCCATTGCCGGCAAGTTGTTCCGTTGCGTAAGCGTGCTTGTGGACGGCAGCACCGCTCCGATCCTGACAAGTCTGACCGCTTTAAGATCGCCGCGCGCTCCTTGGACCTCCGTGCCTTTGTCGTTCGACACATGATCCGTCGCGCGCGACACACGCAGCCTTCAGTCGTGCGGACGCCGAACCGCACCAGGGACCACATGAAGAGACAATGTCTCTGCATATCGAATCATCTCGAACTGATCCAGGGTCGGAAGGCCTTCTGAGCGCGTTTGCGTTCGACATTATCGAGATGTCATACGTTAGTGGCGATTGTGTCACGGCGCGCATGCTGTCGCGGAAGCCGACAGGGCTCCTGCAGCAGCAGATCGAACGCAGGATGAAGCGTCGGCACGAACGATCGGAAGGTCTATCGTGCCGATCGCTCGACTTCCAACTGCCGCGTCCCGTCCGGACCTCCGGTCCAAGGTTCATCCCGGAGTGCTGCGCAGGACTATTAGCCTTCACATTTCCGCCGGCACTTTTTTGAGGAGTTCGCGAAAGCAAAGGTGCGGTCCATCAGGTCTCGATGCAAGTTCGCACGCGGATCCCGTTGTCGTTCAATCCAGCGACGTGCACGCGTGAGTTTGGAAACAGAACCGCGCATGGCGGCGCGGGGAAATTTGCCATGGTCCCCTGGCTAAAGCAGCTCCGGATTGGGAAGTTGGCGATCGAACGTCGCCTTGCCGCGATCCTGGTTGCCGAAGTAGCAAACTACGCTCGCCTCATGGAGCAGATCGAGGAAGCCTTTCTTGTTGTCCTGAGGTCGTACTTCGGAGCCGTCAGGGAAGTCATCGCCGGGCATCGCGGTCACATCTTCAGCGGTGCCTGCGACGGCATCGTCGCGGAGTTTCCCAGCATCGTCGAACCCATTCGCAGCGCGCTTGAGATCCAGAGCGAGATAATGGATCGCAACGCGGTGCCTGAGCCACAACGCGTTCCGCGTTCTTAACGGACGACTACTGCTTCTGCTCGATCAGCTCGATCTTGTAGCCGTCCGGGTCCTCGATGAAGGCGATGACCGAGCCGCCGTGCTTCATGGGTCCGGGCGGGCGCGGGATCTTGACGCCGGCCTTGGCCAGGCGCTCGCAGGTGCCGTAGATGTCGGGCACGCCGACCGCGAGGTGGCCGAAGGCGGTGCCGAGCTGGTACGGCTCCTTCTGGCCCCAATTGTGGGTGAGCTCGATCACCGCGTTGGAGTCCTCGTCGCCATAGCCGACGAAAGCCAGGGTGAACTCGCCGCTGGGGTAGTCCTTGCGCCGCAGCAGCTTCATGCCGAGCTGGCCTGTATAGAACGCGATGGACTTCTCCAGGTCGAACACCCGGATCATGGTGTGCAGCAACTGGCCGGATGAATCAGCACTCATTGCCCAATCCTTTCATGCATCGCGGATCATGGCCGCGAAATCGGCCTCCGCCACCACCTGGTCGCCGACCTTGGCGACGCCGTTGAACTTCCAGACCGGCCCGCGGTGGCGATCCTTCTTCACCTCCAGCCGAAGCTGGTCGCCCGGCACCACCGGGCGCCGGAAGCGCGCATTGTCGATGCTCATGAAATAGACCAGCTTGCCGTGGAACGCCTCGCCCAGCGTGTGCACCACGAGCACAGCCGCGGTCTGCGCCATGGCCTCGATGATGAGGACGCCGGGCAGCACCGGGTCGGTCGGGAAATGCCCCTGGAATATGGCCTCGTTCATCGTCACGTTCTTGATGCCGACACAGCCCTTGTCGGCAACGGCATTCTCCACCCGGTCGATCATCAGGAACGGATAACGGTGCGGAATCATCTTCATCACGCCCTTGGCGTCGATGTCGATGCCCCGGTCCGGCGGCGCCTCGGTCATGACGGTCCAGCCTCGATCAGATGCTCACTTTCGGCAGCTTGGCATCGAGACCCTTCTGGACTTCCGCCGTGATGTCCCAGTTCTCCGCCGCCAGCACCACCAGCGACTTGTTGATGACCAGCGTCAGCCCGCGCTTCTGGGCGATGTCGCGGATCACGCCGTCCAGCGTCTTGGAAATCTGCTCCAGCCCCTTGTTGCGGGCCAGCTCCAGCTCCTTGCGCTTCGCGCTGGCGTTCTTGCGCAGCGTGTCGAACTGTTTCTCGAGATCCGACAGCTTGGCCTGGTAGTCTGCCGGCTGCAGCGAGCTGCGCTGCTGCTCCAGCTGCTGGCGCTTGGCCCGGAGGCCCTGTTCGGTCTTGCCGATATCGGCGTTGATCGTCTTGCTTTTCGCGACCAGCGCCGCCTCGAGCGACTGCCCGGCTTTCGATTGCTTCAGGATCGTCTGCAAATCGAGGGTGCCCACGACAAGGGGCACATTCTGCGCCGATTGCGCGACAGCGGGGTACAGGGAAGTGGCAATGCCGCCCACCGCCGCCGCGATCGCAACGGCGAGGGCGATGATCCAGGTTCTCATCGAGCGCACGTTATCCGACTCCAATTTTCGCGGTTTGGGTCCGCCTAGAACGTCGTGCCGACGCTGAAGCGGAAGAGTTCGTCCTTGTCAAACGGTTCCTTCAGGAGCGGATAGGCCAAATCCACGGCCAGCGGTCCGAAGGGCGACACCCAGGTCAAGCCGACGCCGAGCGAAAGGCGCAGGGAAGCCGTGTCGTTGAGGTCGATATCGTCCTCGAAGTCGGTCCCAGTCAAGGTACCGAAATCGCTGAAGACACGGCCGCGGATTTGATACTCCTCCGGCAGCCCCAATGGGAAGGCCGCCTGGATGGTTCCCTCGGCCCTGAATTTGCCGCCCAGGGCGTCCTTGGTGTCGGAATCCCGGGGGCCGACCCCGCCCGTCGCGAAACCGCGCAGGTTCTGGCCCCCCAGGAAGAAGGCGTCCGTGACCCGGACGTCGTCGCCGAACAGGCCCCTGATATAGCCGATTTCGCCGGTTGCCCCGATGGTCACTTCCTTGGTGATCGGAATGAAGTAGCCGCCTCCGAGGGTATTGCGTAGATAGACCACCGTCCCGCCGACACCGGCGAAGTCCGTGCCGATCGAAAGATAATATCCGTCCCGCGGGTCGAGCTTGCTGTCCCGCCGGTCGTACATGATGTCGCTCCCGATGATGGACCGGAACTCGTTGCCTTCCTCGTCCTGGATGACGTCGGAGGCATCGTCGTCCACATCCTTCACCTGGTCGTAGGAGGCGGTGTACGAAATGGTTTGGCGGGTATACTCGGTGAGATCGTACCCCGCATGCAGGCCGATTCCGGTGTTCCGCTCCTCGAACGAGCTTTCCTTGCGGTCGAAGCGGCGATGGAACAGGTCGAAGCCCGCGGACAGGTCCTTGTCCAGGAAGTAGGGGTCCGTGAAGCTGATGTCGGCGGTCGACCGGCGGCCGGAGATGTTGAGCTGGGCGCGCAGGTCATAGCCCTTGCCCAGGAGGTTGCGCTCCCGCACCCCAACATTGGCCAAGGGGCCGTCCGCGGTCGAGAAGCCGGCGCCGAACGAGAGCTCGCCGGTCGATTTCTCCGCCACCTTGACCTTGATGATCGTCTTGTCCGGGCTGTCCGATGGCACGGCCTGGATGTCGACCGATTCGAAGAAGCCGAGGTTCTTCAGGCGCTGTTCAGTGCGCCGCACCTTCGCGGTCGAAAAGGCGTCGCCCTCCGCGAGGCGGAATTCGCGGCGGATCACCTTGTCCTGCGTGCGCACGTTGCCCGATATGTCGATGCGCTCGACATAGACCTTGGGGCCTTCCTGGATGTCATAGGTCAGATTCAGGACCTTGTTCTCGGCATCGCGGTCGATGCGGGGCCGCACGTCGACGAACGCATAGCCCAGGCTGCCGACCCGGTCGCTGATCGCCTGCACGCTCGCATCCACGAGGTCGGCGTTGTACCAGTCGCCCTCGTCCGTTTCGACCGCGTCGCGCAGCGATTCCGGATCGAGGTCCTTGAGGGTCGTCTTGATGTCGACCGTGCCGAGCTTGTAGCGCTCGCCTTCCTCGACGGTGAAGGTGATGAAGAATGCCTCCTGGTCGGGGGAGAGTTCGGCCACCGCCGATACCACCCGGAAGTCCGCATAGCCCTCCGACAGGTAGAACTTGCGCAGCGCCTCCTTGTCGAGCGTCAGGCGGTCGGGATCGTAGGTGTCGGTCGTGCTGAGGAAGCGATAGAAGGCCGCCTCCTGGGTCACGATCTCGTCCCTGAGGTCGCTGTCGCTGAACACCTTGTTGCCGACGAAATCGATGCGGCGCACTTCCGTCACGTCGCCTTCGTTGATCTCGAACACCAGGTTCACGCGGTTCTGGTCGAGCTTGATGATCTTGGGCTCGACCGTGGCGGCGAAGCGCCCGCCGCGCCGATAGAGATCGAGGATGCGCTTCACATCGGCCTGGACGCGCGCCTGGGTGTAGACGACGCGCGGCCGCAGCTGCACCTCGGCCTGGAGCGCGTCATCGTCGATGCGCTTGTTGCCCTCGAATGCCAGCTTGTTGATGATCGGATTCTCGGTCACATGCACGACCAGCGCATCGCCCTCGCGCCGGAAGTTGACGTCGGCGAACAGGCCGGTCGCGAACAGGTTCTTCAGCGCCTGATCGATGCGCCTGGCATCGAACGGATCACCGGGATTGATCTGCATGTAGGAGCGGACGGTTTCCGGCTCGATCCGCTGATTGCCTTCGATGCGGATCTCCTGGATCGGGTCGCCGGAGGAGATGGATTGGGCGATTGCTCCCGGCAGGGCCACGGCGAGGGTGCAGAACAGCACCCCTGCGATTAGCGCAAGCCTCTGAAACAACGCCATTTTGCTGACACCCCTCAGGCCACTCGGAACTCAATATAAGCGATAATATTTAGATAAACCAAGTCGCTCCGGGGCGCAAAGCGCATAACGCATGGAGAACGACGCGCCGATGCGCGCGTCCCGTCCCCGGATGCGCATCAGGCGGATTTCTGCACCGTTCCTAGTTACTGAGGTTGATGATGTTGAGGTAGACGAGATCGTTCCAGGTCGCAAACAGCATCAGGCCGAGCACGAAGGCAATGCCGACTCGGAAGCCCCATTCCTGGATGCGCTCGCCGAGCGGCTTTCCGCGCGCGGCCTCGATCAGGTAATAGGTCAGATGTCCGCCATCCAGCAGCGGGATCGGGAACAGATTCACCAGGCCCAGATTGACCGAGAGCATGGCGGCGAACATCATGAGCGCCCACGGGCCGATCTGCGCGATCTCTCCCGAGAGATAGCCGATGCGTATGACGCCGCCCAATTCGTCGGCCGGCCGCACGCCCGTGACCATCTGCCAGAGGCCCTTCAGCATGGCGCCGCTGATGTCGATGACCCGCCTCACGCCCTCGATCCCGGCATCGACGACCCCTAGATCGACGCGCTCCGACAGGCCGGACTGGATTCCGAGGCGGCCCACCCGCAATTCCTTGCCGAGCATGTCGGTCTCGACGCTGACAGTCGGATGCACCTGCACCGTCTGCTGCTGACCATCGCGTTCGAACGTGATGGCAATTTGCTGGTCGAGGTTGAGCTGGATGTATTCGCGGATATCGTCGAAGGTGTCTACCGAACCGCCGTTCAGGGCGAGAATCCGGTCGCCGGGCTGCAGGCCCGCCTGATCCGCCGCTGATCCGGCCATCACATCGCCGACCACGGGTGCGGCGACGTCCTTGCCATGGACCGCGAAGATTGCCGCGAACAGGATGGCCGCGAAGATGTAGTTGAAGATCGGTCCGGCGGCGACGATCGCCATGCGGCGCCAGACGCTCTTGTAGTCGAACGCGACCCTGCGCTCGACCTCGGTCATCGCCTTGCCGGCCTCGCCCTCCAGCAGGTTGGCGCCCTGGCCGAACATCTTGACATAGCCGCCCAGGGGGATCGCGCTCACCTTCCAGCGCGTGCCATGGGAATCCGTCCAGCCGAACAGCTCCGGTCCGAAGCCGATCGAGAAGACCTCGACCCTGACGCCGCACCAGCGCGCGATGATGTAGTGCCCATACTCATGGACGAACACCAGCACCGTCAGCAGTGCCAGGAACCAGAATCCGTAGTGCGGTATCGCGGCCAGGATGTCCATGGGGTGCTCGGTCCGGAATCTCGGGTTGCGGGAACGTCAGTCGGTGGTGTTTCGCCGGCGCGCCGCGACCGCGTCGGCCGCGCGCCGCCTGGCCTCGGCATCCAGTGCCAGGATCTGGTCGAGCCGTTCGATCGGCCCGCCCGGCAATTCGTCGAGCACGTGTTCGGCGATCACCGCAATATCGGTGAAGCGGATCTGCCCACCAAGAAAAGCGGCGACCGCCACTTCGTTGGCGGCGTTCAGCACCGAACTCGCTCCTCCGCCTGCGCGCAGCGCCTGACGTGCGATGCGGAGCGCCGGAAAACGTGCCTCATCGGGCGCTTCGAAGGTGAGCTGCCTGACCTTGCCGAAATCGAGCCGCTCCGCCGGCGCCGCGATGCGCTTGGGCCAGCCGAGCGCGTAGGCGATCGGCGTGCGCATGTCCGGGCTGCCGAGCTGGGCGAGCACGGAGCCGTCGCGGTACGCCACCATGCTGTGGATGACCGATTGCGGGTGAACCAGGATCTCGATCTGCGTCTCCCGAACGCCGAACAGGTGGTGCGCCTCGATCAGTTCGAGGCCCTTGTTCATCATGGTGGCCGAATCGACCGAGATCTTGGCGCCCATGCTCCAGTTGGGATGAGCAACCGCCTGCGCCGGAGTCATCTCCGCCATTTCGGCCAGCGATTTCTGGCGGAACGGCCCGCCCGACGCCGTCAGGATGATCTTCTCGACCGCCTCCGCGTTGGCCTGGTCCAGGCACTGGAAGATCGCGCTGTGTTCCGAATCGACCGGCACCATGACGGCGTTGCAGCGCGCGACCTCGCGCATCACCACGGCGCCGGCGCAGACCAGCGTCTCCTTGTTGGCGAGGCCGATGACCGCACCGCGCCGGACGGCCGCCAGCGTCGGCTCGAGGCCAGCAGCCCCCACGATCGCCGACATCACCCATTCGGCGGGGTGCGCCGCCGCCTCGATCACCGCGGCTCGTCCGGCGCCAACCTCGATTCCGGTGCCTGCGAGCGCCTCCTTGACAACGCGGTAATGCGCCTCGTTCCCGATCGCGACGAACCGGGGCTTCACGCTTCGCGCCTGCTCGATCAGCAGGGCTGAATTGTCCTGCGCGGTCAGGGCCTCCACCGCATAGGCGGCGGGGTCACGGGAGATGATGTCGATGGTGTTGCGGCCGACCGACCCGGTCGACCCCAGGATCGTCACCCGGCGCGGCGCCGGAGCCGGCTTGAGGGCCTCTCTCATTACCATGCGAGCACGCTGCCTCCCGCCCATTCGTTTGCTATCCAGACCGCCAGCGCCACTGCGAGGAGGCCATCGACGCGGTCCAGAACGCCGCCATGACCGGGGATGATCCGGCTGGTATCCTTGACCTCAAAATGCCGCTTAAATGCCGACTCTACAAGGTCTCCAACCTGTTCGACGAGGCCAAGCCCGGCGCTAATCAAGGTTAACATCCACACATTAGTGTGATTTAGCACAAATGCCGTCGAAAGTCCTGCGAGTGCCGCCCCGGCTACCGCGCCAGCCAATCCGGACCAGGTCTTGTTGGGGCTGATGCGCGGCGCGAGCTTCGGCCCACCGAAAGTGCGTCCGACCAGGTAACCGCCTGTATCAGCCGCGACCACAAGGGTGATAATCCACACCAGCGCCGCCCGTCCGAGCTCCGGCTCTGCCCGGATCGCCACAAGGGCGGTCGCCGGCAGAGCCACGTAAACCGCCCCGGCCATGAACCAAGGCATCCTCGGGCGATTGGCAGCCCAGGCCACCGCCCCCGTTGCAAGCACGCCGAGCGCGATGATGACGCAGCCCTCGCGCTCCACCCGCCCCGCAAAGCCGGTGTCCAGAACCGCCACGACGACGGTTGTTGCCGCCAGCGCCGCCAGCATCCGCCAGCCGCGGCCCGACGGGGCCGGAACCGGCGATGCCTGCGCCGAAGTCCGTACGTGCGCCGCGACGGCAGTCCATTCCCAGGCCATAACGACCGCGAACAAAGCAACCAGGATCGTGAAATACGGGTGGCCCAGCACGATCGCGCCAATCACCACCGGCAGCAGGACGGCCGCCGAGAGGATGCGCTTCTGGAAGTTGGTGAGGCCGCCGGGGCGATCAGCCGGCGGCGCCATAGCGCCGCTTTCGGCCGCTGAACTCGACAATTGCGGATTTCAGATCCTCGCCCGCGAAATCCGGCCACAGCTTGTCCATGAACACGTATTCGGCATAGGCGCTCTGCCACAGCAAAAAATTGCTGATCCGCTTCTCGCCGCTGGTGCGGATCACCAAATCGGGATCCGGAATGTCGACCGTGAACAGGTGCCGCTGGAAGGCAAGCTCGTCAATATCCTCGGGGTCGAGGCTGCCGGCGCGCACCGCCCGCGCCAATTGCTGGGCAGCGCTCACGATCTCGGCGCGGCTGCCATAGCTGAGCGCCACCGTCAGGTTGAGGCGGGTGTTGGCGGCCGTGCGCCCTTCGGCTTCCTCGATCAGCTGGATGATGTCAGCCGACAAGCGGTCGCGGTCGCCGATCACCCGAAGGCGGACCCCGTTGCGGTCGATCTCGGCGATTTCCTTCCTGAGATAGAGCCGCAGCAAGCCCATCAGGTCGGTGACCTCGGCCGCCGGCCGTTTCCAGTTCTCGGACGAGAAGCCGAAGACCGTCAGATAGGCGACGCCGAACTCGGCCGAGGCGCGGACCACGCGGCGCAGCGCCTCCGCACCTTCGCGGTGGCCGACGGTGCGCGGCAGCCCGCGCGCCTTCGCCCAGCGGCCGTTGCCGTCCATGATGATGGCGACGTGGCGCGGGACGACACCCCCGCCCGCCGCCTCTGCCGGGTCTCCGATCCTGACCGCGCCTGAGATCGGCTGGTTCACATCAAACCTGCATGATCTCTTTTTCCTTGGCGGCCAGCGCGTCGTCGACCTTCTTCACATGCTCGTCGGTCAGCTTCTGCATCTGGTCGTGCAGGGCGCGATGCTCGTCCTCGGAGATCTTGCCGTCCTTTTCCTGCTTCTTCAGCGATTCCATGCCGTCGCGCCGGACGTTGCGCACGGCGACGCGGGCCTGTTCCGCGTATTTGTGGGCGATCTTGGTCAGCTCGGCCCGGCGTTCCTGGCTCAGCTCCGGGATCGGCACGCGCACGAGCTGGCCGTCGCTGGCGGGATTGAGGCCGAGGCCGCCGTCGCGGATCGCCTTCTCGACCGCACCGACCAGTGACCGGTCCCACACATTGACGGTGATCATGCGCGGCTCGGGCACGTTGACCGTGCCGACCTGGTTCAGCGGCATCGGGCTGCCATAGGCCTGGACCACGACCTGGTCGAGCAGATGCGCCGATGCCCGGCCGGTCCGGAGGCCGCCGAATTCCTTGCGCAGCGCCTCCAATGCGCCGTCCATGCGGCGGCTGAACTCGTTCAATCCGGTGTCAGTCATGATGAATCACCCTGACCATTCCCCTGTTGCCGTGTCCCGTGCACCTATCCGTTGACCGCGCGGGCCGGCGTGTCACCGATGAGGGTATGCATGCCCTCGCCCAGCATGACACGTGCGAAGTTGCCCGGCTTGTGGATGGAAAAGACGATGATCGGGATCTTGTTCTCGCGCGCCAGGGAGATCGCGGCGGCGTCCATGACCTTGAGGTCGCGCGACAGCACGTCATGGTGCGTCATGCGCGGAAAATGCGTGGCATCGGGATGCAGCTTCGGGTCGGCGCTGTACACGCCGTCGACCTTGGTGCCCTTGAGCAGCGCCTCGCAGCCCATCTCCGAGGCCCTGAGGGCGGCCGCGGTGTCGGTCGTGAAGAACGGGTTGCCGGTGCCGGCGGCGAAGATCACGACCCGCCCCTTTTCCAGGTGCCGGATGGCACGGCGGCGGATGTAGGGCTCGGCGATGGCCTGCATCGAGATCGCGGATTGCACCCGGGTGTTGACGCCGATCTGCTCCAGGGCGTTCTGCATGGCGAGGGCGTTCATCACCGTCGCCAGCATGCCGACATAGTCGGCGGAGGCGCGCTGCATGCCCTGCGAGGCGCCGGCCAGCCCACGGAAGATGTTGCCGCCGCCGATCACCAGACAGCATTCCACGCCCAAAGCGTGCACCTGCTTCACCTCTTCCGCGACTCGGGTGATGGTGGCGGGATCGAGGCCGAACTCACGCTGCCCCATCAGAGCCTCGCCGGAAATCTTCAGCAAGACCCGCCTGTAAAGCAGTTTCGTGGGTTCCTCTGTCACCATCCGCCGACCTCCCACCTACCAGTCCGATTCGAGCCCGACGCGATTAAGCCGCGTCCGTAGCCCCCTTGTCGATGCCCTCGCCAAGAGCAAAGCGCGCGAAGCCAGCAATCCTTACCGGCGTCCCAAGTTCCTTGCCGGCGGCTTCGATTACCTGCTTCACCCGGCTCTTGTTGTCCATGACCCAGATCTGCTCAGGCAGGACCCAGGCCTCATAATACTTGCGCAGACCGCCCTCGACCATCTTGGCGACGATCTCCGCCGGCTTGCCGGAGGCCTTCGCCTGCTCGGCCAGCACCCCGCGCTCGCGCTCCACGGCCGCCGGATCGAGAGCATCCGCGGTCATGGCCTGCGGATTGGAATGCGCGACGTGCATCGCCAGCTGCTTCCCGAGCGCCGCCAGCTTTGCTTTGTCGCCGCCTGACTCTAGACCGACCAGGACGCCGATCTTGCCGAGCCCCGGGATGATCGCGTTGTGAACGTAGGAGGCCACGACGCCGTCCGACACGCTCAGCCTGGCCGTGCGGCGCAATTGCATGTTCTCGCCGATGGTGGCCACCAATTGCGTCAGCTTTTCGGCGACGGTATGGCCCTCACCCGGGAGTTTCTGCGTCTTCAAGGCCCCAATGTCGGACGCGCCGAGGGCAAGCTTGGTCACCGCCCCGACGAAGCCCTGGAACTGCTCGTTGCGGGCAACGAAATCGGTTTCGCAGTTCACTTCGACCAGCGCGCCCTTGGTGCCCTCGGCAACCGCGCCGACGAGGCCTTCCGCCGCCACGCGGCCAGCCTTCTTGGCGGCCGCCGCCAGACCCTTTTTGCGCAGCCAGTCCGACGCCTGCTCCAGGTCGCCGCTCGTCTCGACCAGCGCCTTCTTGCAATCCATCATGCCGGCACCGGAGATCTCGCGCAGCTCCTTGACCAGCGCCGCAGTAATCTCGGCCATGTCCTTGTCCTTTCAGCTCTTTTATCTCAAACCTCAGACCATCGCGGCCAAACGCCGGAGTCCATGCGCCAAATGGGGCACTGCGCGTCGCCGCCCAGCACCCCATCGGATCAAACCGTTCAGCGCGTCAGGCGTTTACCGGCTGGGCCACCTCTTCGCCCGCAGCGGGGGTCGGCAGCGCCTCGGCCGGCAGTTCCTCGGCTTCGCCGATGTCCTTGCCGTGGGAGATCGCCTCCTGCTGCAGGCCGTCCAGCACCGCCCCGGCGAACAGGTCGCAGTACATCGCGATCGCGCGCGTGGCATCGTCATTGCCCGGCACGGGATAGGTGACGTTGGTCGGGTCGGAGTTGCTGTCGCACACCGCCACCACAGGAACTTTCAGCACGTTGGCCTCCTGGATCGCGATCTGCTCCTTGAGCGTGTCGATCACCACCAGGATGTCGGGCTGCCCGCCCATGTCCTTGATGCCGCCCAGTGCCCGCTCCAGCTTGTCGCGGTCGCGCGTCAGCATCAGCAGTTCCTTCTTGGTGAGACCCTGGGTGTTGTTGGTCAGCCGCTCCTCCAGCTCGCGCAGGCGCTTGATCGACTGGGAGATGGTCTTCCAGTTGGTCAGCATGCCGCCCAGCCAGCGGTGGTTGACGTAGTATTGGCCGCAGCGCTTCGCCGCCTCGGCGATCTTGTCCGAGGCCGCCCGCTTGGTGCCGACGAACAGCACGCGCCCGCCGGCCGCCGCCACGTCGCGGACCGCCTTCACGGCATGGTCCAGCATCGGGACGGTCTGCTCCAGATCGATGATGTGAATGCCGTTGCGCACGCCGAAGAGGTAGGGAGCCATCTTCGGGTTCCAGCGGCGGGTGTGGTGACCGAAATGCACGCCAGCTTCCAGGAGCTGGCGCATGGAGAATTGCGGCATCGCCATGAGAAACGTCCTTTTCCGGTTAAGCCTCTGCGGGTAAGTGACCGGCCCCCGATCTGTCGACCTGGCCGGCACCGGAGCGAACGGACGGGATTTCTCCCCGTCCGCGCGCGAACCCGCATGGGATTTCAAGCGGCGGTTAAGTAGCGGCTTGGCTGCCGATTTGCAAGTCCTAAAGCAACTTGCCCGCTGCCCGAGCACAGTCGCATCAGGTTGAATTAATGTTGCGATTCAATTTCTTATGGGCAGATTTGGACTTCAAGTGTCCTGGACGGCGGCGACGCCCGGGATGGCGGTTACCGCGCCGCGCACCGCGCCGGAAACGGCATAGCGGCCGGGCAATGTGACGGCCACCTCCCAGGAGCGGTCCGCGACATCCAGCGTCAACTCGATCTTGCCCTTCCCTTTGCCGGCGGTGGCAAGCACGCTGCGGAGGCTGTTCACCGCACCGGCATCGCGCAGGAAGATCCGGAGCCCCGCATCGGTATTGGCGACGGCGCGGTCCAGCGGCTCCACGCTGTTCACCATCAGGCGCAGGGTGTCCTCCTCCGCCCGGACGTCGACGGAGAGCAACAATGCCCGTCCCGGTTCGAGGTGCTCGCGCGCCGCCTGCAGCCGGTCGGAGAAGATCGTCGCCTCGTACATGCCGGACTGGTCGGTCAGTTGCAGGAAGGCGAAGCGGTTGCCCTTCGCCGAGGTCCTTTCCTGCTTGCCCAGCAGCAGCCCCGCCACCTTCGCCCGGCTGCTGCCGCGCGCGCGCAGCCAGGCGCCGAGGTCGGCATGCGACACGACATCCAGGCGCTTCAGGCTGGCGCCGTAGGCATCCAGCGGGTGAGCCGAGAGATAGAAGCCGATGGCGCCGAACTCCTGCTGCAGCCGCTCCATCGGCGACCAGTCGAGGGTGGTCGAGAGCGAGATCGTGGCCTTGGCCGCATCGCCGAACAGGCTGTTCTGGGAAGAGGTGCGCGCCTCGGTGACGGCGGCCGCCTGTCGCAGCATCTGCTCGACTGCCTCGAACACCTGCTTGCGGTTGGGATGGATCGCGTCGAACGCACCTGCCAGCACGAGGTTCTCAAGCTGCCGCTTGTTCAGGGCCTTCGGATCGATGCGCTCGCAAAAGTCGGCGAGGCTGCGGAACGGTCCGCCCTCCCCGCGCGCTGCAACCATGACCTGGATCGCACCCAAGCCGACATTCTTGACCGCCGCCAGCGCATAGCGCACGGCCAGCGATCCGTCGGCCTGCCGCTCCACCGAGAAGGTCGGGAAGGACTTGTTGATGTCGGGCGGCAGCAGGGCGATGTCCTGGCGCGTCAGCTCCTGGCGGAAGACGTTGAGCTTGTCGGTGTTGGCAAGCTCGTAGGTCATGGAGGCCGCCAGGAACTCGACCGGGTAGTTCGCCTTCAGCCATGCCGTCTGGTAGGCGACCAGCGCATAGGCCGCGGCGTGGCTCTTGTTGAAGCCGTAGCCGGCGAACTTGTTGACCTGGTCGAAGATCTGCGCCGCCTTGTCCGCGCTGACCTTGTTGGCGAGCGCGCCGTCGATGAAGGCCTTGCGCTGCGCCTCCATCTCCTCCTTGATCTTCTTGCCCATGGCGCGGCGCAGCAGGTCGGCGTTGCCCAGCGTGAAGCCGGACAGCACCTTGGCGATCTCCATCACCTGTTCCTGGTAGATCATGATGCCGAAGGTCTCCTTGAGGATGCCTTCGAGCGAGGGATGGAGGTAGTCCGGCTCCTCCTTGCCATGCTTGCAGTTGATGTAGCGCGGGATGTTGTCCATCGGGCCGGGGCGGTAGAGCGCCACCACCGCGATGATGTCCTCGAACCGGTCGGGCTTCAGCTTCTTCAGCACGTCGCGCATGCCCGAACTTTCCAGCTGGAACACCCCGGTCGCATCGGCGTTGGCCAGCATGGCGAAGGTCTTGGGATCGTCCAGCGGCAGGTTCAGCAGGTCGGGCGCCTTGCCTGTCGTCTTTTCGACATGCTCGAGGGCGGTCTGGAGGACGGTCAGCGTCTTCAGGCCGAGGAAGTCGAACTTCACCAGCCCGGCCTTCTCGACGTCTTTCATGTTGAACTGGGTGACCGGCATGTCGGAGCGCGGATCGCGGTAGAGCGGCACCAGCTGGTCCAACGGCCGGTCGCCGATCACCACGCCGGCGGCGTGGGTCGAGGCGTGGCGATAGAGCCCTTCCAGCTTCAGCGCGGTCTCCAGCATCCGGCGGACGGCAGGGTCCTCGTCGCGCGCCTGCCGCAGCATCGGCTCGCTCTCGATGGCGTCCTTGAGCATCACCGGGTTGGCGGGATTGTTCGGCACCATCTTGCACAGGCGGTCGACCTGGCCGTACGGCATCTGCAGCACCCGCCCGACATCGCGCAGGGCGGCGCGCGCCTGCAGCTTTCCGAAGGTGATGATCTGCGCCACGCGATCGCGCCCGTAGCGCTCCTGCACGTGGTGCAGCACCTCATCGCGCCGATCCTGGCAGAAATCGATGTCGAAGTCCGGCATCGACACGCGCTCGGGATTGAGGAAACGCTCGAACAGCAGGCCGAACCGCAACGGATCGAGATCGGTGATGGTCAGGGCCCATGCCACCACCGAGCCGGCGCCCGAGCCGCGGCCCGGCCCGACCGGGATCGGCGGAGTCTGCTGCTTGGCCCATTGGATAAACTCGGCGACGATCAGGAAGTAGCCGGGGAAGCCCATCTGGATGATGACGCCCAGCTCGAACTCCAGCCGGTCCAGGTAGGCTTTGCGCGCCTCGCCCTCGATGCAGAGCCCCTGGAAGCGCATCTCCAGCCCCTCGCGCGCCTTGTCGCGCAGCACCGATGCCTCGTCGGCGCCCTCCGCGAATGCGGGCAGGATCGGCTTGCGCGCCGGCGGCATGAAGGCGCAGCGTTGTGCGACCACCAGCGTGTTGTCGACGGCTTCCGGCAAGTCGCGGAACAGTTCACGCATCTCACGCGCCGACTTGAAGCGATGTTCCTGGGTCACGCGGCGCCGGTCCGGATTGTCGACATACGAGCCTTGCGCGATGCACAGCAAGGCATCGTGGGCCGCGAACATGCCCTCGTCGCTGAAGAACACATCGTTGGTCGCGATCAGCGGCAGGTCGGCGGCGTAGGCCAGCTCGACCAGGCCTTCTTCGATCTGGTTCTCGTCCGGCAGGCCGTGGCGCTGCAGCTCGACATAGAGCCGGCTCGGGAAGATGCCCTTCAAGCGGTCAAGCGCGGCACGCGCCGCATCCGGCCGGTTCTCCAGCAAGTGCCGCCCCACCTCTCCCGCCACGCCGCCCGTCAGCGCCAGCAGCCCCTCCGCATGCGTCGCCAGCGCCGGCAGGGAAACCTGCGGGACGAGGCCGGGCTCGGTCTCGAGGAAGGCATCGCTGGTCAGCTTCATCAGGTTGCGGTAGCCAGCTTCGTTCTGCGCCAGCAGAACGAGCTGGTCCGGCGCGGGCCGCTGCCCCAGCCCGTCCGGCTCGTCCGGGCGAGTCACCGACATCAGACAGCCGACGATCGGCTGGACGCCGGACTCCTTGGCGTAGCTCGAGAATTCCATCGCGCCGAACAGGTTGCCGGTATCGGTGACGGCGACGGCCGGCATCTGCTGGCGACGCGCCAGCTCCACCAGCAGTTTCGGCTTGATCGCCCCTTCCGACAGCGAATAGGCGGAATGGACGCGCAGATGGACGAAATCGGCAAAGGCCATGTCGAGTCCCTCGGTGCGCCACCTTAGCCGGTCAGCAGCCAAAAAAAGAGCGGAAATGCCGTCCGCCCGCCAGCATGCCGGCGGCATTGCTCCACTGTCCCGCATGCAGCCTTGCGGAACCATGGGGCGACCGCCCGAGTTCCGCCCTGACGATGTTACAGGCGAACGTCCCGATCGTGGCGGATTGCAACGCCTAGGCCGCTTCCAGCACGCCTTCGCGGATCGTGACGGCCCGGTCCATGCGGCGCGCGATCTCCAGGTTGTGGGTAGCGATCATCGCCGCGACTTTGTCCTCGCGCACGAGTTGGGCCAGCATCGCGAACACCTGGTCGGCGGTGTGAACATCGAGATTGCCGGTCGGTTCATCGGCGAGGACAATGGCCGGTTTGTTGGCGAGCGCGCGGGCGATGGCGACGCGCTGCTGCTCGCCGCCGGAGAGCTTGGCCGGACGATGGTTCAGGCGCTCGCCCAGGCCCACCCGCTGCAGCAGCGCGGTGGCGCGTTCCCGCGCGTCCCGCCGCGATGCGCCGGCAATCATCTGCGGAATGATCACGTTCTCCAGCGCGGAGAATTCCGGCAACAGATGGTGGTACTGGTAGACAAACCCCATGGTCGTGCGCCTGAGGGCGGTGCGTCTGTCGTCGTTGAGTGCGCGGGTCGCCGTGCCCTTGATCACCACGTCGCCGTCCGCCTGGTGCTCCAGCAGGCCCGAGATGTGCAGCAGGGTCGACTTGCCCGAACCGGA
>DASSBF010000144.1:0-17919 GCA_035699005.1 Dongiaceae bacterium
TTGCTGATCGATCCCGGCGCTCTCCCGCTCTGACGCGGCGGATCGTCGGGCGATCGCATCACAGATATCGCAAGCCTTGAGGAGTAAACCATGGTCGCCAACGCAAGCCAGCAGACGGCACAGCACGAGCTCGTCATCACCCGCACCTTCGACGCGCCCCGCGCTCTCGTCTACAAGGCGTGGACACAACCGGAACACATGGTGCGGTGGATGGGCCCGCACACATATACGTGCCTTTCCGCAAAGCTGGACGTCCGCCCCGGCGGCTCCTTCCGCGCCGGCATCCGCTCGGAGCAGGGCAAGGAACACTGGATGCGTGGGGTCTACCGCGAGGTCGTGGAACCGGAGAAGCTGGTCTTCACGTTCTCCTGGGAAGAGGAAGGCGAGCGTGGCCGCGACACCCTGGTCACCATCACCTTCGGCGAGATCGATGGCAAGACGCGCATGACCTTCCGCCACGCCCACTTCGAGACCGTCGAGGCCCGCGACGACCACAACAAGGGCTGGAACGGGTGCTTCGACCGCCTGGCTGAGTACCTGGCCAACGAGCGCTGATCATGCTCAAGACCTACCACGGAAGCTGCCATTGCGGCGCGGTCCAGTTCGAGTGCGATCTGGACCTCGCACAGGGCACCAGCAAATGCAATTGCTCGATCTGCCGCAAGGGCCGCTTCTGGAAGGTGATCGTGATGGCGGATTCGTTCCGGCTACGCCGCGGCGCGGACGCGCTGTCGAAATACCAGTTCGGCCGGCACGCGATCCATCACCTGTTCTGCAGGCATTGCGGCATCAAGCCGTTCGGCCGTGCCGACATGCCGGAACTCGGCGGCGAGTTCTACGCCGTCAACCTCGCCTGCCTGGATGCAAGCGACGAAGAGCTAGGGTCTGCCCCGGTTCGCTACGAGGACGGCAGGAACAATGACTGGCAATCGGCGCCGGCCGAGACCCGTCACCTCTAGGGAGGCAAGGCCGTGACGCCGCACCCGGCAACACTGCGCGAGCCGAATGACCGTGACGCACTCGCCTTCTATGGCGAGCCGGGTGCGATGACCAAAGCCGGCCGCCACCAGCGGGCGCTGGCGGAGCTGCCGGATGACGTCGGCGAACTGGCATCGACCATTCAGGGTCTTTGCGTGCATCAGTACATGGCGGATGCCTACGGCTTCAGGGTGCCGGAGGAGCGCAAGGCCGAATCCCACATCCGTGCCGCGGACGCGATCATCGACCGCATCCTCGCGCTCGACGGCCGGCCGCTTTCGGTCGCGCGGCCGGTCGACAGGCGCGTGGTCGGCGTCTGCCATCACTTCGCCTTGCTGATGACGGCGATGCTGCGTGCCAGGGGAATACCGGCGCGCTGCCGCTGCGGCTTCGGCGCCTATTTCAGTGCGCCCTGGCTCGAGGAGCACCTGGTGTGCGAATACTGGAGCAAGGCGGACTTGCGCTGGGTGCTGGTGGATGCGCAGCTCGACGCGGTTTGGCGCCGCGTGCTGAAATTCGGGTTCGATCCGCTCGACGTGCCGCGCGACCAGTTCCTCACCGCCGGTGATGCCTGGACCCGATGCCGGAGCGGCAGGGCCGATCCGTCGAAGTTCGGGATCTTCGTCGGCGATCTGCGCGGCTTGTGGTTCATCGCGGCCGAGGTGATCCGCGATGTTGCGGCCCTCGGCAAGCTGGAGATGCTGCCCTGGGACGTCTGGGGCGCCATGCCCCGTCCCGACCAGCGGCTTGGCGGCGATCAGCTCAACTTCTTCGACCGCCTGGCCGCGCTGACTGGCGACCCGGACCGTTCGTTTGCAAGGCTGCGCGCGGTCCATGACGACGATGACCGCGTCCGCGTGCCCGCGGCGGTTTTCAATGCGGTTCTGAACCGGCCCGAGGCCCTTTGACAGGCGCCGATTTTTGGGGTGCTACACGAACAGGACGATGGCGATCGTCAACGCGGCGACGAGAATCCAGGCGCTTGCGTTGATATGGCCGCGACGATGGTTTTCACTCAGAACGTCCCGGTAGGATTCGAAGGTAAACATGATTGCCCGTGCTCCCGGCTATGGATCAGCAGGTAGGTCCCGCAGGGACCGCCTTCAATGACCGTGCCGATGAGTTAATGCTTAAATGGGAGGGTTTCTGTGAACCGCCTCACAGCCAGCGCACGGCTGTGACGGCCATCACGCGGCAGGTAATACGGGTTAAGACGGCTTTCAGATGCCCGGCACGAACGGCGCCATGTCGAGCCGCCCGCTCTTCTCGATCACCAGCATCTGCCCCGGCGGCACTTCGCGCCAGGCGTGGCAATCCTCGTCCTCGTCGAACGGCTCCGAAACAACCATGAAATGATCGTCGCGCTGCCGGTGGAACAAGGTCGGCGGCACCTCGTCGGTGGAATGGCGGACGGCATAGATGGACGTGCCGTCGCTGAGCACGGAGGTGAATTTGAACGGCTCGTTGACCGCCGCGTCCCGCGCCAGCGCCTCGATCTTGCCGGTCGTGCGCATCAGCGCGCCGACGGGATCGCCCTCCAGCCCTTCGCTGAACAGCAGGTAGAAGATGAGCTCGCTGTCGGTGGTACCGACGCGGTGGCAATAGAAGCGGTCGTCGATCATGGATTCCAGGCGCCGCCGCACGCGCTCGTAGCCGCCGATCTGGCCGTTGTGCATGAACAGCCATTTGCCGTGGGCGAAAGGGTGGCAGTTGGCGCGGGAGGTCGCTGTGCCGGTGGAGGCGCGCACATGCGCCAGGAACAGGCTGGAGCGGATCTGGTGCGCCAGGCTTTTCAGGTTCTGGTCGTTCCAGGCCGGGAGAATGTCGCGATAGACGCCCGGCGTCGGCCGGTCGCCATACCAGCCGATGCCGAAACCGTCGCCGTTGGTCGTTACATGGCTGTGCCGGGCGCGCAGGCTCTGGCTGATCAGGGAATTGCGCGGCTCGAACAGCACCTTGTCCAGATAGATCGGGTCGCCGCAATAGGTAAGCCACCGGCACATGCGCGCTGTCCTTGGTCGGTCACGCCTCCGGCGAATCGGCCTTTGGATCCAAAGACATACGCAAAGGCGGCCTGATCGCCCGCAGGCAATCTGCGCCTGTAAGCATTAACGAACGGGAAACGGGACCTGGGCCACAACAAGCCGTGGCATATCGCTTGCTTCGGAATGCGGTGATGAAGGAACGCCCTGCATTTCTTGCCGGTCCGGCGCTCGCCCTCGCGGCGGCGGTCTCGCTTGGCGCCTGCACCCCCGCCAGCAAGGTGGCAGAGCCGGATATCGTCATGAAATCGGCGGTCATTCCGCAGGTTCTGACCCCCTGCCTCGCCTACAAGCTGGGCCAGCAGTTCCGCGACCATCGGCCGAGCGTCGACTATTATCGCGGCGTCCATGAGATCTCGATCGATTCCCAGCGCGGGGAAAAGCTTGCTTTCGTGACGGTCGAATCCGACCGCGCCGGCGGCTCGGTCGTCAGCTTCTGGAACGGCGACCTCTATTGGCCCAATCACATCACCAGCGGGGTCTGGCCCGATGTGATGCGCGACAACTGGCACCGGTTCGAGAATGCCGAGAATGCCTGCCAGCCCGTGCCGGTCGCGGCCAAGCCCATTGCGGCCAAGCCAAAGCCGAAACCCCGGCCCGCCCCGCTCGCCGCTCCCGCCAAGGCGATCGGCAAGGCCAAGCCGCTGAAGCCGCTTTTGAAGCCCGCGGCGCCCGCGGCCGAGATTGGCACGCCACGCAAGATCACCCCGTAACAGCTCGGAGATGTTGGTCTTTTGCCCGGTCCCATGCGCCCCCAAAGGCGCCACGCGGGATTGCGCTTGCATTTTGGCCGGGATTTTGGGAAGCCCTTCCCGGCCCCGGCGGACCCTATCCTCCGGCGGCCACGTGGGCCCGTAGCTCAGTCGGTAGAGCAAGCGACTTTTAATCGAGAGGTCGCGGGTTCGAGTCCCGCCGGGCCCACCATCCTGCTTCGGGCTCCGCGCTTCGCAGGACAGGTCCACTCTCGAACCGAAGCACGATGCCGGGAACGATCTGGTTATCCTCCTCCGTGGTTTGCCCACCCCGGCCAGCGCCCAGCCAACGGTCACTCTGCTGGCACGAGCGCCGGAGCGCCCTTGTTCTTGATCAAGAGCACCAGGAATTTCGCCGGCTTGGTGCTGCTGGCGTTCCGGTCAACGAGATGCACATCGTCGGGGCCTTCATAGAACGTCTGTCCCGGTGTCAGGGTCATCTCTTTTCCACCTTTCAACTGCATCACAACAGAGCCCTCCAGCACATAGACAAACGCCTGTGCATTGTGTCGGTGGATAGCGCTCGACCCGCCGGGCACATGCTCTACCGTTATCATCAGAACTTCCTTGCCGGGATACTCGGCAAGATCTTTCGACATGAGCGGCGTGACCTTAGGCTCCTGAGCCATCGCCGTGCCGGTCATGACGCATAGCAGAACCAACGCAACGAGCTTGATCGTCATAGTCGCCTCTTTGCTTCGGTTGGTGGATGCGGGGATCAGGCTTTTGCCTGTGAGCGACGGAGCCATTCGTCGAGACCGATGTGTCCGAGGCGCGCTTCGCCCAACGGCACGAGCGAGCGCTCCTCGACCCGGCCACCGAAGTATCGCGCCTCGGGGTCGCTCACGACCTCACGCCGGTCGCCGACCGCGTTCAGATAGCGGGCGACGATCTCGTTGAACGGCGCTCGTTCCGGGCCGGCGATCTCGACGATACCGTTTCGCGGCGCCGCGAGCGCCACATCGGCAACGATGGCAGCGACGTCGTCCGCCGCGATGGGCTGGAACAGGCCGGACGAAATCCTGACCCTGTTTCCATCCGCCCCTGAAGCGGCGATGCTGCGGAGGAATTCCAGGAACTGGGTCGAGCGGATGATGGTGTAGGGGATGCCGGAGGTCTTGATCAGTTTCTCCTGGGCGACCTTGGCACGGAAATAGCCATTGTCGGGCGTCCGGTCGGTTCCGACGATGGATAGCGCGACATGGTGCCGGACGCCCGCCACGGCCTCCGCCGCCAGAAGGTTGCGGCCGGAGGTCTCGAAGAATTCCAGCACTGCTTTGTCTTCAAACGAGGGTGAATTGGCGAGGTCGATCACCACCTGCGCGCCGGCCAAGCCCTCTTTGAGCCCCTCGCCAGTGATCGTGTTGATGCCGCTTTGGGGCGAGGCGGCGACGACCTCGTGGCCGCCTTGGCGCAGAATGGCGACGGATTTCGAGCCGATCAGGCCGGTGCCGCCGATGACGACGATCTTCATGGTTTACCCTCCCTTGTCGATGACCGGAGACCCTTCAATGGGATGCCAGTGAGGACAACGCGCGAGCATAATGCAAGCTCGCATGTCTCCTTGCGGCACTTCTGCGACACCGAGCGATACGGCCAGAAAGGCGGCTTTGAGTTCCGAAGCGGACACCAGCGCCCGAGCGGCCCGAACGGACACGGCATGGTCATCAAAAAGCGCGATGATTCCGCGATTTGGCGGGAATCTCGGCCACCAGGATCCAGTGCCCGGATTTGCTCCGGTTGGTCCACCATCCTGCCTGCTGTCCAGTTCGGAGACACAGGCAGCAGATTGTTCCTAAGGGTGACAGCCCCGGCCAAAGGGGCTGTCGATTGGTCGCGGCGTTCTCTGAGATCGCAGCGCAACTGCAGCGGCGCGCCGAGAATATTCGCGCCTCCCTTGCAGGATCGGAACGAACAGACCGGCGCCCGGGTTATCCGATGCGTTGTTTCCTTCGATCGCCATAGACGCAGCGCGGGTGCGCGCAGGGAGGAAGCGTGCCGACACCGTCCCAGCCCCATCCGGATGCCTTCTCGGGGGTGCAAGAGCCTAAACGGCGCGAATCGGCGGCCGACGATGCGCTGATTTCACCGGAACGCACCGAGCATGAACAGACACTACGGATGATCGAGCAGCCTGAGCAGCTTCCTCAACCGCGCACCGCCATGAGCGAACAGCCTCCCCCTCTGCTCTACGATGTCGTCTGGCATCGCGGACGCTGGCGCATCCGTCACCTCAGCAAGCACTCCGCTCCCTTCTCCGACCAGGCCGCCGCCATTGACGCAGCCTGGAAACTGGCAAGAAAGAAACAGGACCAGGGCCATGTGGTCGAGGTCCGCCTCCACCGCACCGACGGCACAGTCGTGATGCAGCAGCCGCCGGCCGAGAGCGATCAGTAAGTCTCGGCTTCACCGGCCCAGTTTGCGTTTCATCCGCGCGGGGCCTATCCTTCGGGCTCGCGCTCAGGCCGCCGTCGCGTAACTCGGCCGAAGCGCGGGGGGAGCCTCTGTCCGTATGAAAAAAACCATCTGCGCAGCGCGGGGCGCTGCGTGAGCTTTTCCGAGATTCTCTGGTCGGCGGGCTCGATCTTTGTCGAGCCCAGCCTATTCGAGGCCATGCTCATCGGCTTGGTCATGGGGATGGTATTCGGCGCCACCCCGGGCCTCGGCGGTAAGATGGGCATCCTGCTGCTGATGCCGCTGCTGTTCGGCATGGACCCGGCATTCGGCGTCGTGCTGCTGCTCTCGATGCATTCGGTCGTGCATACCGGCGGATCGGTCCCCAGCATCCTTATCGGCGTTCCGGGAGGCGCGCCGGAGGCCGCCACCGTGCTCGACGGCTTCACCATGGCGAAGAAAGGCCAGGCGGCCGAGGCGCTCGGCGCCAGCATGGCCGCTTCGGGGATCGGCGGCGCGGTCGGCGCGCTGGTCTATTTCCTCTTGCTGCCGGTGTTCCAGCATTTCGGCCACATCTTTGGCGCGCCGGAATACCTGCTGCTGGCCGTCATCGGACTCAGCGCGGTCTCGACCCTCAGCCACGGCTCGCCGATCAAGGGCTTCGCGATGGGCGCGCTGGGCCTGCTCGCCAGCGCTGTCGGGCTCGACAGCGCGACCGGCACGCCGCGATTCGTGTTCGGACGGCTGGAATTGTGGGACGGCCTCGATACCCTGATCCTCGTCACCGCGTTCTTCGCCGTGCCGGAACTTCTCGATCTGGCCCGCAAGAAACGGATGCTGCCGGACAGCACGGCCGCTGCCGCCGCATGCACTTACGGCGCATTGTTCCGCGGCATGGCGGCCCTGTGGCGCTACCGCTGGCTGACCCTGCGGACCACCATCATCGGCATTGTCATCGGCATGATGCCCGGCCTGGGCGCCGAGGTCGCGAGCTGGCTGGCCTATGGACACGCGGTGCAGTCGGCGGACGACAAGTCGCGCTTCGGGAATGGCGCGATCGAGGGCGTCATCGCACCGGAAACGGCGAACAACTCCAAGGAAGGCGGGTCGCTGCTGCCGACTGTCTGTTTCGGCATTCCAGGCTCTTCGACCATGGCGCTGATGATGGCCGGGCTTGCGATCCTCGGACTGCCGGTGGGGCCGAACCTGGTCACGCAGCATCTTGATTTCGTGCTGCTCATGGGCTGGTCGGTGTTCTGGTCCAACCTGCTCGCGGTCGTTTCCTTCCTCGCGATCCTGCCCATTGTCGGCAAGATCGTCTATCTGCGCATCGACTACATCGCGCCTTTGGTCACGACCATCGCGGTCATCGGCACCATGATGGAGCAGAGCGGCTGGGTCCCGATGCTCGTCCTCTTCGTCGCCGCGCTCCTCGCCTCGTTGCTTGTCAACGGTAACTGGCCGCGCGCGCCGTTCATCCTCGGCTTCATCATGGGGCACCTGGCCGAAGCCAGCCTGATCAAGACCACGGCGTTGTACGACTGGTCGGCGCTGCTGCGGCCGGGCGTGCTGGTTCTGCTCGCGTTCCTGGCGATCATCGTGGTGCGCGGCTTGCGCAAGCCCGGCGGGATGTTCCAGGGGCTGGAGACGCGCGCCGATCGTCTGCTGTGCGCCGGGCTGTTCGCGTGCTTCGCGGCGGCCGCGATCGTATCCCTCGGCTTTCCGTTCGAGGCTCGCCTGCTGCCCCTATCGGCGGGGATAGCCGGCGCCGCCGCCACCGGCCTGCTGCTGCTGGCGCGGCTCCGCGCCGCAGCCGTGCCCAACCCATTGGAGCCGCCGCGGGAGTTCGTCCATTGGCGCCTGATCGTCAACTTCGCCGCCCTGCTGGCATTGCTGCCGCTGCTCGGCGCCCTGCCGGCTGGCGCAGTCTATGCGGGCACGCATGCCCTGGTGGAACTGCGCGCGTCGATCTGGCGCGCGGCCATTCTCGCGGGCGGCGTGGCGCTGGCGCTCTGGCTGCTGTTCGGGGTGTGGCTGCGGCTGCCGCTGACCGGCGCCCTGCTATAGCCGCCCGGAAAATGCCCGCAGGCGCCAGCGCAAGCCGGTGGCGCGGTCGGAGATCCTCCGCCAGAGCGAGCGATCACGCAGCCGGTGCAGCTTGGGCTTCGGAAAATGGAACTTCGCGAGCCCTGAGCTTTCGGTCGCGCCATCGAGGCTGGCAAACCCGGCAAGGACGCCGCCGACCACGTGATTGCGCCGTGCCATCCGTCCATCATCGCGATTGCGCGCGCTCGGGAAGCCAGGATTGGTATTGATCTCGAACACCTCCACCCGGCCGTCCGCGACGCAATAGTCCGCCCGCCCGAACTCGATCCCTGCCAGGGCGAACACCTTGCGCAGATGCTCGGCATGCGGATTGTCGAAGACGTAGCGCGCTTCCTCGGCAATCAACTCAGGCGTCAACTCCGCTATGCCGCGCTTCACCATCCAGTGATCCGCCACCACCAGATGCTGCGGCACGACCATGCCCGCGAAGCAGAACGCGCCGTATTTCCGGTATGTGCCCTGGGCATCGCAGGAATCGCGGAACTGGACGGCGATGCGGCCAGCGATGCCCTTGCCGGCCGCCTGGAGCTGCGCGACCGCCGCCCGAAATTCTCCCTCGTCGTGCAGCAGGGGGCTTTCCGCTCCGAGCGCGTCCTGCTCCCGCCGAATGAAGACGGGATAGGCGGTCGGAAGGCGCTCCTCGTCCAGCCGCCAGACATTGAAGCTGTTGAGGCCCGCCTCGTGCAGCCGGCGGAGCAGGGCATAGCGGCCCAGCACCCGGTTGGGTTCGTTCAAGATCCGGACCGTGGGATCGGCCTTGCGCAGGCCCTTCACGATCTCTCCGGCCGCGTCGATCTCGAACGGCGTCAGGCGGTCGATGTCGGTGAAAATGTAGTTGCCGATCGGCGCCCGCTTCAACGCGAACAGAGTTTCGTAGGTCGCGATCCGCACGATCTTCGACGCATCCACCTTGCCGCGCAGGGCGTTCAGGAACTTGTCGATCGTGTAGCGATGTTGCTCGCGCACCACATAAAGCAGCATTGCGGCGCTACGCCCGCCTGGCCTGGAACCAGAACCGCGGGCGCCCTTCGCTCTGCACCGGCGCGGAAATCTTGTCACGATGGCCAGGCACCACATCGGCCACCTTGACCGCCGTCTCGGCCACCAGCCCCACCTCGTCGAAATGTGCCTGCAGCCTCTGCATCGTCAGGTCGCGGACACGTCTCGCGGGCCGGCGGGCATAGCTGCGGATCAGGGATTCGAATTCGCGGTCCGGGACCGGCAGTACGATTCCGAGTTCAGCCCTGCGGCGGAAAAACTCCGAGACCATCGCCTGGACGCGGCTCGAAGGGCTGACGGTGTCGGCCAGTGGCGACGACGGCTCGATCCGGTTGGAGAAGCAGAGCCGGCCTTCCGGTGCAAGCCAGTCGTGCCAGTTCCGGAACAGGTCAGAGCGCTGCTGGCCCGCGGCCCAATACAGAAACGAATGCGTGCAGATCAGGTCGTAGCGTTCCGTCGGCCGATACGCGTTGACGTCGGTCAGCACGGTGCGCACGTCAAGGCCGCGGCGCGCGCCATACCATTCGTTCATGCTGAGCGTGGTCGCGCAGCGGTCGATGACGTCGAAGGCGGGGGATGCACCGGCAATCCTCGCGGCGTGCCCGAGATACGCGAGCATCGAATAGTCGGCAGTCCCGCTGATCAGGATTCGCCGCAGTGGTCCGCGTGCCGCCTGGGCCTTGACGGCTGCCGCAAACAAGGGCCCGTCGACCCGCACGGCCCGGATGACGTCCGTCAGCCGGAGATACTGCCAGATAGCATGATACGCCTGGCAGCCGGTCATTCCGTCGGCCGATGCGCACTCGGACATCGCGGTTTCGAACGCGATGGGGGCGCTCTCCACCAAGGGCTCCAAGATGTCGCCGGCCAGTTGATCGGCGTCGACGATCGGTCCAGACAAATCCGTCATCAGCATGAAGTGTGACCCCAGCCTTGCTTCCCGCCGGCCAGCGCGACGCGAACGGTGGGCCTTGTATATCGCGCTGCCGTAACGGTGGGAAGGTTCGCAGGGCCACGTCGTCCGCCGTTTGAGGCCGAATTCACCGATGTTCTTGTGTTAGCCCCTATTTTTCCGGCACAGTCCGGCACGCGCAACGGGTACCGAGTGTCGGGGGGCCATGAGCGGAAAAACGACGCGGCGTACGTTCCTACGGGCGTCGGGTGCGGTTCTGGCCGGAAGCGCGATCGCCCGGCCCTTCCCGGTCCGTGCCGAGGCGAACCCGCTGGCCAACAAGGCGGTGACCTTCATCGTGGGCGGTGGCGCCGGCGGTCTCTACGACAATTTCGGCCGCGCACTCACGCGCCAATTCGAGCGGCTGATCCCCGGACTGACTGTTCGCATCAAGAACGTACAACAGGCGAGCGGGATGCTGGCAGCCAAGATGCTGCAGGAAGGCCCGACCGATGGGTCCATGCTGCTCGCCGCATCGTCCGCCATATTCTCGACCCAAGTGGCGGGCGAGGAAGGCGTGTACTTCGATATCCGGCAGTGGGGATGGCTCGGCAAGCACGGCACCGAGACGCGGGTGTTGCTGCGCGGGCCCGGCGCCGATTTCAAGACCTTCGAGGGCCTGCGCGCAAAGACCGCGCCCTCATCCATGTCGGTCCGCGCCAAGACCTCCCACGCCTACCAGGAGGCGCTGTGGCTGAACGCCCTGCTCGGGCTTCGGATCAACCCGGTGCCGGGCTACGCGGGAGCGGAGGCCGAGTCGGCATTGATTCAAGGCGAGGTGATGCTGGTGCCGGCGGGATATCCTACCGACCGCAATACCATGGAGGCAGGCGGCGTCGGCGTCGTCCTGCAAATTTCGGACGGAACGCTGCCTGAACGGTTTGAGGGCGGGCCGCTCCTGAAGGATCTCGTGAGCAGCACCGGCGGCGCCGACCGGTCGAAGGTGTTGGACTTCATCGACCTGACCTCGACCATGCTGCGATGGGTTGCGGTGCCACCCAACACCGAGCCGGAGCTGCTGGAGGCCTGGCAGGCGGCGTTTACCGAGGCGGCGCAAGCCCCAGATTACATTGCCGAGTCCCAAAAGCTGGATTTCGAGATCGGCTACACCAGCGGACCGGATATCGCGGCGCGGGTGGCTTCGATTTTTCAGGGCCAGGCGGAGCTGGCCGCGGAACTCGCGGCGCTCGAACGCTGCGGCGAGGCGCTGGCAGCCGGCAAGGATAACCCTTGCGCGCGCACCTAGTGCGCAAGCCGGGGTACAGGAGAAAACGGCCATGGGTGCGACCGAGGCCGACCGGCGAGCGAAGTCCATGTCGCTGACGCGCCGCACCGTGCTTGGCGCCCTGGCCGCCTCCGTGGCGGCGCCCGTCCCGATCGCGACCGCCGACAGCGTCTTCCAGGCTCTGCGGGGCCTCCAGACCACGCTGTTGATCGGCTCCGACATCGGGGGCGCCAACGACACCTTCGCTCGGCTGTTCGGTCGCCATCTGCAGGCAACCGTTCCGGATCTCGATCTCTTCATCAAGAACATCGGTCAGGCGGGCGGCAAGCTCTGCGGGAAGGTGCTGCAGGAAAGCGCGGCCGACGGAAGCATCATCGCGCTGGTCCCGGCCGGCGTGATGTCCGCCCAGTTCCTGGAGGAGGAAGGCGTCGCATACGACATCGGAACGTGGAACTGGATCGGCAAGCTGGGATCGGAAACACGCTTCCTGGTCAAGGGGCCCGCCGCCGATTTCATGACCATTCTCGATCTGCGCGCGAACCGCCTGCCCGCGTCCTTGTCGGTCCGGTCGATTTCGTCCTTCGCCGCATATGAGACGATCTGGATCAACGCCATCCTCGGCGTGCGGATGAAGCCGGTGCCGGGCTACAAGAGCGGCGAAAAGGAAGGCGCCGTCATCGCGGGCGAGGTCATGATGACCACCGCCAACTATCCCGATGACGATGCCCTTCTGAACGCGCCTGGCGTCGAGCCCATCCTGCGCGTAAGCGCCAGGACCGGTTCGGACCCTTACCGAGGGGTTCCGGAGCTTTCCGATCTGCGCGCGGATCACGGGCGCTATGACCTTGTCACGCGCTTCCTCCAGGTCAACTACGAACTCTCCCGCTGGATCATCGCGCCGCCCGGCATGCCAGAGCCCCTGCTCGAGGCCTTCCGAGCGG
Source organism: Dongiaceae bacterium (assembly GCA_035699005.1). Lineage (GTDB taxonomy): Bacteria > Pseudomonadota > Alphaproteobacteria > Dongiales > Dongiaceae > Dongia_A. Next base: position 12,390 of record DASSBF010000144.1, read on the forward strand.
CCTTCGACGCCGTCGTCGCCTCCCCCGCCTTCAAGGAGGATGGCCGCCGGTTGAAGCTGGAAACGAGCCCGATGCCGGGCCATGAACTGGCCGACCGCATGGCCGCTATCCTGTCGGACGAGGAGCGGTTGCGCCAATCGCTGCAGGCCGCATTCGCCTGCGGGAAATCGCTGTCGGAGGGCCGGGGCGACCCCTGCAGTCAAGGCTGAGCGCCGGCGCGTTCCCATCTCCCCATTCTGCCATCGCCGAAACCATCGCTGGAAAGGCGCATTGGTCCATGCTATTAATGGCTGCAGCAAGGCAAGGCATTCTGGTTTCCGCTGTACGACCGCGCCGACCCGACCCCTCGCCCCGCCTTGCCGTGCGTGAAATTCGAGCGGGGCGGCGTGAGCGCGGCGGCCGCCTAGTCTAGACCCAGCGGAACACGATGAAGGCGTAGACCAGCGAGATGCCGAGCGGCGCCCACAGCGGCAGGCCGACGAGGCCGAGCCACGCCAGGAAGATGAACGCGCTGCCCAGCAGCGAGATGAACAGCCGGTCGCCGCGCGTGGTGTCGAGGCGCAGGATGCCGCGGCGCGGGGCTCCGCCGGGGGAGCAGATCTCCCACACCGACATGCCGATCAGGCAGAGAGCGAGGAAGCCGAAGAAGGCGGCCGTCTGCCAAGTCCAGGCCATCCAGTCTGTGAGTGACGTGCCCTGCATGCAGCCGCCTCCGTCGGATCAGACGCGCCCGAGGGCAAAGCCCTTGGCGATGTAGTTGCGCACGAAATAGATCACGACCGCGCCGGGGATGAGCGTCAGCGATCCGGCGGCGGCGAGCAGGCCGAGCTGATAGCCGGATGTGCTCGCGGTCTTGGTCATCAGGGCCGCGATCGGCTTGGCGGCGACTGCGGTCAGGGTTTTCGCCAGCAGCAGCTCCACCCAGGAGAACATGAAGCAGAAGAAACACGCGACGCCGATGCCGGCCGCGATGGTCGGCATGAAGATCTTGAAGAAGAAACGCCAGAACGAATAGCCGTCGACATAGGCGGTCTCGTCCAGCTCCTTCGGCACACCCGACATGAAGCCTTCCAGGATCCAGACCGCCAGCGGGATGTTGAACAAGGTATGCGCCAGCGCGACCGCCCACGGCGTATCGAACAGGTTGACCGCGGAATAGAGCTGATAGAACGGCAGCGCGAACACCGCCGGCGGCGCCATGCGGTTGGTCAGCAGCCAGAAGAACAGGTGCTTATCGCCGAGAAAACGGTAGCGGGAGAAGGCGTAGGCCGCCGGCAGCGCCACCGCCACCGACAGGACCGTATTGAGGACGACATATTCGATCGAGGCGACGTAGCCCATGTACCAGGTCGGGTCGGTGAAAATGATCTGGTAGTTGGCCAGGGTGAATTGCCGCGGCCACAGCGTGAACCCGCCCAGGATCTCGTTCGTGGTCTTGAACGACATGGTGATCAGCCAATAGATCGGCAGCAGCAGGAAGACAATGTAGATTGCCGGAATGACAGAGCGCTTGCGCATCATCGTGCCTCGTTCCGGGTCATGAGGGTGTAGAACAGCCAGCTCAGCAGCAGGATGATCAGGAAGTAGATCAGCGACATGGCGGCCGCCGGGCCGAGGTCGAACTGCCCGAGGGCCGTCTTCACCAGGTCGAGCGAGAGGAAGGTGGTGGAACTGCCGGGCCCGCCGCCGGTCAGCACCACCACCTCGGTATAGATCATGAAGGAATCCATGAAACGCAGCAGGATCGCGATGGTCAGCACGCGCTTCAGCTTCGGCAGCTGGATGTAGCGGAACACCGACCAGGCGCTGGCGCCGTCGATCTTGGCGGCCTGATAGTAGTCGTTCGGGATGGAAACCAGGCCGGCATAGCACAGCAGCACCACCAGCGAGGTCCAGTGCCAGACGTCCATCAGGACGATCGTGAACCAGGCGCTGCCGGGCTGGCGCGTGTAGTTGAAGTCGAAGCCGATCGTGTTCAGCGTCTTGCCCATCAGGCCGATCACCGGCAGCGCGAAGATGTTCCACATCGCGCCAACCACGTTCCAGGGGATCAGCAGCGGCAGCGCCATGGTCACCAGGCAGACGGAGACCCACACGCCCTTGCGCGGCATCGCCAGCGCGACCATGAGGCCGAGCGGAACCTCGATCAGCAGGATGAGGCCCGTGAACAGGATCTGCCGCAGCAGCGATTCGTGGAACCGGTCCGAATGCAGCACCTGCTCGAACCATTCGACGCCCGCCCAGCTGAAGATGTTGTCCCCGAACGTCTCCTGGACCGAGTAGTTGACCACCGTCATCAGCGGAATGACCGCGTTAAACGCCACCAGGATCACCACCGGGGCGACCAGGAACCAGGCTCTTTGATTGATCTGCTTATACATCGTCTCGGCCCCCTCAGCTCACCAGCAAAGGTCCCCTCTCCCCTCGCGGGAGAGGGCTGCGGAGGCTTAGCGAACGAAGTGAGCTTAGCCGAAGCTGGGTGAGGGGGCCGCGCCGGAGGCGCGCAGCGCGCCAGCGCTCCCTAGCACCGCTGGCGTCATTACTTGCGCTCTCGCGAGCGCGCGCACCTGTCGGTGCGCCACCCCTCATCCAACTTCGGCTAGGCTCGGCTCCGCCTCGCCAAGCCTCCGTATCCTTCTCCCTCAAGGGGAGAAGGGGCGTCTTGTTATAATGATGCTTCGCCATGCCGATTCCCCTCAGCTCACCAGCCAGCCGTCGCGGTAGACGTGCGTGTGCTGGGGATCGAACCGGATGTGCGCGGCGCCTGTCGGCACCGGCTGGCCTTCGGGCACCAGCAGGTTGATGCGGTGATCGCGATGTCGCGTCTCCACGATCCGGAACCGCCCGACATCCGCGGCCTTCACGACATCGACCGGGATTCCCTGCGGCGCAAACCTGATGAATTCCGGCCGCACGCCGACCTGCAGGCTGCCGCCGCCTACCGGCGCTCCGTTCGCCGTGTCGACCGGCTGGCCCTGGACCGTGATGCGGCCGTCTTCGACCGCGCACGGCAGCAGGTTCATGCCGGGCGAGCCGATGAAATGCCCGACGAAGGTATGGGCCGGCCGCTCGAACAGCTCGATCGGCGTGCCGATCTGCACCACCTCGCCCTGGTTCATCACCACCACCTGCTCGGCGAAGGTCAGCGCCTCGGTCTGGTCGTGCGTCACATAGATCATGGTGCGCCCGGTGCGGTGGTGCAGTTCCTTGAGCTTCGAGCGCAACTGCCACTTGAGGTGCGGGTCGATCACGGTCAGCGGCTCGTCGAACATGATGACGTTGACGTCGGAGCGCACCAGCCCGCGGCCGAGCGAGATCTTCTGCTTGCCGTCCGCCGTCAGGCCGGAGGCGCGATTGTCGAGCATGTGGCCGAGATCGAGCATCTCGCCGACCTCGCGCACGCGCCTGTCCACCTCGCCGGCCGGAACGCCGCGGTTGCGCAGCGGGAAGGCGAGATTGTCGTAGACCCGCATGGTGTCGTAGATGACCGGGAACTGGAACACCTGCGCGATGTTGCGCTCCTCCGGGCTGGCCCCGGTCATGTCCTTCGCATCGAACCAGACGCGCCCCCGCGTCGGGCGCAGCAGGCCGGACACGAGATTGAGCAGGGTGGTCTTGCCGCAGCCCGAGGGGCCGAGCAGCGCGTAGGCGCCGCCGTCCCTGAGCTCCATGCTCATCTCCTTGAGCGCCCAGTCCTCCGGCCGCCGCGGGTCGGCGACATAGCTGTGCTGCAGCTTGTCGAGCGTGATCTTCGCCATCAGGCCGCTTCCCCGCCGTGGCCGCTCACCAGCCGGCCGTCCGGCGCGAACAGGAAGGAGCGGTCGAGATCGACATGGAGCCTGGCGGTCGCCCCCACCTCGTAGGGGTGCACGCCGTGCGACTGCGAAATCCATGTCCGGCCCCCGCGGTCGAAATGCAGCACGCTCTCCGAACCGCTCAGTTCCACCACCAGCACCCTGCCCTCGACGCTGGCGGCGGCGCCGTTCTGCTGGGTCGGCGTGATGTGGTGAGCGCGGATCGCCAGGACGTAGGAACCGTCCGGAACCGCCGCCATCGAGCCCGGCGCGGGCCAGCTTGTCCCGTCATCCAGCCGGAGCCGCCCGTCGGTCTTGCTGACCGGCGCGGTATTGATGGGCGGGTCGGAAAAGACCTGCGCGCTGATCAGATCGTTCGGCCGCCGGTAGATCTCCGCCGTCGGCCCGAACTGGGTGATGCGCCCTTCATGCAGGGTCGCTGTCATGCCGCCGAACAGCAGCGCCTCGGTCGGTTCGGTGGTCGCATAGACCACGATGCAATGCCGGTCGGCGAACAGGCGCGGCAGCTCGTCGCGCAGTTCCTCGCGCAGCTTGTAGTCGAGGTTGGCAAGCGGCTCGTCCAGCAGGATGAGGTCGGAATCCTTGACCAGGGCGCGCGCGATCGCCGTGCGCTGCTGCTGGCCGCCGGAAAGCTCGGACGGCTTGCGCTGAAGCATCGGCGCGAGGCGCAGCAGGTCGGCGACCGACTGGACCCGGCGCTTGATCTCGCCCTTCTCCACGCCGCCGACCCGCAGTGGCGAGGCAATGTTCTCGTAGACCGTGAGATGGGGGTAGTTGATGAACTGCTGATAGACCATGGAGACGTTGCGCTGCTGCACCGCCATGCCGGTCACGTTCCTGCCGCGGAACCAGACCTCCCCGCCGCTGGGCTTGTCGAGACCGGCCATCAGCTGCATCAGCGTCGTCTTGCCCGCGAGCGTCGTGCCCAGCAGCACGTTGAAGGTCCCCTCCTCCAGCGTCAGGCTGGTGTCGTGGATATGCACCGCCCCGTCCACGACCTTGGTCACATGCTTCAGCTCAAGGCTCATGCCGCCCGCGTCATTTTCTTATTGTCTGGCTTGCTCCCCGGTCGCCCCGGGGCGTTTCCGCCCCGGGGTGCCGGTATAGTACCGCAAGTCTGGCGCAATCGCGACCTGCTATTGCGCCGGGTGCTCCGTCCACCGCTTGATGAGCTCGTCATAAGCGACGGTCTCGCCCTTCGGCTTCTCGTTGTCGAGCTTCGCCCAGGGCGCGTGGTCCTTGCTCAGCCACTCCTTCGGATCCTTGGGCTCGTTCAGCCGCGGGCCGCAGCCGTGATAGACGTTGTTCTTCTCGTCCGCCGCCTGCATGCGGGCCATGATGTCGTCCATCTGCTCGGCCAGACGATCCATTGCCTGCTGCGGGGTGAACGCGCCCGAGTTCACGTCACCGATGTTCTCCCAGAACAGCTGGGCGAGCTTCGGATAGTCCGGCACGTTGATGCCGGTCGGCGTCCAGGCAACGCGGTCCGGCGAGCGATAGAACTCGACCAGTCCGCCCAGGTTGGGTGCACGTTCCGTGAACGACTTGTCGTTGACCGTGCTCTTGCGGATGAAAGTCAAGCCAACCTGGCTCTTCTTGACGTCCACCGTCTTGGAGACGACGAACTGGGCATAGAGCCAGGCTGCCTTGCGGCGGTCGAGCGGAGTCGAGTTGAACAGGGTCCACGAGCCGGCGTCCTGATAGCCGCGCTGCGA
>DASSBF010000145.1:0-59269 GCA_035699005.1 Dongiaceae bacterium
CCAGGGCGCGTGAAATGCGGGCCGGGCATCTCGGCGGGCTGCGGTCCAACGGGCGCGCCGTGTCGTCCTCGAATGGCGTGACGCCGCAATACACCGAGACCGCCCTTGCCAAGACCGATCAGCGCCGCATGAGCAAGGAGCGCCTGGTTGCCGACAAGTTCGAGCATCCCGCTTCCGACATATATGGCCTGCTGCGCACGCAGGTCCTGCAGCGCATGAAGAAGCACAGCATGTCGACGCTCGCGGTCACCGGACCCGAGTTGGGCAGCGGCGTAACCACGACCGCCGCGAACCTTGCGATCTCGATCGCGCTCGATGTCAACCAGACCGTGCTGCTGGTCGATCTCAATCTGCGCTCTCCCATGATCCATCAGAAGTTCGGTTTCCAGCCGCACGCGGGCATCGACGACTATTTGCGCGGCGAGGCGCAATTGAAGGATTGCCTGATCACGCCGGGCCTGTCGCGGCTGGTCATCCTGCCGGCACGAGCACCGAAGGGCGAGACCGCGGAAATCATCAGTTCTCCGCGGATGACCGCCTTGGCCAAGGAACTGCAAAGCCGCTACGCGGACCGCATCATCATCTATGATACGCCGCCGCTGCTCACTGCCGGCGATACGCTCGGCTTCCTGCCCAATGTTGATGCGGTCCTCCTGGTGGCGCGCAGCGGCAAGACCACCAAGGCCGAATTGGACAAATCGGCCCGCCTGCTCGGGAACAAGGCCATCGTTGGCACCCTGTTGAACGCCCACTAGGAGGCGGCTTCGGCCGACCCAGGAAGATCGCCAGGTAGACCGCATGTACGAATCCTTCTTCGGGCTGAAAGAGAAGCCGTTCTCGCTGCTGCCGGACCCGGATTTCCTGTTCATGAGCAGCAAGCACTCGCTCGCGCTCAGCATCCTGGAATACAGCCTCGCCGGCCAGGCCGGCTTCTGTGCGATCACCGGCGATATCGGTTCGGGCAAGACGACCTTGATCCGCATGCTGCTGCGCCGCCTCGGGCGCGACATCACGCTCGGCCTCATCTCCAACACCCACAGCGGGTTGACCGACATCACGGCCTGGGCGCTGGCGGCGTTCGGACGCGGCTCGAATGCGCAGAGCGATGCGGAGATCTATCAGGAGCTGATGCATTTCTTGATCGAGGAGTACGGCGCCGGGCGGCGCTGCGTGCTGATCGTCGACGAGGCGCAGAACCTGACCGTCGAGGCGCTGGAGGAGCTGCGCCTGCTGTCCAACATCAATTCCGACAAGGACCTGCTGCTGCAGATCATCTTGGTCGGGCAGCCGGAGCTGCTGTCCAAGCTGAAGAGCCCGGAGCTCGCGCAGTTTGCCCAGCGCATCAGCATCTCGTACCATCTGACCCCGCTCACCTACGTGGAGACGAGGCGCTATGTCCGGCACCGGCTGGAGATTGCCGGGGCGACGCGTCCGATCTTCAGCGACGGCGCGATCGGAGCCATCCAATATTTCTCCGGCGGGGTTCCGCGCGTCGTCAACTCGATCTGCGACATGTCGCTGGTCTACGGGCTGGCGGACAACACGCTCGAAATAGATCTCGACCTCGTCCTGCGGGTGATCGGCGACCGGCAGGCGAGCGGCGTCTCGCCGTTCACGCGCGACGGGCGCGCGGACGATCCGGCGGTCGTTGCCGAGATCACCGCGCTGGTCCGCGAAGCGACGGAGCTGCGGGCGGTGCCGGTCGAGACGGATCAGCCTGGCCCCGAGACAAGCCCCGCTTCGCCGCCGGAGGCGGTTGCGGTGGAGGAGACGGCCTTTGACCAGGCCGCCCGCCGCAACGGCCATGCGACGACGGACAACTACCCGCGGCTCGAAGTCCCGCGCGCCGACCCCGGCTCCAAACACGAGGATCTGCGGATCGACGCGCTGTCGCTGAACGACTATCGGAAAGGGCCGAAGCGCGACAGCGCCAATGAGGCTGGACGACCCTCCTGGTTCCGGCGTACCTTTGGCCGGACCAGTTGAAGGCGATGAACAGTTTCCATGACAGGCTGGGTCGTAAGGGAATGGGCTTGCACGAACGGCTGAGAGTGCTTGTGACCGGCGGCGCCGGATTTCTGGGAAGTTTCCTGTGCGAACGGCTGGTCCAGGAGGGGCACGACGTCATTTGCGTCGACAACTTCTACACGGGAACCCGGGAAAACATCGTCCACCTGACGAGCAAGGACAATTTCGAGATCTTGCGTCACGACATAACCTTCCCGCTCTATGTGGAAGTCGATCAGATCTACAACCTGGCCTGTCCCGCCTCGCCAATCCACTATCAGCACGATCCCGTCCAGACGACCAAGACGAGCGTGCATGGCGCGATCAACATGCTGGGCCTGGCAAAGCGGACGCGAGCCAAGATCCTCCAGGCCTCCACGAGCGAGGTTTACGGAGATCCCAGCATCCATCCGCAGACGGAAGACTACTGGGGGCACGTCAATCCGATCGGGCTGCGGGCGTGCTACGATGAGGGGAAGCGCTGCGCCGAGACCCTCTTCTTCGACTACCATCGGCAGCACAGGCTGCGCATAAAGGTCGCCAGGATCTTCAACACCTACGGGCCGCGCATGCACCACAATGACGGCCGCGTGGTATCGAACTTCGTCGTGCAGGCCATCCGCGACGAGCCCATCACCATCTACGGCGATGGCAGCCAGACCCGTTCGTTCTGCTACGTGGATGACCTCGTGGACGGATTCGTACGGCTGATGAACAGCGCCGACGAGGTGACGGGACCAATCAATCTGGGAAACCCGGCGGAGGTTTCCGTGCGAGAACTCGCCGAGGAGATCATCCAGCTGAGCGGCTCCCGTTCGAAACTCTCGTTCCAGCCGTTGCCAACGGATGACCCGGTGCGCCGCCGGCCAGACATCACTCTTGCACAACGCGATCTTGGATGGCAGCCGAAGGTGCAGCGCTCGGTCGGGTTGGCAAGAACGATCGAATACTTTCGGAATGGCCAGGCGGTACGGTCGAATGCGGGCAAGCTGTCGGCTTCGCCCGCGTAAGTACCCAGATCACCGAACATGGAAACAGGCAAGGAGCGGTGGCTCGCGGTCGCCGCCCCATTTGTTGGAGAGGGCAAGACCGCATCATGAAGATTCTGGTCACCGGAGGGGCCGGCTATGTCGGCAGCCATGCCTGCAAGGCAATTGCCGAAGCGGGGCATCAGCCGATTGTCTACGACAATCTCTCGCGCGGTCACCGAAGCCTGGTACGATGGGGCGCCTTCGAACAGGGCGACCTCGCGGATCGCGCGCGTCTCAGGGATGTTATCACCCGGCATCGACCGGACGGCATCCTGCATTTCGCGGCCTTCGCCTACGTTGGTGAATCGGTCGAGCGGCCGGCGCTCTACTACGAAAACAACGTGCTTGGCAGCCTTTCGCTCCTGGAAGCGATACGGGAAAGCGGGCCAGATATCATCGTGTTCTCCAGCACGTGCGCCACGTATGGCGTGCCGACGCGCTTGCCGATCGATGAGGACCATCCCCAGAACCCGGTCAATCCCTACGGCGTCAGCAAGCTGATCGTGGAACGCATGCTCCGCGACTATGGCGCCGCATATGGACTGCGATCGGTGTCGTTGCGATACTTCAATGCCGCGGGTGCAGACCCCGGCGGAGAGATCGGCGAGATGCATGAACCGGAAACCCATGCGATTCCGCTGGCCGTGCTGGCGGCGCTCGGTCGAATGCCCGCCTTTCAGGTCTATGGCAAGGACTACCCGACGGCTGATGGTTCAGCGGTCCGCGACTACATTCACGTCGCTGACCTCGCGTCGGCGCACGTCAGGGCTTTCGAGTATCTGTCGAATGGCGGCGAGTCGACCGCGATCAATCTTGGTACAGGGCTGGGCACCTCTGTTCTCGAATTGATCGGGGCCGTCGAACGCGTGGCCGGCCGACCGGTCCCCATCGTGCACCGGAGCCGGCGACCGGGAGATCCTCATGCGCTGATCGCCGACGCCCGCCGCGCCAGCGCCGTTCTGGGATGGCGGCCCAACTATGTCGACATCCGCGAGATCGTTGCAACAGCCTGGCGCTGGCACAGCTCGCGCTAGCGATGCTGCGCCGAGCTACGGCTGGGGTTGTCGCCCCGCAGTGACGGTGCGATAGACTTCCGCGACCACCGCTGCGCTCGCCTCCACGGAAAAAAGGGCACGGCAGCGCGCCACGGCGGCAGTGCCGAGGCGACGCCGCAGTGCCGCGTCGGTGACAAGGCGTCGAAGGGCATCGACAAAGCCTTCGAAATCGTCGGGGTCGACCAGCAAGCCGGTTTCCTCATGGGCCACCGCTTCCGGCACACCTGCGCAAACGGTCGCCAGCACGGGCACGCCGCATGCCATGGCTTCGACGATGATACGCGGGAAGGCCTCCTTGTCGCGCTCCGAGGGCAGCACCAGCACGTCAAGCGAGCGGAGCACGTCCGGCACGTCCGACCTTGGCCCGATGTAGGCGTAGCGGTCTGCGATGCCTTCAGCACTAGCGAGCGCCTGCAGTTCGGCTGCCTTCGGGCCACCTGAGAAGTCATGGCCAGCCAGCAGAATCTTGATATCGAGACCCTCGCGCGCCAATTTGGCTGCCGCGCGCACCAGCCACGCAGGCCGCTTGCGATCGACCAGGTTGCTGACGAATCCAATGGTCACTGTGGACGTGTTCTTGTGTTCCGCAGGCGAGAACAGCGCGAGATCGACACCGTTGTAGCTTGTGGAGCTGGGCGGGATCGCAATGCCTTCGAAACGCCGCCGGTTGGTGTCGGCGACAAAGACGATGTGGGCCGCCAGGCGCCGCAGAAGCCAGTCGATGGCGCGCTGCGGTTTCTGCTGCTGGACCTGCCAGACCAGGGGAATATTCTTGCCGCGGGCCGCCAGGCCCCAGGCCAGGGCGCTCGATTCGTCATGGACGTGAATGACCGCCGGCGAAGAGTTTTTCAGGAAGCGCCGCGCGGCACGCATCAGATGCCAACGCTTCCAGATGCGGCGGATCCGGTTGCCATCCTGCGGGTTCGGTCGATAGTTCAGCCCCACGTCGTGGAACAGCGGGATGGCCTCGACGCCGATCGAACGGTGATAGTCGAGCGGGGGACCCTCGCTGTTGCAGACACTGAGCGTCTTCCATTCGCCGCCGGCGTCCAAAGCCTTGGCGAGCAGCGCGCCGGTGATCACCGAGCCGCCCAGTCCATCGCGCGAGTGCGCCAGTACGACAGTCCGCATGCTCAACACTCCGCTTCCACGGTCCGCCTGCGCTGCGGACGCAGACGCCGTCCGATCGATTCGCGCAGGCCGAGCAGCCGCAGCAGCCTGGCGGCGAGAATGATGCGCTCAGCCAGCGTGCGCGCATTCCGCCGCCTGATCCCGAGGGCGTCGGCCAACAGATTGCGCCGATTGAGCGGCGGCATGGCCGCGCTGTGCTTGAAGACAAACGCCTCTATACCAAGGGCGCGGCGCAGCGTAGGGGTGGAGATCCGGTCACCGGCATGCTCGCGCCACTCGACTGTCAATTCCGGCGCCACGCAATACGGTATCCCTTTGGTGATCATGCGGATTGCGAAGTCCCAGTCGTTGAAGACTGGAAGCGCCGGATCGAAGCCGCCGACGCGCTCGAAAGCGGAACGCCTGATGAGCAAGTTGCTTCCGGTCAACCCGAAGTTCCTGTCGAACAGTTGACCCCCGACCGCCAGAGCCGACGGCATGACGATATGCTGAACGGTGCCGTCGTGCCTGATGCGGCACAGGCCGGAGACGACCGCGTCAGCGCCCGTGCGTTGCGCCTCAGCCATGGCGCGCGCCAAGTGCTCGGGGCGCCAGGCGTCGTCGTCGTCGAGGAAAGCGATGAATTGCGCCGTGTTCGCGGACGCGCCGGCATTGCGCGAACCGGACGCTCCCGGATGCGCCTGGTTCACGATCCGGCGCATCGGAATCTCCGTGCGCAGGGCGGTAAGCCGCACCACGGCGGCGGTCCGCTCGTCGTCCAGATCGTCCACCACCACGATCTCCGCCGGGGCGGCCGTCTGCCGCAGCACGCTTTCCAGCGAGCGAGACAGCTGGTCCGGCCGGCCGTGGGTCGGAATGATGCACGCGACCGCAGGTGGCAACACTCTCTCCTTCGCCAATATCGTGACACTAAACCGGCAAGACGCGCCGCGTTCCATGGTGTCTCGGCCGGAAAGCGCCGAGCCTGTGGGCCGGCAGCGAACGATACCAGAACCGAACTTCGATTGAACAGGCCGGCGGCGTTGCGGACCGGGATGGAGCGTGCTTTTTCGGAGCGATGCGCCCACGTGCGATGTCGCGGCGGCGGGACCTCACTTGGTGTCGGGGCGATACCGCCAGCTCCGCCATGCATTGGCCGTCAGCTTGGCCAGTGACGACCGGAGACTTTGGCCGCGATTCAGCCAATCATGCAGCACCATGTAGGGCGTCATGCGCGCCGCAAAAATCGCGAAGCTGCCGGCCTCGATCGCTTCCTGGAAGGCTCCGTGGCTGCGCTCCGCCATGATTTCCCGCAGGATGTAGACCAGCCGCTGGCGGCGCGTCAGCTTGCCGGCCCAGTCCCGTTTCGGCGGTGCCCAGCGTCGCTGCCGGTGCGCACGGTCCAGCCTGGCCGACAGGCCGATACGCCGGTGCCGCAGGCCCGCATCCTGCGACCGCGCGGCATCGTCCATGCTGAGCGGGGTGAGGGTGAGCCGGCCATCCCCGATCGCCTGGCGGACGATGTCCTCGATCTGCGGATGGCGGGCGACCACGACATTGCTTCCGCGCGGGTCGTCGATGAAGGCGGGCAGCCAGGCGTCTCCCACGGTCACGTCCGCAGTCTCTCCCATCACATCGTCGCAATAATCGCAAGCCCGATACTTGAACAGGCCGTGGCTCCAGAGGTAACCGAAGAAGTCCTTGTTCCGTCCGGTCCGGTCGAACGCCGAGCCGTCGGCATTGCGCCCGATCGCGCGGACCGAATACTGGTTCGCGCGCCCGCTCCCGTTCTTCAGGCGGAAATCGAAATCGGACAGCCCGCTCGGATGCAGGCCCATCTGCCATGCGAACATCTTCGCGAACCGGTCGCTCTTCAGGTGCCCGCAGACCAGCGCGATGGTGAACCGCAGGCGCTCGCCGATGATCCGGTCCTGCCGCGCCTGCAGCCGCGCGGCCTTCACGAAGCACGGCACGCCGACCAGGGCGTATCGTCCCGGGTGCCGGCGCATGTGCCGCAGCACGCCGGACATCTCGATCGGATAGTAGCGTGACTTGGCGCCAAGCCGCAGCTCCTCGAGCGTCCGTGAAATCGCGAAGCCGAACAATCGCCCGTCGACATCCGGCCTGACGTGGACGACCGCATCGACCCGGTCGAGACGAAGCAGCTCGGCGGCGATCCAGTTGCCCATTCCGCCCGAGCTGCCCCGCGCCCGGAAGTCGCCCTCCGCGACGTGGCCGGCCCAGATCGCGCGCGACCAGCCGATGCGGTCATCTCGGCTCGCTCCGGGACCGGCGAACAGCTCGGCGGCAATCCGATCCTCGCTGGCCGCCGTGTCGCTGAAGGGGCAGACTGTCGTGACCTCGGCCTCGGACGATTCGGCATCGCGATTCCTGATCACGGCCTGGAGGCGGCCCAGCCCATCCATCTTCATGCGGATCGGCGATCCGGGGACGGCGGCGCAGCCGCCGCAGCCCACGCAGTAGCCGCCGTCGATCACGGTGGCCTTGAGCCGCGCAACATCCGTCATGCCGGCGCTCCGTGATTTCTCCGTCCGCTCGGCGGCTGCCGCGATGCCGGCGGTGCCTGCAATCCCGGACGGCGTCATGCGGCGCGCCGGCCGCGGTCCCACTGCGCGATCAGATGGGGCAGCCGGTCGAAGTGGAGTTCATTGAAATCGGGGTAGCGATCGGCGGGTGCCGCCATGACGGTCGACAGCGCTTCGTCCAGCCGGCCGACATCCTCGCAAAGCGTCACGTTGGCTATGTCCCGGAACCAGGATATGGCCGACGTGAGCTTGTGATCGACGGTCGGCAATGCCACCGCCGGCTTGCGACAGATGACCGCGAAGATCAGCCCGTGGAACCGGTCGGTGATCACCGCCCGATGGCCGCTGAACAGCGCCAGCGTTTCGGTGAGGATGCGCGTGCGGTCGGATGCCGGAATGTCATGCTCGAGAGTCGTATCGTAGAGCGTCGCCGGCAGGGCAAGCCGCTGCTGGAGCGCCAGCCGGCGGGTCCGGCCGAAGGCGGATTCGTTGTCCTGGCGCAGGCAGAGCATGATGCGGCCGGCGTGCGCGGGGTCCGGCTGCAGGGCGAAATCCTCCACCCTCAATGACAGGACGAAGTCCGGCATGGTGACGATCTGAGCCTGCGGGAACAGCTCCGCTGCGATCCGGCCGCTGACCTCGTCGCGGCCCATCACCGTCAAACGCCGATGCTGCCCATAGAGCTCGCGCGAGATCGCGCATTCGTGACGGCCAAGCGGGGTGTCGCTGAAGAAAATGGTCTGCGGGAGGCTGACGATCCGGTTGTCGGGAAAGGCCGAGATCATGGTTCGCCGCGCCGCCTCGGACCAGCGGCCGCGATCTCCGAGATTGCCACCGCTGTGCAGGAATATCAGGTCCCGGGGCGTGACGCGGGCCTTGAGCGCGCTCGCGCAGGCCAGGACCATATCCTTGTCGAGTTCCACCACCCGATGATCGGGATAGTGCCGCGCCAGCCAGCGCACGATCGCAACCACTTGAGCCTGGTCTCCGACGTTGCGCAGCGCGGCGGTTGGCGTTAGGGCATAGATCGCGCGCGGCCTTTGCCCGCTCGGCCACTCGATCTGGTCGAAGCGGCGCCGCGCCGCCGCCGCCGCTTTCGCGCTCTGCTGGAAAGGTGCAAACGGATCCACGGGCGATGCCGGCGCGATCTTCCGCAGCGCCTTCACCGCGGCATCGGGGAGGATCTTCTTCAGATGCTGTTTGATGCTCATGCTGCTCACCAGCCTGGAATTCTGGGAAATGCGGCACCGCCCGCGCTCCGCAGGGCGCGCGGCGCGCCCTCGTCCTGGCGGGGGAGATCGGCTCGCGGAATGCGGACGGGTTTGTCCATCACTGGGCCTGGCGCGGGAGCAGATCGCGGTAGTGCTCGATCAGGCGGCGTCCGAGCTTCTGGCGGTTGAAATCGATCTCGATCGTCCGGCGGCCCGCCCGGCCGATCTCTGGCCATCTGGGCGCGCTGTCGATCGTCCGCTCGATCGAACGGGACAGGGCTTCGTCGTCCCCTTCCGGCACCAGGAACCCGTTGACCCCATCCTCGATCAGCTCGGGAATCCCGCTGTGGTAGGTGCTGATCACGGGTATGCCTCGGGCCATCGCCTCCATGAGCGAGACCGGAATGCCTTCCATGTCGCCATCCTCGCTGGTCACGCTCGGCAGTATGAAGATCGAGGCCTCGTTCAGGAGCGACAAGGTCTCTCTGTGCGGAAGGCCGCCGTGGAATTCCACCACGTCGGTCAGTCCGAGCTCCGCCACCTCCGTTTCCAGCGCGCTCTTCAGATCGCCCTCGCCGACGATCTCCAGCGTCATGGCAATATCCGGCCGGCGCCGCCGCAGTTGCGCAAGCGCCCGCAGCGTATGGGTGTGGCCCTTCTTCTCCACCAGGCGCCCGATCGAAATCAGCCTCACCGAGGCGTCCGCTCGCGACTCGAGCCGGCGCTCGCGGAAGGCGTTGAGCGAGCAATCGATGCCGACATGATGCACCCTGATCCGCGCCGGGTCGCATCCCAGCTCGCACAGCCGGTCCGCCCACAGCTCGCTGATGGGCAGGAACAGCGCGCCGAAGCGGAACAGGAGCTGATAGTGCTTCGCGCCCTTGCGGCGGACCAAGGCCGAGATATCGATGCCGTGAAACGTCGTGACGATCTTCGCGTCGAGAATCCCGAGGGAGCGCAGCGCGGCCGCCAGATGCGCGCGCGTGCCGAAATGGCAATGCAGCAGGTCGATGCCGCCAAAACGGCGAGCGTCGCGCAGGCGGTGGGCGAGGCCGAGGATGTTCATCCGGTCGGTTCGGCTGCCGAAACCGGCGCCGAACACGACCCGCCACAGGCGCCATTGCATGGCCAATGCCAGCGCCGCGATCCACAGCCGCTCGAGCCGCTGAAGGCGGCCGTTGGCGCGAAAGACGTAGCGGATCGGCACGTCCATGTCGCCGACATTGGCGTGGGCAGCGCTGTCGAGCGCCGGCCGGAACAGCGACAGAACGGTCACCCCGATGCCGTTGCGCCGGTGCTCTTTGATCTCGTCCAGAATGAAGGTTTCGGAAAGGCGGGGGAACTCGCCGACCAGGTAAGCAATTCTCACTCCAATACCTCGCGCACAGAATATTCACGCATCGAATATTCGGTCACGATAGGCGGTTTCGGGTTGCACAAGAATGCCGAGATCGCATTCTGGCTCCTCTGTTACAGCAATGTCGCCGATAAATATCCGAAATGCTTCCGGGCGCGGCGCCGGTCAGTTCGGGTATTGCGGGGTTTCCGATCTGTGGCGGCGGCGAACCGCGCCCAGCCGCCGCGCGGCATAGGCGCCGGCGCGGGTGGACAACCCCGCGAGCACGAGAAATCGCAGCGGGTCCTGCCGCGCATAGAAGCCGCGCCAGGAAGCCGGACTCACCTTGCGGCTTTTCGCGGCATAGAGCGCATACTGGTAGACCTCCTGGTTGAACAGTTTTTTCAGGAGCGGGCGGACGTCCTCCGGCGCGGTCGGCAGCATCGCGACAATGGTCTCGCACAGGCAATGGCGCGCGTCGGTCGAATTCTTGCGCGTCACCATGTTGGTGGCATCGCGGTGATAGACCGCCGTCGTTCGCGGCGCGGCTACGGATAGGCCGTTGCGCGCGACTCGCAGCCACAGGTCCTTGTCGCCGCCACGGCCGCAGCGGCCGGAGGGGAACAAGCCGGCATCGATGAGCGCCTGGCGCCGGAATGCCGATGCGGAGGTCCATACCGGGCACTCCCTGAGCTCGAGCCATGCGTCGAGAAGGGCCGTGAAATCCAGCGGTTTCGAGCGGCTGCGGCCGACATGGGCGGAATAGCGGTCCGGCTGGGATCTGCCGTCCGGCAAGATGTTGGAATAGCCGGCGAACACGCAGGCGACGCATGCGGGGTTCCGGCTGCGCGCGATGGTTTTGCGGATCGTCGCGAGGTGATCCGGCATCCAGGCGTCATCCGCATCGAGGAACGCGATCCACTCCGACCGGGCGTGCAGGATGCCGAGATTGCGCGCCGCATAGCCGCCTGGCCCCGGTTTCGGCCGGCGCAGGACCAGCAGCCGCTCGTTCCGGTAGGGCGCCAGCCTGTCGACGCCGCCGTCCGTCGAGGCGTCGTCGATCACCAGGACTTCCGCGGGCGCCTCGGTCTGCGCGGTGACCGACTCGATCGCGCGCTCGATATGGAGCCGCTTGTTGTAGAGGGGGATTACGACCGAGAAACTCGTCACGAGAACCGTTGTCTGTTGCGTGCGGGGCGGATGCCGGCGAATCGGGCGATGACCGAACGCCTGCTCGCGCCGTAAACACGCGACGCTCAGTTATGTTCTGCGCAATCGCGGTAACGAGTAAGGCATTTTGGTGGCCGCGGCGGCCGCCAGTCACGTCTGATTGCCTGCGGCGGGCCGTGCGCCAAATGCGCACATCGCCGCGGCGAGGAAGGGCTGTCAGGGTGACGTCAGAAATGCGCCTGCCTGTTGATGTAACCTTCCGAACCCTTCAGCGATAAGATCTTTGCGGGGATGCCGCCCACCACCGCATTCTCCGGCACGTCCCGCGTCACCACGGCGTTCGCGCCGATCACGGCGCCGTTGCCGATCGTGACGCGCCCGATGATCTTTGCGCCCGCCGCGATGAACACGCGATCGCCCACGATCGGCGAACCCATGAGCGTACCGCGGTTCTGCTGTCCCAGCATGATGCCATGGGTGAAGTTCACGTTGCTGCCGACGATGGCGTCGCCGTTGATATAGATGCCGCCGAACCGGTTGATGAACAGGCCCGGCCCGATCACCGTGTATTCGGGGATCACGATCCCGAATTTGTAGCGGCAGCGCAGCAGGATGTACTTCACCAGCGGATAGAGCAGCCACTTCGCCCAGGCCTGGACACGCAGATAGCCGCACGTCCGCATCCACACCGTGTATTTGTAGCCGGGCGTGAAGAGGAAATGGCGCCAGAATGAACGCGCATTCACCTTGCCGGAATAGCGGAAGAGGTCGGCCCGCAGCAGCGCCTTCAATTCTGCCGCCGTGCGCGCGCAGCCGGCGTT
This sequence comes from Dongiaceae bacterium, assembly GCA_035699005.1. Classification (GTDB taxonomy): domain Bacteria; phylum Pseudomonadota; class Alphaproteobacteria; order Dongiales; family Dongiaceae; genus Dongia_A. The sequence continues at coordinate 12,288 of DASSBF010000145.1, forward strand.
GTGTGGCTTGGCGAGCTCATCGAGGGATTGCGAGTCTTCGGAGATCCGCTCTTCCGGAATCTCGGCGGAAGAAATGTTGGTCATTGCGAAACCCCTCTTGATGGCCGGACTGCAGGTGGCTGGTCGTCTCCAGTGTGGTTCATTCGGAAATGGCCGGCGGAGGCGCCGCGGCCGACGCCAGCCGGCGCCGTTGCCGGCGCAGGCGAGGATGGAACTGCAAGGCCGGACGAACCACGCGGTCGATCAGATCGAGCGACAGGGTCGTGAGCACCAGGTACTGCAGGGGATTCTGCGCCGCGAAGAAGCCCTCCCAGGTCGCCTTGTCGAGTCTCGATGTCTTGACCGTGCGGATCGCATATTTGTAGATCTCCAGATTATAGACCTTGCGCAGCAGGGAGCCGATGGCGCCCGACACGCGCGGCAGCATCGCCTCGATGCTCTGGCACATGCAGTGGCGGTCGTTGGCCGAAAGCCTGCCGGTCACCATGTTCACGGAATTCTTGTAGTAGGTCGCGGTGATCTTGGGATTGAGCGCGGTCGTGCCCAGGGCCGCCGTCCGCAGCCACATGTCCTTGTCGCCGCCGCGCGCGCATCGACCCGCCGGAAACAATCCGGCTTCGATCAGCGCGTCCCGCCGGCATGCGGTGGCGGAGGTCCACGTCGGAGCGCCGCCTACCGCCAGCCACGTCGCGAGCAACCGCTTGAAATCCAGGAACTCCGGCGCCGCGCCGGTTCGCGACCTGCTGTAGATGTCGGGCTCCTCGCGGCCGCCGGGATACAGGTTGCGATACCCCGTGCCGACGCAGACGAGATCTTCCGGCCGGTCGCTCGATGCCAGCGTGTTCCGGATTTCCTCGAGATGATCGGGCAGCCATTCGTCATCGGCATCGAGGAACGCGATCCAGTCGCAGGTGGCGTGCTCGATCCCGAAATTCCTTGCGGCGTAGCCGCCGGCGCCGGGCTGGTCGCGTCGGTGCAGCTTGATGCGGCCGTCATCGAGGCCCTGCACGTATTCATAGCTGCCATCAGTCGAGCCGTCGTCGACGACGATGATCTCGCTGGGCGGCACGGTCTGCGCGAGGGCGGAACGGAGCGCGCGCTCGATGTGCGGCCGTTTGTTGTAGAGCGGGATAACGACTGCAAAGCGGATCACAGCAAGGCGTATTCCGTCGTTGCGGTTGGCACTCGATCAGCCGGATCGGCTTTCACAACTACAATCATATACGGAACCCGACGGCCCTCGCCAGATTTCTTGAAACACACCGCGGTATCCGGTCGCTTCGCACGCGGTGACATTTCGGAAACATGTGCGCGCCGGAGCCGCGCGCGATTGCGGAGGCGTCATTGAAGCGCGCGGCGGGCACATGATAGCTCTAGCGGATTGCCCTGCGTTCAGCCGCTGGATGCGCCTCAGGAGGGGCAGGCTTGGCAGATGATCTTACGACGTCCGCGCGCGTACTGCCGTCGGACCGGACAGAGGTGGATTCCGAAGCGGCCAGGCCGCGCGCGGCAGGCGCGCGCCGGCACGTGGTGTTCGTCATCAACTCGCTGGCCGGCGGCGGGGCGGAGCGCGTCATGTGCACGCTGCTGCGCGCCTCGGAAGCCGAGCGTCGCGCGTGCCGCATTTCGCTCGTGCTGCTGGACCGCGAGACTGTGGCTTACGATGTGCCGCGCGGGATCGAGGTGACGCAGCTCGATTGCCGGCATTCCCTTGCGCGCAGCGTCTGGTCTGTGTGGCGGGCGCTGCGCCGCCTGCGGCCGGATATGACGGTGAGCTTCCTGACCCGGGCGAATGTCGCGAACATCATCGCGTCCTCGCTGCGGGGCGTCCCGGCCGTGGCCAGCGAGCGCGTGAATACCTCCAGCCATCTGGGCCGCGGCCTTGGCGCCGCGCTCGCGCGGTTCCTGGTGAAGGCAACCTATCCCAGGGCGCGGAGAGTCATCGCCGTTTCGCAAGGCGTGGCCGACGATCTGCGCGACTCGTTCGGCGTGCCGGACGCGCGCATGACGGTCATCGCCAATCCGATCGATCTCGAGGAGATCCGGGCGCAGGCGGAAGACGGCGGGCCGCTCCCCGTGAACGGCCCCTATGCCGTTGCCATGGGACGCCTGGTTCCCAACAAGAATTTCACCATGCTGATCGATGCCTTCGCGCGCTCAGGCATTGCCGGCAGCCTGGTCATTCTCGGCGACGGGCCGGAGCGGGCGTCCCTGGCCAGGCAGATCGATGCGCTCGGCGTCGGCGGCCGGGTCGTCATGCCGGGCTTCGCCGCCAATCCGTTCCCGACCTTGCGGGGCGCGGACTTCTTCGTGTCGCCTTCGAACGCCGAAGGATTTCCCAACAGCCTGCTGGAGGCGATGACCGTGGGTCTCCCGGTGATTGCGACCAACTGTCCGTCAGGCCCATCCGAAGTGCTGGCCGATTTGCCGCGCGCGCAGGTTGCGCCGGGCGTTTCGTTCGCGCAGCACGGGATCCTGGTGCCGCTGGACGATGTGGCGGCGATGGCGGAGGCCCTGCGCGCCATGGCGGACCCGGAACGTCGCAGGGCATATGGCGCAAGGGCACCCATGCGCGCCGCCGATTTCGGCGTGGCACGCGCCAAGGATGCGTATTGGGCGGTCATCCGCGATCAGGCGCCGGCGGCCGGCTAGAGCGTGTTCCGCCGAATTGGATGCCGGTTCGGCGCGGAGAATGCGGTGCGCACAGCGGATCGGGAGCATGATCCGATCGAGGCCAACCGGATCAAGCCGTTCTGCTTGTCAGTCTTCCGTCCAGTCCAGCGTCGGGAAATTGTACTGCAGTGTCAGCATGACGGTGTTGGACGTCTCGGATTCATTGTCGCTCTCGAACACCTTGTAGCGGAACCGGTATTCCGCCGCCAGGCTCCAGTCTTCGGTCAATTGCCATAAAACGCTCGGCCGCACCGAAGCGTAGCGCGAGGTGCCCTCGTTGGTCGTGGAGTTCCCTTCGAAGCCCAGGAAGTCCTCGTTGTCGGCGTAGTCGAGATTGAGCCTGCCGGTGGTCAGCGGCGTGAATTTGTAGTCGAACCCGAGGTTGGCCCGGTTGCGCACCACCTGATCGCCGTCGCCGGACGGCTCGGCATCGTGCGACAGCCCGGCGCGCATCGAGATCTGGTCGTTCATCAGATAGTGCGTGTTGAACTTCAGCCGGTAGCCGAGATCCGAGCTGTCCTTGCCGGGATCCCTGCTGCGCACCGCATAGAAAAAGCCCGCGCCGCCATTGATCGAGAACCGCTCGGACGAGGTGTAAGAATAGCCGAACAGCGTGCTGATCGTGTCGGTATGGTCCTCGCCGGGCCTGTCCGGGATGTAGCGGAAAAAGCTCACCGTGCTGGTGAGCTTGGCCAGGTCGCTCAGCTGGTGGCTATAGTCGATCGACGGGCCGAAATACTGGTAGTCGGTCTTCTGCGACGTGTCGTAGTTGACCTGCTGATAGCTGCCGCGCAGGCCGATCTCGTCGAGCGGGGAGACCAGGTACGACCAGCCAGGGTTCACATACCAATTGATGAAGTCGAACGATTTGTCGAGCTCCTTGCCGGTGATGTCCTGCTCCGACTTCAAGGTCGTGTCGTGGGTGAAGTTCGCGCGCAGCCGCAGCGTGCTGCGCTCGCTCATCGCCTGCACGACATTGAGGTTCAGGAACTGGTCCTGCGAGTTGAACTCGGAGTGGTCGAGATATTCGGCGAACTCGAACCGGCCATTGAGCGCGATGGTGGAGGTCGGCGAAATCCGCTCGAGGTGCAGTTCGGGCGCCGTGATCGATCCGAACGAATCGACATCCCGGGCCCGGCTCAACAGGAGATTGTCGCTGTAAAGCACCGCTTGGGAGATATTGCTCGTCAGCTGCCACTCCTGGGCGGAAGCGGCCTTCCACCCAGAGCAGACTGCCAAGACCGCGCCCGCCAAGACACCGGTGCGATCGCAGATGGTCCCCAACCGTGTCAGCCGCCTTCCCCCATGCATGATGACTAGAACAGACTCGCTAGAACAGACTCGCTTGCGGCACTACGACGACGTCACCCCCCCTAAGTAATATATTCTTGTCCAGGTGTTGACCATCCTCAACTTCGGAATAATCGAACAAAATCGCAGTCTGAACCCCGGCCGGGTCACGCCGCAGGATTTTGATCTTGCTCTTGCTGGCGAACGGGGTCAGGCCCCCGGCCAGGCTGAGGGCCTGCATCACGTCGAGCTGGGTGTCGTAGGCGAACGTGCCAGGCTGCTTGACCTGCCCGACCACCGAGACCGAGTTGCCGGTCGCCTTGACCATCGAAACCGTCACTTCGTTGTCGGTCAGGTTCGGGAAATACTGGCTGTTGCGCAGGTTGTTCGCGATCTTTCCCTGCAGCTCCTTCAGGGTCATCCCGCGCGCATTCATGTTGCCGACCAGCGGAAACGCGATGCCGCCGTCCGGCTGCACCGGAACGTCCTGGTTCAGATTCTGTTCGCCATAGACCGAGATGTGCAGCAGGTCGCCCCCGTTGATCCGGTAGCTGTCATCGTCGGCCGCCCGGGCCGTGGTTGCGCCAAAGGCCGCGACGGCAAGGAAGCACAACAAGGCTTTGGAGATTGAGCGGAGCATCTGAGTCCCCATCATAGGTCAATGAAGATCGTCGGTCAGTGAAGATCGTCAGCGAATTGGAACCGTGGGAAACGGACCAGATCTGGTGTTGGTTCCCGAGGCGGGCGAACTTTGTTGCGGAATGTGGGCGAGACGTGCGTTCCTTGCACAGCCTCTAAGAAAACATTGCTACGGTGCCAGCGGGCTGCGGATTCGACAATGCTGTCGATGTCGCTCCTGGCGGCCACCCATTTCGGATCGCAGGCCCGCCTGGATGACGAGCGGCACGAGGTGGGTTTCCGGGCCGTGCGCTTCGCCGATATCGCCATCTGCGTCGGCGCCCGCCGCATTGGTGCGGCTGTAGACGTTGACCGGTTGCGTCGCCTCGGTCTCCAGGATCGGCAAGGTGCCCGGTATCCCATAGACCGCAGACCGCGCAGGTGCTGGAGAACACGATGCGGCCGACGCCGCAGCGGCGCATTGCAGCGAACAGCGAGACCGTCCCCATCACGTTGTTGTCATAGTAATCGATCGGCTGCGCGCCGGATTCCCCGACCAGCGACAGCGCGGCGAAATGAAGGCCGCCCGCTATCTTGTGACGGACCATGATATCTGCGGCCAAGCCTTCGTCGCGCACGTCGCCAATTTCCAGCGGCCCCCACTTGACCGCGTCCCGCTGCCCGTCGACAGGTTGTCCAACGTGACGGGCGTCAAGCCGGATCGATGCAGAGCCTTGCAGACATGGCTGCCGACATAGGCGCCGCCGCCGGTGACCAGAACGGTCGGTTGTTTTGTCATGAGAAAGAGTCCTCGCGCTGCACTCGACAAGGCTCCGGCCGTCGTGGCGGCACATTCTCGGTCTGCGCCGCAGCGGCAGTGCGAACGGTGAGCAAGCTCTTCCGGCTGCCGCTCGACTCATGCATGCCATGGCGGCGATTGAAGCGTCAATGACCGATCATGCCGCTTCGCTCCCGCGGTCGACGGGAAAAGCACAGCGACTGTTGCCGGATGCGCACGCTGCGCTCGCAAATCGCTCCGTTGGCCGGTGCGAGCAGGAACTTTCACAGGTGCCCGCGCTTAATGGTCGGCTTGGACGGAATGAGGGCAAAGGCTTTGTCCCGGGCCTCTCCCAGCCTCTGTCAGGGGCATGAAGCACGGCGTCAATTCCATGTTGCGGTCTTGTATCGTGCTGCGACATGTCCGGTTCGCCGCGATGATTGAGAACGAACACGATCCAACGGAGGCACAGTCGGGTGCGTTTCACGAATACTGCATGGACACAGGTTTGTCGCATCTTTCTCACAGTTTTGTCGGCGCGTCATTTCGAGGCGTCGGATAAAAATAACACAGCCCGCAACGTTGCCGCGTTGCGACAAGGGATTTCGGCAGGCGAACTGTGAGAAGGATCATCATTGGAGTAGGGCTGCAACAAGGTGCCATCTGGCGCCCTGGAACGTTCAAATAGCGATCAAGAACCAAGAAGGTCAAAAGCTAGAACTGCTGTCTGGTGGGAGACGGGGGTGAACTGTTCGGGGGAGGGATAACAAGGTGTGGCCATGCTTCAAATGCGCACTGCGGCCGGGACGCGTCCTCGCGCGGTGGGGTCGACGGAGTTAGGTTCCTTCCGAACACAGACGCTCGGGCGCAAGCATTACATTCCCCGCGACCGGCGGCTTGCCGGCCTTCTGCTCGCGCTGTGCGATCTCGTTGTCTTTTCGTCCGTGATGGCTCTGGTGGCGGCGCTTCTGGCGCCGGCCGGTGCGCTGCTGTTATCGAGTTCCTGGCCGCATTTCGCGGTGACCAGCTTGCTCAGCTTCGTTGTCGCGCATTCGCTGGCAAGGTCATACGACGTCGATGGCGCGGTCCATACCTCGCTGTTCGATTTCGTCGTCAGGCCGGCGGTCCTCACCTGCGCGGCAACCGCCTTCAGCTATCTGGTGGAGAACTCGCTGGGCGGCGGTGCGGCCGGCAAAGGCATGACGGCCGACCTGGGGCAGCTTTCGCCCGAGCACTACGTGATCGTCTTCACGACGCTCGCGATCGCGGGCGAGCGCCTGCTTGGCTACGGGCTGCTCAATCGGTGGCAGGCGGCAGGGCACTTTTCGACCAGCGTCGTGGTTTTTGGCGCCGACGCCATCGGCCAGCGCCTCGTCAAGGTGGTGCGCGATGAATATGCCGATTCCGTGGAGATCGTAGGCGTCTTCGATGACCGGATTCGGCGCGCGCCGCCGCAGGTGCAAGGCATTCCCGTCGAGGGCGGCCTCGAATCGCTCATCGAATTCGTCAAGGCGGTCCCCTCGGTCGACAAGGTGCTGATCGCCCTGCCGATGAGCGCGGAGGGGCGCATCCTGCAGCTTCTGACCAAGCTGCGGAGCTTGGCGGTCGACGTGGCGCTGGTGCCCGACTTCGTCGGCATGCGGCTCGACAAGCAGATCGTGCGCGAAGGCTGCCCGCCGATCCTCAGCGTCCTGCGCAAGCCGCAATCCGATCTCGACTGGCTGGTGAAACGCGGCTTCGATTTCATCGCGTCGCTTCTCCTCCTCATCGCGCTGTCGCCGGTCTTCGCGCTCACGGCGCTGGCGATCCGGGTGGACAGCGCCGGCCCGATCCTGTTCCGGCAGCCGCGGCTCGGCCTCAACAACAAGGAGTTCAACGTCCTCAAATTCCGCTCGATGTATGTGGAGCGGTCCGACCTCGAGGCGCGCGAGCAGACCAAGCGCAACGATGCGCGCGTAACGCGCGTCGGCGCCTGGCTTCGCCGGCTCAGCATCGACGAGCTGCCGCAGCTCTTCAACGTCCTGGCAGGCGACATGTCGCTGGTCGGGCCGCGCCCGCATGCGCTGGGCATGCAGGTGAAGAACCGGCTGTGCGACGAGATCGTGCGGGAATATGCCGTGCGCCACCGGATGCGGCCAGGCATCACGGGCTGGGCGCAGGTGCGCGGATTGCGCGGCGCGGTGGACGAACCGGCGCTGCTCGAGGCGCGCGTCCATCATGACATCTACTACATCGACAACTGGTCGTTCTTCTTCGACCTGCGCATCCTCGTCATGACCGTGATCGAGCTGGTAAGGCCGCGCAATGCGTTCTGACCGGCAACGTGCTTTTCTTGACGCGTGATGTGGTTCGGCCGAGCCCCATGGCTCCGCTGCAGTTTGACGCCATCATGTCGGCCGCCAGTCCAGGCGCCGCCACTCAGCCATAGGGAGTGATTCATGAAGATCGCCGTGATCGGCAGCGGCTATGTCGGGCTGGTGTCCGGAGCGTGTTTCTCCGAGTTCGGGTTCGAGGTGGTCTGCGTCGACCAGGATGTCGGCAAGATCGGCCAGCTCAAGGCCGGGAGAATACCGATCTACGAACCCGAACTCGACAATCTGGTGAAGAGCAATGTCGCGCGCAAGCGCCTATCGTTCACGACCGACCTCAAGGCCGCGATGGCTGGCTCGGCCGCCGTATTCATCGCGGTGGGGACGCCCAGTCGCCGCGGCGACGGCCACGCCGACCTCAGTTATGTCTGTGCGGCGGCGGAAAGCATCGCGCGCGAGCTCCACGGCTACACAATCGTCGTCACCAAATCGACCGTGCCGGTCGGAACCGGCCGCGAGGTCGAGCAGATCATTCGGCGGACCAATCCGGCCGCCGAGTTCGACATGGTCTCGAATCCCGAGTTCCTGCGCGAAGGGTCCGCGATCGGCGATTTCATGCGCCCGGACCGCGTGGTCATCGGCTGCGAGTCGGATCGGGCGCGCGAGGTCATGCGGCAGCTCTATCGCCCGTTATTCCTGATCGAGACGCCGATCCTGTTCACCAATCTCGAGACGGCGGAGCTCGTCAAATATGCCAGCAACGCATTCCTGGCGATGAAGATCTCCTACATCAACCAGATCTCGGACCTGTGCGACAAGGTCGGCGCCGACGTGCATGACGTGGCGCGCGGCATCGGGTTGGACGGGCGGATCGGGCCGAAGTTCCTGCATCCGGGGCCAGGCTACGGGGGCTCCTGCTTCCCCAAGGACACGCTCGCGCTGGTGAAGACGGCGCGCGAAGCGAACGCGCCCGTTTCCTTGATCGAGGCTACGGTCGAATTCAATGAATCGCGCAAGCACCAGATGGTCGAGCGCATCGTGGCGGCGCTCGGCGGATCGGTCGCCGGCAGGACCATTGCGGCTCTCGGCCTCACCTTCAAGCCGAACACCGACGACATGCGCGATGCGCCGAGCCTCGTCATCCTGCCCGAGCTCGCCCGCCGCGGCGCCCGGGTGCGGGCGCACGACCCGGTCGGCATGGAGGAAGCGCGCAAGCTGATGCCGGATCTGCGCTATTGCGAAGATGCCTATGACGCGGCCGCCGGCGCCGACCTGCTGGTGATCCTGACCGAGTGGAACAGCTATCGCGCGCTCGATCTTGGCCGCATCAAGACGCTGATGAATGCACCCAGCATCGTCGATCTGCGGAACATCTATCGGCCGGACGAGGTCGCGCAGATGGGCTACAGATATGCGAGCATCGGCCGGCCGCAGCCGGCGCAGCCGGAGCTTCCAGCGGCGGCCCATGGCTCGGCGCGGGCGGCGGCGGCGCGCTGACAACGCGCGGTGGGCCGCCGCTTGCTGGGCGGTTCTCCCATCGATGCAACCCGCGGAGCTCCGGACGCAGGCGCGCGGCCCGCAGGGACCCGCCAGCGAAGCGCATCCTGAAGCTGGAAGCGCGCAGCCGGACTGGATTGCAATAGCCCTCGATCTGTGCGACGCCTGTTGACCGGGGCGGCAGTCCGCGGCCCGCCAGGGCAGGCTGCCGGAGCGATGACCCTCCTCATCAGCATCCTTTTCGCGCTGACCTATGTCGGTATGGCGATCGGGCGCGTGCCGGGCTCGCGCATCGACCGCACCGGCATCGCCATGATCGTCGCGGTTGCGCTGGTCGCTGTCGGCGCGGCGCCGGCCGGCCAACTCGCCGGCGCGATCCATTTTCCCACTCTGCTGCTGCTGGCCGGGCTCATGATCTTGTCGGCGCGGGTCGGCGCGGCGGGGTTCTACGATGCGGCGGCGGCCTGGATCGCCCGCCAGGCGGGGCGGCCGCTCCGCCTGCTGGCCCTGACCATCCTCATCGGCGGCGCGCTGTCGGCGTTCCTGGTCAACGACATCGTGGTGTTCGCGATGACGCCGCTGCTGTGCGCGGGCCTCAACGCGCGCAAGCTGGATGCGCGGCCGTTCCTGTTCGGCCTTGCCGCCGCCAGCAATGCCGGCTCCGCCGCGACGCTGATCGGCAACCCGCAGAACATCATGATCGGGCAGGTCGGAGGGCTCGGCTTCTGGTCGTATTTTGCAGCCGCGATCGTGCCGTCGGCGCTCGGCCTCGCGGTCTCGTTCGGCTGCATCGCATGGGCGTGGCGCGCGAGCCTGCGACAGGAGGCCGTGGCGGCGCCGGCCGCCCTGCCGCCCTATGATCGCCGCCAGACGGCAATGTGCGGCGTTGCGCTGGTTGTCCTGCTCGTTCTGTTCACGACGCCGCTGCCGCGCGAGATCTCGGCGCTGCTGGTGGCGGCCTGCCTGATCGTCAGCCGGAAGCTACCCACCCGGCAGCTCCTCGACGAGCTCGATCTGCCGCTGCTGATCCTGTTCGCCTGCCTGTTCATCATCAACGACGCCTTCGCGCAGACCGGGCTGGCGGAGCAGGCGGTGCGCATGCTCGAGGCGAACGATCTGCTGCCCACCAGCGTATCATTGCTCGCGCCGCTCGCGCTCATCCTCAGCAATACCATCGGCAACGTGCCGGCGGTGGTGATGATCCTCAAGGTCTGGCACGGCATCCCGGAGGGCACGCTGGTCGGCCTCGCGATCCTGTCGACGCTGGCCGGCAACCTGCTCCTGGTCGGCAGCCTGGCGAACCTGATCGTTGCCGAGCGCGCCGCGGCGCAGGGGGTGCAGCTGTCCTTCCGCGATCATGCGAAAGCGGGGGTGCCGATCACGCTGATTTCCATGCTGATTGCCGCCCTCTGGCTGTGGGGGCGCGGTTTCATGCGCTAGCAATCGGCCCATCGCCGGCTCACTGCCCGCTATAGACCACCTTCGGAAGCCAGACCACGATCTCCGGGAAGATGATGCATAGGGCGACGCCGATTCCCTGCAGGCAGAGGAACGGCACCGCGGAGCGGAAGATCATGGCCATCGAGATCTGCGGCGGCGCGACGCTCTTCAGGTAGAACAGCGAGTAGCCGAACGGCGGGCTGAGGAATGCCATCTGCATGTTGACCATGAAAATGACGCCGTACCAGAGCGGCACGTCCGCGGGGTCGACGCCTTCCAGGTCGAACACGCCGGGGAACTCGAGGCCGATCAGGATCGGCAGGAAGATCGGGACGGTCAGCAGCAGGATCCCGACCCAGTCCAGGAACATCCCGAGGACGAACAGGATCACCATCATCAGGACCAGCACGCCATACGGCGGCAGGCCGGTGCCCAGGATCGAATCGGCGACGAAGGTCTGCCCGCCCTTGAGGATGAAGAAGCCGACGAACATGGTGGCGCCGAAGAAGATCCACATGACCATGGCCGTCGCCTTGAGGGTGGCGATGCCGGCTTCGTTGATGGTCGCCCAGGTCAGGCGCCGATGGGCGGCGCAGACGATGAACGCGCCGAACGTGCCGATTCCCGCTGCCTCCACCGGCGTCGCGACGCCGAGGAAGATGACGCCGAGCACCAGCAGGATCAGCAGGATCGGCATGATGGTGCGGCGCAGCAGCCGCAGCTTCTCGACGAAATCGACGCGCTCCTCGATCGGCAGCGCAGGTCCAAGGCTGGGGTTGATATAGCAGCGGACCGTCACGTAGAGGACATACATGCCGGAGAGCAGGAGGCCGGGGAACACCGAGCCGACCAGCAGTTCACCCAGCGATTGCTGCGCGACGACCGCATAGACGATCGCCATGACCGAGGGCGGGATCAGGATTCCGAGCGTTCCGCCCGCCAGCAGCGCGCCGCAGGCGAGCTTCGGCTCGTACTTCCGCTTCAGCATGGCGGGCAGCGCGATCATGCCCATGGTGACCTCGGTCGCGCCCACCACGCCCACCATGGCGGCGAGCAGGGTGCATGAGATGACGGTCGCCGAGGCGAGGCCGCCCCTGATGCCGCCGAGCCATTTGTAGACCACGTCGAACAGTTCCTCGATCACGCCGGCTTTTTCGAGGATCGCGGCCATGAAGATGAACAGAGGCACCGCGGAGAGCTGGTAGTCCGTCATGAACGGGAAGACGCGCGCCGGCAGCATGTTCAGCATCGCCACGTCGCCGAACAGGAACAGGAACAGGATGGCGAGGCTGCCGGTGCAGAACGCCATCGGCAGGCCGAGCATGAGGAGCACGCCGAGGCCGCCGAACATCAGGACACTCAGCCAGAGAATCGGGAGGTCGAGACCCATGGCTCAGCCCCCCTTCCGCGCGACGACCCTGATGTCGCGCACCAGCCTGGACACGCCTTGCAGCAGCAGCAGCGCGGCGCCGATCGGGATGGTGAGCTTCACCGGCCAATACTGGATGCCCCACTCGGTGAAGGAGCTTTCACGGAGCGCTACGGCATCGCTGGCGAAGCGCCAGCCGCTCCACACCATGACGCCGGTGAAAAGGAAGAAGAAGACGGACGTGATGAGGTCACAGATGGCGCGGCCACGCGCCGAGAACTGGTTGTAGATGATGTCGACGCGCACATGGGTCTCGTCGCGGTAGGCGTAGGCGCCGGCCAGCATGTACTGCATGCCGAACATCAGGAACATGCTCTCGTGCACCCAGTTGGTGGGCGAGTTGAAGACGAAGCGGCCGATGACCTCGTAGTAGTAGGCAAACACCGCCAGAACGGCCCAGTAGGCGGTAAACTCACCGATGACACGCGACAGGTTGTCGATGAAGCCGATGCCCGGCACGTTGGGGGCGGGGGCCCGGCTGTCCGGGACCGCCGTCTCCATCGGGTGGGCCGCCAATTCCGGGGGCGGCGAGGTCTCCCGTTCACGCGCGCGGCGGACCAGTCCCGGCAGCAGGATCGCATCGCCCAGGAGCATCAGGCCGAGCACAATCGCGGCGATCCGGGCGTAGAGATCAGCCTGGGCCTTGTCGGCCTGTGCGGCAAGATAGCCGGTGTTGGCCTGGGCGGCCTCGCCCTCGGCCTGCTTCAGCCGCGCCTCCGCGCCCTCCTGTTGTCGGCCGACGTCGGCCTTGGCACGATTGACCTGGCGTTCGGAGGACTCGAAGTCGGCCCGCGTGTGGGAGACGCCTTCGCGCGCGTCGCGGACGTGACCATTGGTCCAGATGATCGCGAGAAAGACGGGGATGAAAAGGAAGCCCCAGGCGTTCTTCAGGTAGAAGCGATGCATCCCGACCAGCCCGGCGGTGACCAGGAACAGATAGGCGAGAAAATAGTTGGGCCGCCCGTCCGCCCGGCCTGCCTGCCGGCGGACGAGATAGATGGCGACCAGCGGAAAAACCGCCAGGACCGACCAATAGAGCCAGTGCGGCAGTACAAATGTCAGCGATGGCATCTGGCCCCGCGTGCTTGATTGGGAGAGAGGCACCCGCCCCGGTCGGGGCGGGTGCGGTCGGCGTTACAGCTTGATCTCGAGGCCTTTGTACATGTCCGGCGTCACGTACCCAACGCTCGGGCTTTCCATGACCTCGAGCTGCAGCTTGAAGATGCGCGCGGCGTCCGCATCCTTGTTGGCCCATTCGAACCAGATGGGCACCGCCACCTGCTGGAACTTCTCGACGTCTTCCGGGCTCAGGCGGTTCACCTCGGTGCCGGCGTCCTTGAACTTCGGCCACGCCTCGATGTCGGCCTTCTGGATTGCCCCGAAATGGACGTTCGAGTAGACCTGCACCTCGTCCTCGACGAATCGCTTCAGGTTGTCAGGCAGCTTGTTCCAGACGTTCATGTTGACCACGAGGTCCATCAGGTCGACCGGCTGGTAGATCGACATCAGCCCTTCCGGACCCATCGAGATGTATTTGGTGACCTGCTGGAAGCCGAGCGCCCAGTTGACGGCGGGACCGGTATAGTCCGCGGCGTCGATCGTGCCTTTCTCCAGCGCCGAGAAGACCTCGCCGCCCGGCAGCAGCGTGGTCTTGGCGCCGGCCTTGGCGAAGGTCTCGGCGATCATGCCGCCGGGAACGCGCAGCTTCAGGTCCTTGAAGTCCTCGAACGATCGGATGGGCGTCTTCGAATGGATGATGTTCGCCCCGTGATGGATGCGGTTGACATAGTAGAGGCCTTGCTTGGCGAACACCTCGCGCGCCGCCTGAAGCCCGCCCTTCGAATAGAAGAAGGTGTCCCATTCGTGCGGATAGCGCAGGCCGAGCGTGTAGGAGCTGAGGAAGGCCGTCGCCGGCAACTTGCCGGCCCAATAGAGCGTAAAGGAGTTCATCGCCTCGAGCACGCCGTTCTTGACGCCATCCAGAAGCTCGAAATCGCCGACCAGCTCCTTGGCCGCGAACGGCTTGAACTCGAGCTGGCCGCCGGTCTTGTCTTTGATGGTTCCGCACCAGTCCTTGAAAGTCTGCAAGCCTACGCCGGCTGGCCATGATGTCTGCACCTTCCAGGTGATCGTGTCGGCCGCCGCCGCGTTGCGGACCCAGGGCGCCGCCACGGCGGCCGTCGCGCCCGCAACCGCAGTTCCGGTCAGCAGCCGCCGACGGGATATCTTGGAAGTTGTCGAGTCACGCATCTCACTCCTCCCTTGATTTTTGGTTGTCTGCTGCTCCGCAGCAGTCGGCTTAGATTGAGCCATGATGAGACTACCCCAGGGAGCAGTCAAAGACGCCCCCGACCAACGTCGAATAAGGGCAAGACATAGCAACGGCGTAGCCGCGCGGCCAGGGCGTAAGCGGAATAACCATTGCGCTAGCAGGGCTTATCGGATTGCTGCGCTGATCCTGCGGCACCAAATTTTAACCATATTCCTGTATTGAATTGAGTGCGACTGGGCGAGGCGCCCGGCGCGGTCATGCAGTGTTGCAGCCATGAGACGATGCCTCTTCATATTGAGTATTGCGCATTTTGAATCGCATGCCGGACGGCATTGAACATTTGACAGATGTAGCTCCGGTGCTAACCGGTCTAGGCATGTTTACCGACTCGGCCGTCATTCTCGACAAGCCCACGGTCCGCCGGTCGCTTGAGCGGCATCTGCTGCAGGCGACCGGAATCGAGCCCGAGGCGGCCGAGCCGCGGGACTGGCTCTATGCCACGGCGGCCTTTGCGCGCAGCCTGTTGCTGGAGCGCTGGGCCAATGCGCGCCGGAACAAGGAAAAGCAGGGCGCCAAGGAAGCCTGCTATTTCTCCATGGAGTTCCTGATCGGCCGGCTGCTGATGGATACGCTGCGCAGCCTCGGCATCCACGAGGTCTGCAGCGAATCGCTGGCGGAAGTCGGCTGCAGCATCGAAGAGGTCGCCGAGCAGGAGCCGGACGCCGGTCTTGGCAATGGCGGGTTGGGACGCTTGGCGGCCTGCCTGCTCGACAGCACAGCCGCCGTCGGTGTGCCGGCCTATGGCTATGGCATCCGCTACGAGTTCGGCATGTTCGCCCAGCGCATCGAGCAGGGCTGGCAGAGCGAGGAGCCCGAGCCGTGGCTGAGGTTCGGCGGCCCCTGGGAATTCCCGCGTCCCGACCTGACCTATCCCGTGAGGTTCCATGGCCGCGTGGACGGCAACCGGTGGATCGATGCAACCAGCGTCCTGGCGACGGCGTTCGACGTGCCGGTGCCCGGCTACAAGTCCGACACGGTGAACACCCTGCGCCTGTGGTCGGCGCGCGCGCGGCGCGAGCTCGACCTGCGGCGCTTCAACGAAGGGGACCATCTCGGCGCGGTCGGCGAAAAGGCGCATTGGGAGAGCCTGACGCGCGTGCTCTACCCGCACGACGGCACGCCGGCCGGCCGCGAACTGCGGTTCAAGCAGCAGTATTTCTTCGTCAGCGCGTCGCTCCAGGACATCCTGGCGCGCATGAAGCGGCAGAAGCGCCGGATCGACGATCTGCCGGATTTCATCGCGGTGCAGATCAACGACACGCATCCCGCCATCTCGGTCGCCGAACTCATGCGGCTGCTGGTGGATGAGAACGGCCTGGACTGGAGCCATGCCTGGGACATCACCCGGCGCACGATCTCCTACACCAACCACACATTGATGCCGGAGGCGCTGGAGACCTGGCCGCTGCAATTCTTCGAGCGCATGCTGCCGCGCCATCTGCAGATCATCTACCGGATCAACGAGCTGTTCCTGGCGGAGGTTGCGGCGCGCCATCCGGGCGATGTCGAGCTGCTGCGCCGCGTATCCTTCATCGACGAGCAGGGCGAGCGGCGGGTCCGCATGGCGCACCTGGCCTTCGTCGGCAGCCATGCCGTCAACGGCGTCTCGAAGATCCACACCGCCCTCATGCGGCAGACCGTGTTCGCTGACTTCGACCGCCTGCTGCCTCGGCGGATCGTCAACATCACCAATGGGATCGCCCCGCGCCGCTGGCTGGCGCAGATCAACCCAAGCCTGAGCAGGCTGGTCGCATCGTGCATCGGCGAGGGCTGGATGCGCGATCTCGGCCGCCTGCAGCACCTTGCCCCGCTGGCCGGCGATTCCGATTTCCAGGCGCGTTTCCGCGCCGCCAAGGAGGTCAACAAGGCGCGCCTCGCGAACTACATCCTCGACGCGGCCGGCATCGGCGTCGATCCGCGCTCGCTGTTCGATGTGCAGATCAAGCGCATCCACGAATACAAGCGGCAGGTCCTGAAGCTGCTGCATGCGATCACGCTCTACAACCGCATCCGGCGCGACCCCGCCGCCCCGCATCAGCCGCGGACGATCATCTTCGCGGGCAAGGCCGCGCCCGGCTACGCGATGGCGAAGCTGGTCATCAAACTGATCAACGATGTGGCGCGCGCGGTGAACGGCGATCCCATGGTCGGCGACCGCTTGAAGGTTCTGTTCCTCCCCAACTACGGCGTCACCCTGGCGGAGCGGATCATCCCCGCCGCCGACCTCTCGGAGCAGATATCGACCGCCGGCACCGAGGCCTCGGGCACCGGCAACATGAAGATGGCCCTGAACGGCGCCCTGACCATCGGCACGCTGGACGGCGCCAACATCGAGATCCGCGATGCGGCCGGGTCGGAGAATTTCTTCGCGTTCGGGCTTGAGACGCCGGACGTGGCCCGGATGAAGGAACATGGCTACGACCCGATGCAGTATGTGAATCACGATTCGGACCTGCAGGAGATCCTGGGCCAGTTGGCAAGCGGCGTCTTCTCGCCGGATCAGCGCGACCTGTTCCACCCGGTGGTCCAGAGCCTGACCAGGCGCGGCGAGCAATATTGCGTGCTGGCGGATTTCCGGTCCTATCTCGATGCCCAGGATGCGGTGGACAGGCTCTATCCGGACCGGATGGAATGGACCCGGCGCGCGATTCTCAACGTCGCCAGCATGGGCGCGTTCTCCAGCGATCGCGCGATTCTGGACTATTCCCGGCAGGTCTGGGGCACCAGGACGATCGCGCGCGATCAGGACTGACCGATCAGCAGCGCCGCCGGCAGATCGGCCAGGACTTCGCCGAGTTGCAGGCCGGCGTCCGTGGCAACGGCCTCGCCGGTCAGGACATTCGTGAGCGATTTCGGCGCATCGTGCAGATCGAGCCGGGCATCGCCCCACACGCCACTCCTGTAGTCCGCGTCATCTTCCAGCAATCGCGCGAACATGCGGCCTGCGACCGCGACGCAGATTTGGCCGTCCTCGCGCCGGGTGAATCCAATGACGTGCTGCGATAGCGGCCCCTCGAGGCCGACCGGCTCGTAGCTGCCGCGCGCGAACAGATCAGAATGCTCGCGGCGACAGCGGAGCAGGGCGCGGACGACGGCCAGCTTGATGCGGCCGTCCGGCCATGCGGCGAGCCATTCGCGGATGCGCCGCCGCCGCCCGCCATTCGTTTGCATGATCTCGTTCAGCATGCGCTGGCGCCGGTGGAAATCGACGGGCCTCCGATTGTCGGGATCGACCATGTTGAGGTCCCACATTGCGCCGCCCTGATAGATGTCAGGGACGCCTGGCGCGGCGATGGCAAGGACGACCTGGCTGAGGCTGTTCAGCATGCCGAGGCGCGCAATCCGGCCCTGGAAACCAAGGAAATCGTCGAGGAACGGGTTTGGCCGATCGGCCGCCAGCAGGCGTTCGACGAAGCGCAGGCACGCGGATTCGTAGGCTTCGTTAGGGTTGCTCCAGCTGGTCCGCCGCTTCGCCTCTCGGATCGATTTCAGGACGGCGTCCTGCAAGCGCTGCCGGAATGCGTCGAGGGCGATATTGCCCGGCGAAAGCTCGGCCGGCCAGGCGCCCAGCAGGCTCTGGTAGATGGCATACTCGTCGTTGGGCGAGGGCGCAGCGGCGCCGGCGACTTTGCCGCGCTTGTACCGGTTGAGGCTGGCCCATCGGCGCACCCGCTGGTTCCAGTCCGGCGCCACCTCCGAAAGCACGTCGAGGCGCGCACGCAGATCGGCGCCGCGCTTGGTGTCGTGCGTGGCCAGGGGCGACAGCGCATGAGGCCAGCTCTTCGCGCGTTCCTGCATCAGGTGGTGGAAAGCGGAAACCGTCACGCCGACCTGCCGGGGATCACCGCCCACTTCGTTCAGCGAGAGCAGGCGGTTGTAGCGGTAGAAGCAGGTATCCTCCATCGCCTTTGCCATCACCGGCCCGGTATATTGCTGGAACCGCATGGCGAAGCTCAACACCTCGTCGCGGTCGAAAGCGGCATTCCAGCCCGCAAGATCGATGGTGAGGGCCGCGCGCACGAAGTCCAGGATCTCGGGATCCTGTCCCGCATAGCTCCGGCGCGCATGGCCGATTGCCCAGTCGATGTCGCGGCGGTCTTCCGGCGTCACGCTACCGGCCGTGACATAGGTGCGGTAGACCGGGAAGCAGGCGACGACTTCGCGGAGCGCGGCGCGCAGGCGCTCCTCGGTGTAGTCGCGCGTGCTCCAGTGGCGTTCCGACAGGGCATCCAGGGCGGCAGCCAGGCGGTTCAGCTCGCTGGCCAGCATCGTGTCCATCACCTGCAGCTTGCAGGCATAGAGGATCTCGTCGAAGTCAGCCGAACGGTCGAGGAAGCGGCGATAGGTGCGATCCAAGGCCTGTTTGCCGTCCGGATCCACGAACACGCCGTTGACCAGGTTGATGAAGTCGTAGCCGGTGGCGCCGGCGATCGGCCAGTCCGCGCGGAGCCGCTCGTGCCGAGCGAGGATCTTCTCCACCACAATGTAGACGCCGCGGCTCCGCTCCGCCGCGAAGTCCCGCAGCTGCGCAAGATAGCCGCCGGGGTCCAGCAACCCGTCGATATGATCGAGCCGCAACCCCTGGAGCTTCCCTTCGCCGATCAGCCGCCCCACCAGCCTGTGAGTCTGCGCGAACACCTCCGGATTCTCCATCCGGATTCCCGCCAGCTCGTTGATATCGAAGAAGCGGCGATAGTTGATCTCGTCGGCGGCGACGCGCCAGAAGGCGAGGCGGTACGCCTGCTGCTCCAGCAGCTCGTGCAGCGGCTGGAAGCTCTCCGGACTTCCCGGCTGGCCATTGAAGCGCTCCGCGCAGGCACGAGCCATCTGGAAGCGGCTTGGATCGCCTTGGACAAACTGCGCCAGGTCCTGCTGCAGCTTTTCGCCGACGCTGCGCATCGCGGCCTCGTTCACTTCCGTCATGCTGGTCGCGAGTCGCCTGAGGTCGGGGTCGATATCGCCGAGGATCAGGTGGTAGCACTTGGGGTGAATGGGAAAGCGATGGTCGAAATACCAGACGGCGAAGCTGCCGGTTGCCGGCTCGAACCGCAGCTTCAGTTCGCCGCGCTCCAGGACGTTGCCATACTGGTCGCCGAGCATGGGAACCAGCACCTTGTCCCGCAGGTTGGCCTGGCGGGGGCGCCAGTTGATGTCGAAGAAGCCGGCATAGGCCGAGGCGCGGCCCCATTCCAGCACGTCGAGCCAGAATCTGTTGTCGGCATGGCCGATGCCCATATGGTTCGGAATGAAATCGAGGATCTGTCCCATGCCGTCCCGGCGCAGCGCATCGCAGAACTCCTCGAATTCCTCCCAGGTTCCGATCTCCGGATTGATCTCGTTGTGGTCGATGATGTCGTAGCCATGCGCGCTGCCAGGCCGTGCCTTCAGATAGGACGAGGCATAGACATGGCTGATGCCCAGTTCCTTGAGGTAGGGGATGAGCCGGGTGGCATCGGCAAAGGTGAAATCCTTGCTGAATTGCAATCGGTAGGTGGAGGTCGGAACATCCGGTGTGCCGGCCGACTCCCGCACGCGCCGCGGGGCGCGCCGGCCTTCCGCATTGATTGCCTTCGCCACGCGTGCGACCCCGGCATCGGCGAACAAGTCCCCGACGTCCAAGGGCAGCTTCCGCCGCCAGTTCGGATATTCGCCGGTCGTGCCCGGCACGTTCTGCGGGTCCACGAGTCCCAGCGGGTCTTCCGGCTGCACCATCAGCAGGTGGCATGGCGTACGTGCCAGAAAGCGATAGATCGATTCGGTCGGCACGGTTTCGGCCAAGTCCGCCGACAGGCCCTGGGCAGCCAGGGCCGCAACCAGGTTTTCGCGATCGACAACCCGCCGCTGGCGCTCGGATGCGGCGATCTCTTCCGAAGGATAGAGGTCCAGCCGCGATCTGAGTTCCAGGTCGGCCCCGCTCCAGAACGCCGGCAAGGTCGGCAGATCGTGGGTCGAAGGTGCGACCAGAGCCTGCCGCAGCCAGTCTTTCGGCTTGCGGAATCCGCTGTTGGCCTCCTGCTCGAAATAGAGCAACCGGTAGGAGAGGATGCCCGCGTCCGCCAGCGCTTCGCGCAGGCCGTCGGGAACGGTGCCGAGATCCTCGCCGACCACAAGGCAGCGACGCGCCTGGCTTTCCAGGCTGACGATGGCGAGGAGATCCTCGAATGGGTAGCGTACGTAGGCGCCGTCGGCCGCATCGGACCCTTGCGGCACCCAGAACAGGCGCATGAGGCCGAGGATGTGATCGATCCGGACGGCGCCCGCCGCGCTCATGTTCGCATGCAGGCATTCGCGCAGGGCGGCGTAGGCGGTCTCGCGCATACGGATCGCGTTGGGCGGCGGCGTACCCCAGCTCTGGCCCTTGAGGTTCCAGTTGTCGGGCGGCGCGCCGATGCTCCAGCCGTCCACCAGATAATCCTGCAACCACCAGGCCTCGGCCGAGTCGCGATCGACCCCGACGGCGATATCGAGATAAATCCCGATCGGCATGCCCGCATCGCGCGCCCGCTGCTGGCATTGCCGCAACTGGCGATGTGCGTGCCACTGCAGATATTCGCAATAGGTGACGCGGTCCGCGTTGCGCTCGGCGAATGCGGCGACCTCGGCACTGGCGGGATCGCGGTATGGCTCCGGCCAATCATGCCACGATCCGGGGAACTGCGTGCGGAGCGCCTCGAAGACCGCGAACTGGCGCAGGCGCCGGCCGCCGGCCGCTTGGAAGCTGTGGAACTCGCCCGCATGTTCGTCCAAGTGTGCGAGATGCCGGTCGCGGAAATGCCAGTAGAGCATCTCGAGCGCACGCATCTTGCACGTCGCGACTCCCGCGTAGTCCACCAGCGGCGTGGATCGCAGGCGTTCCAGCGTGCCGGCGAACGCCGCCTCATTGCGCAGCGCCCGGGCGGCCTCGCAGGCCGCGAACTCGGGCATCGCCTCCGGATCGATGTAGAGCACGTTGAGGAACGAGCGGCTGTTGGGCGAATAGGGGCTGCACCGGTCGGCCTGGTCGGGGAAAAGCGCGTGCAACGGCGTCAGGCCGATCAGCGCGGCACCGTTCGCCGCCGCGCGCTCGGCAAGATCGGCGAGATCGGTGAAATCGCCGATGCCCCAGTTGCGCCCCGAGCGCAGTGCGAACAGCTGCGTCGCGATCCCCCACAACCGCCCGCCGTCCCGCAGCAGCGGCGGCAGGAATGCCTGCGCGGGCGCCACGATCAGCGGGCAGGCCGTCGCGACGGTCCCATCGCAGGAGAGCGTCAGGACGTAGTCGCCCGGCGCGATCGTATCTTCGATCACGATCCGGTCGGACGCGACATCGAGGCTTCCGGTTCGCTCGCTGCCGTCGTCCCCCCTCAACGCCCAGCGGAGCGGCCCGCCTTGGCGATGGAGAGGCACCACGATCGCGCCGCGCCCCAGGCGATGCACGACCACCGGCGGGAGGATGCCCGTAGGTGTGGTGCCGCCCAGGCGATCCAGCAGCGCACGCAGCGTCGCCTCCGGAACCTGCCGAACGGCGCCAGTATGATCCCGATATCGCGGCAAGATGCCGAGCGCCTCGCAAAGCTGGTCGAGCGAGCCGGGCTCGCTCACGGCGCCGCCTCCGGGCCGGCAAGATACCATGCGACGAACCAGCCGGGCTTCACCGCGTCATCCGCGACGTGAGGATGCGTGCTGTGGAGCAGCGTCCCGGTCGGAACGGCCGCGGGCGGCTCGGCCGAATCGCTCCGCAGATTCGCGGCCAGCAGGAGTTGCGCGTCGTCCGCCAACCGCCAGGACACATGCAACAGCCCCTCGTTCGTGACGGCGTAGCCGATATCCGCCACACGTGCCCGGTCCAGCCGGGGCACGATTGCCTGCCGGCGCACCTCCAGCAGCTCGCGGCAGAACAGCGCATGCTCGGCATGCGCGTTCTGGTCCGCCTCCACCCAGTCCAGCTTCGAACGCTCGAAGGTCGCCGGATCGTTTGGGTCGGGGATCCGGTCGCGGACGCCGGGATCGGCGAAGGCCGGGAACCTGGCGAACTCGCGCCGTCGCCCGTCGCGCACCGCCTCGGCCAGCGCACCGTCGAAATCGCAGAAGAACTGGAACGGCCTGGAGGACGCCCATTCCTCGCCCATGAACAGCAGCGGCACCTGAGGGCAAAGCAGCAGGATGCTGGCGGCCGCCTTCAGCAGCTCGGGCCGCACGAGCTGGGCCAGACGTTCGCCGAAGGCGCGATTGCCGACCTGGTCGTGATTCTGCAGGAAGGCGACGAAGGCATCCAGCGGCAGGTCTTTCGTCGGCTCGCCGCGCGGCGCCCCGTCGCGGTGGACGGATGTCTCGCCCTGGAACACGAAGCCCTGCGCCAGCGCGCGCCCCAGGGCCCTGAGCGGATCCCGCTGGTAGTCGACGTAGTAGCCTTCGGATTCCCGTGTCAGGACGACATGGGCGGCATGATGGAAATCGTCGTTCCATTGCGCATTGTATTGCGGTCCCGAGGAGCGCTGCAGGAACTGGACCTGGTTCGCGTCATTCTCCAGCACCAGATGGACGTGCCGATCGGCACCGCAGCCGGCGCGCACTCTCTGCGCGAGCTCGGTCAGGATGTGGGTCGGACTGTCGTCGCGAATGGCGTGGACCGCGTCCAGCCGCAGGCCGTCGAAGCGGAACTCCTCGAGCCAATAGAGCGCATTGTGGATGAAGAACTCGCGCACGACGGGCTGCGAGAAGTCGATCGCGGCCCCCCATGGCGTCCGATGGCGATCGGTGAAGTATTGCGGCGCATAGCGGGCGAGGTAGTTCCCGTCCGGTCCGAAGTGGTTGTAGACCACGTCCAGGAACATCATCAGCCCGCGCTCGTGCGCCGCGTCGATGAGCGCCTTCAGCGCGTCGGGTGCGCCGTAGGCCCGGGCCGGCGCGAACGGCAAGACGCCGTCATAGCCCCAGTTGCGCGCACCCGCGAAATCCGCAACCGGCATCAGCTCGATCGCCGTGGCGCCCAGCCGCTCGAGCCGGTCCAGCTTGCGTTGCACGCCGTCGAAGTCGCCGCCATCGCTGAAGGCCCCGACATGGAGTTCGTAGAGTACGGCCTCATGCCACGGCCGGCCGCGCCATTGCCGCGTGCGCCAGTCATGGGCATGCGGATCGACCACCATGCTCGGGCCATGCACGTCCTCGGCCTGCCGGCGCGAGGCGGGATCTGGCACCGACATTCCGTCGGACAGCCGATAGCTATAGCGGCTGTCGGCGCCGGCCGCGTCCGTCACCAGCTCGAACCAGCCGTCTTCCTTCGGCTCCAGCGGCAGCTCCTCGCGATCCGGAAGCACCAGCGACACGCTCTGCTGGGCTGGCGCCCACAGGCGGAAGCGGACCTTCCCATCGGGCTGGAGCGCTGCGCCGAACGGCATCGCATGAGCGAAACCGGTCATCGCTCGCCTTGCGCCGGGATCGACAGCAGGACGAGCGAGCGGCCGTTGACCGGCAAGATCGCTCCCATGGAAAGGGTATCCGCCCTCTCGGCATCGTCCGGACGCGACGTGTCCAGCAGCCGCAGCCATTGCGCCTCGACCGGCAGGGTCGGCAGCGTGCAGTCGACCACGTCATGGTGCGCGTTGAGGATGATGAACAGCAGGTCATCCTCGACCGGCAGCCCGTCGGCGCCGACCGCCGGACCGGCACGCCCGTTCAGCAGCACGCCGAAGCAGCGCGCCAACGGGTCCATCCACTGCTCGGGCGTCTTCTCGTTGCCCTGCGGCGCGAACCAGGTGATGTCCTTGATGCCGCGCGGGCAGCTCTTCGTGCCGTGCAGGAAGCGCATGCGGCGGAGCACCGGATGGGCCGCGCGCAACGCCACCAGCCGCTGGGTGAAGGCGAGCAGCGCCTCATCCTCGATCGAGCGCGAGCGCCAATCGATCCAGGTGGTCTCGTTGTCCTGGCAATAGGCGTTGCTGTTGCCGCCCTGCGAGTGGCCGATCTCGTCGCCGGCCAGCAGCATCGGCGTCCCCAGCGACAGCAGCAGGGTAGCCAGGAAATTGCGCTTCTGCTGCTGGCGCTGGGCGATGACGGCGGGATCATCCGTCGGGCCTTCGGTTCCGAAGTTGAAGCTCAGGTTCTCGGAATGGCCGTCCTGGTTGTTCTCCTGGTTCGCCTCGTTGTGCTTCTCGTTGTACGAGACCAGGTCGTTCAGCGTGAAGCCGTCATGCGCGGTGACGAAGTTGATGCTGGCCCACGGCCGGCGGCCGCGATGGTCGAACAGGTCGGCCGAGGCGGCGAGGCGCGCGGCAAGCTCCGGGAGCATCCTTTCATCGCCGCGCCAGTAGCGCCGCACCGCGTCGCGGTAGCGGTCGTTCCATTCCGCCCAGCCGGGCGGGAAATGACCGAGCTGGTATCCGCCGGGTCCGACATCCCAGGGTTCGGCGATCAGCTTCACATGCTGCAACGCGGGGGCCTGCCGCAGCGCATCGAAGAACCCGCCGCCTGGATCGAAACCGTGATCCTCCCGCCCCACGGTGACAGCGAGGTCGAACCGGAAGCCGTCGACATGCATCTGCTCCACCCAGTAGGTGAGGGAATCGAGCACCATCTGCACCACGCGCGGATGCGACAGGTTGAGCGTGTTGCCGGTTCCGGTATCGTTGATGTAGTGCCGCGGGTCGTCGGGCAGGAGGCGGTAGTACGAGGCGTTGTCGATACCGCGGAAGCACAGGGTGGGGCCGAGCTGGCTGCCCTCCGCGGTGTGGTTGTAGACGACGTCCAGGATGACCTCGATTCCCGCATCGTGGAGCTGTCGGATCATGGTCTTGATTTCCGCCGTCAGGCCGGTCGACAGCAACTGCGGCTCGGGCGCGAAGAATCCGATCGTGTTGTAGCCCCAATAGTTCTTCAGCTTGTGCTGGAGCAGGCTCGGCTCGTGGAACCGGGCCTGGACGGGCAGAAGCTCGACCGCGGTGATCCCGAGCGATCGCAGATAGTCGATGACGGGTTGGCTGCCGAGCCCGGCGCAGGTGCCGCGCAACGGCTGCGGCAGATCCTCGCGCAGCATCGTGAAGCCGCGGACATTCATCTCGTAGATGACGCTCCTTGACCAGGGAATCGCCGGCGGCCGGTCCGCGCCCCATTGGAAGCTGCCATCGACCACGCGACATTTGGGCATGGCGCGCGCGCTGTCGCGGCGGTCGAACGACAGGTCCTCGCGCGCCGAGCCGACCCGGTAGCCGAAGATCGCCTCGGTCTGCAGGAACCTGCCGTAGAACGCGCGGGCATAGGGATCGAGCAGCAGCTTGTTGGGATTGAAGCGATGGCCCGCCTTCGGGTCATAGGGTCCGTATACCCGGAAGCCATAGAGCGTGCCGGGCCGCGCATCCGGCAGATAGCCGTGCCACACCTCATCGGTATATTCCGGCAGCGCCACGCGATCGATTTCGCGCACGCCGGCCGCATCGAACAGGCAGAGTTCGACCCGCTCCGCGTGCGCGGAAAACAAAGCGAAATTGACGCCCTTGCCATCCCACGTCGCACCCAGAGGATAGGGTTGCCCAGGCCAGACGCGCGAACGCGACGCCCGCGGCAGTGGCACCGACAATGCGGCCTGCCTGGCCGCGGCCCCGCGCTGCATCCGCGCCTTCAGCGCGAGTTGGCCGGGCTCGGAGCTGCGCATCAGCCGCCTTTCCGCTCCAGGATCAAGGTCGCAAGCGGCGGCAGCGTCAGTTCGATGGAATGCGGCCGGCCATGCCATGGAAGGGATTCTGCCGCCATGCCGCCGCCGTTCCCGACATTGCTGCCGCCGTAAAAGGCGGAATCGGTGTTTATGCGCTCCACATAGAAGCCGGGCATCGGGACGCCGATGCGATATCCCGCGTGTGGCAGAGGCGTGAAGTTGCAGACGACGATGGCAAGCTGGCCTGGATCGCGCCCGCGCCGCAGGAACGCGATGACGCTGCGCTCGTGATCGGACGCATCGATCCACTCGAACCCTTGCGGCTCGCAATCAAGCTGGTGCAGCGCCGGCAGGCTGCGATAGGCGGCATTGAGGTCGCGCACCAGCGACTGAATGCCGCCATGGTTGGCCTCACCAAGCAGGTGCCAGTCCAATCCGGCATCATGGTTCCACTCGCGCTCCTGCGCGAACTCGCAGCCCATGAACAGCAGCTTCTTGCCGGGATGGGTGAACATGAATCCCAGATAGGCGCGCAGGTTGGCGAAGCGCTGCCAGCGGTCGCCCGGCATGCGGCCGATCAGCGAGCCCTTGCCGTGCACGACCTCGTCGTGGCTGATCGGCAGGACGAAGTTCTCGCTGAAGGCATAGAGCAGGCCGAAGCTGAGGTCGTTGTGATGCCACGGCCGATGCACCGGCTCCTTGCTGATGTAGCGCAGCGTGTCGTGCATCCACCCCATGTTCCACTTGTAGCCGAATCCCAGTCCGCCGACATAGGTGGGGCGCGAGACCGCCGGCCACGCGGTCGATTCCTCGGCGACGGTGACGGCGCCCGGATTGTGGGCATAGGTCAGCTCGTTCAGCCGCCGCAGGAACGCGGTCGCCTCCAGGTTCTCGTTGCCGCCGAAGCGGTTCGGGACCCACTGCCCGGGTTTGCGGCTGTAATCGAGATAGAGCATGGACGCCACCGCATCCACGCGCAGCCCGTCGATGTGGTAGCGCTCCAGCCAGAACAGCGCATTGGCCAGCAGGTAGTTCGTGACCTCGTGCCGGCCATAATTGTAGATCAGCGTGTTCCAGTCCTGGTGCATGCCGAGGCGCGGGTCGGAATGCTCGTAGAGGTGCGTGCCGTCAAAATAGACGAGGCCGTGCGCGTCGCTCGGAAAATGCCCGGGGACCCAATCGAGCAGCACGCCGATGCCTTCGGCGTGGCAGCGGTCGACAAAGCGTGCGAACTCCGCCGGCGTGCCGTGCCTGCTGGTCGGCGCATAGAGCGCGATCGGTTGGTAGCCCCACGATCCGTCGAACGGGTATTCGCTGATCGGCAGCAGCTCGAGATGCGTGAAGCCCATCTGCTTCACGTACGGCACCAGCCGGTCTGCGAGTTCGCCATAGGTGAGATAGCGGTTGCCTTCTTCGGGCACGCGTGCCCACGAGCCGAGATGGCACTCGTAGATCGAGATCGGTGCCGAGCGCGCGTTGGCCGCTTCCCGGCTGGCCATCCACACGGTGTCGTTCCATTCGTGCTTCCGTGCGCCATGCACGATGGACGCGGTGCGCGGCGGCCGCTCCGACTGGAAGGATAGCGGATCGGCCTTGAGCGGCAGCAGCCTGCCGTCCGCGCCCTTGATCTCGTACTTATAGATTTCGCCGGCTTCCAGGCCGGGAATGAACAGCTCCCATACGCCGGCCTCCAGGCGCTTGCGCATAGGGTGGCGCCTGCCGTCCCAGTCGTTGAAGCCGCCCACCACGCTGACCCGCCGCGCGTTGGGCGCCCACACGGCGAAGCTGACGCCCTTCATCCCCTCAAGCTCGATCAAGTGCGCGCCCAGCCGCTCGTACAGCCTGAGGTGGGTGCCCTCGGCCAACAGGTGCATGTCGAGATCGCCGAGCACCGACGGGAAGCGATAGGGGTCTTCGATCTCGATCTCTCGGGTGGGCAATGTCAGGCGCAGGCGATAGTCGGTCCGCTCCGGTATCGCACCGGCAAAGAAGCCCGGTTCGTGCTTCTGCTCCAGTTCCGCGATTTCGGTGCCGTCGCGGCGGATCGCCCAGGCGCGGCTCGCGCCCGGGTGGTAGCAGCGCACCACGATCCGGTCCGGCTTCTCGGTGTGCAGCCCGAGCACCGAGAACGGGTCGCCGCACTCGCCGTTGGCGAGCGCGCTGGCCTGGCGGTGCTGGTCCCGCTCGCCGGCAGCGCGCGGGCCGCGGGCGGGCGCTGTTTCCGGCGCACCCTGGCTTCTATTGCGTGGCGCCATCGCCGCTTCCGCTGTTTTGCTTCAAGGCGTCGAGCACGGTCTGGAGGCCGGTTATCGGAATGCGCAGCCAGCCGGGCCGGTTGCTGGCCTCGTAGCAGATCTCGTACAGCGCCTTTTCGAGCGTGAACAGGCTGAGCAGGCGCTGCATCCCCGATCGCTCCCTTGGGCAGCTCGGGCAGTCGCCGATGGCGTCGAAATAGCCCTTCAGGAACGCCGCCTGCGCGCATTTCCGCCAAGCCGCTGCGAACGGCAGCAGCTTGCCGACCGAGTCCGCCTCGTGCTCCGCGATGGCGAACAGGGCGGCCCACTCGGCATATTCGAAGGACCGCAGCATGCCCGCCACATCCTTGAACGGCGACATCTTTTCGCGCCGCTCCTGGAGCGTCCGTGCCGGCTCGCCCTCGAAGTCGATGATGTAGAAGTCGTTCTTCGCCACCAGAACCTGGCCGAGGTGGTAGTCGCCGTGAATCCGCGTCTTGCTCGCGGCGATCGGACCCTTGCCGAGCTTGTCCAGGGCCTTCAGGCACTCGCTCTTGCGCGCCAGGAGGCCTTCGATCGGCGCGATCAGGGGCTCTCCGGCACTTGCCCGCGCCTTGTCGAGCAGCGCGAAGGCCGTCTGGGCCAGGTTCTTGGCGCTGGCGGTCCACGCGGCCAGGTCCGCGGCCGCGATCGGTTCCGGCTTGAAGTTCGGATCATCCTGGTCGCCGGCCAAGGCGCGGTGCAGCTCGGCGGTGCGCTGGCCGAGCGTGGCGATCTGGCCGAGATAGGTGGCGTGCCGCTCTTCCGGGGCCACGGTATCCGCTGCCTCCACCAGCCGCACCTCGTCGAAGATGCGGTCCAGATACTCCGTGGTGTAGACCCAGCCATCGCCCTGGTTGCGGACGAAGGCGCTCATGATCGCCAGGGCGTGGCGCGTGCCGTCCTTGGCGATCTGCTCCACGGTGCCGAGGAGGGGCGGGGTGTTCTGGAAACGCGCGACCTGGGTCAGGAAGCGCGCGATGTCAAGTTCAGGGTGCTCTCCCTCTGCCAGGCGCCGGAAAATCTTCAGCACGGCCTGGTCCCCGATGATGACGGAGCTGTTGCTCTGCTCCACGCCCATGCGCCGGATATCGGGTGCATCGCCGAAATCGATCGGCGCCAAGGCCTCGGTCGAAGCGAACCGCGTGGTCCCGTCGGGGCCGGACAGCTCCAGGCCGCGCCGCATGGCGTCGATCAGCGCCGGCACAAAGTGCTCCGAGGTGAACGCATCGTAGATGGCGCCCACCTTGGAGCCGCGCCGGGCCCTGGCCAGCGTGAACGGAGTCAGCGGCCAGTTCGGCGTGCCGGCCGCCTCGTCCCACGATGTGTCGAGCGGCAGGAAGTAGTGCTGCTTCTCCTTGCGGTCGGGCAGATCGAGGGTCACCATCACCAGCAGGTAGTCGCCGCGCTGGCGATGACCAAGGGTGCCGAGGACGGTCATGTGCGCGCGTTCGATGCGCTCGCCCTTGGCTGCGAACCAGCGCTGCTTCGAAATGAAGCCGGGCAGCACGGTGTTCGCCAGTTCCTGCGCCTCGCGGCCGCTGGTCAGGCTGTTCCAGCCTTCGCGCATCACCAGGGTGGTGAATTCCGGCATCGGCTCCGGCATCACGTCGTGCCAGCGCGGCGCGTCGGCCTTCTCCGGCAGCACGAACCAGTAGAACCCATAACCGGGCAGGGTCAGCAGATAAGGCAGGTCGCCGATCGGCGGGAATGGCGTGCGGCCCAGCAACTCGACGGGGACGCGGCCTTTGAAGCGGGAGAGGTCCAGCTCCACGGCCTGCGCCGCCCGCGACAGGTTTGCGACGCACAGCAGCGCGTCCTGCTCGTGCTCCCTGAGATAAGCCAGCACCTTGCGGTTGCCGGGGTAGAGGAACTTCAGCGTCCCGAGACCGAATGCACTGTGCTGCTTGCAGACCGCGATCAGGCGCTTCATCCAGTTGAGCAGGCTGGAGGAGGAGCGCGCCTGCGCCTCCACGTTGACCGTGCTGTAGCCGTAGATCGGGTCCATGATCGGCGGCAGGTAGAGGCGCTGCGGGTCGCAGGCGGAGAAGCCGCCGTTGCGGTCCGAGGACCATTGCATCGGGGTGCGCACGCCGTCGCGGTCGCCGAGATAGACGTTATCGCCCATCCCGATCTCGTCGCCGTAATAGATGACCGGTGTGCCGGGCATCGAGAACAGCAGGCTGTTGAGCAGCTCGATCTTCTGCCGGTCGTTGCCGAGCAGTGGGGCGAGGCGGCGGCGGATGCCGAGATTGATCCGCATGCGCGGGTCGGTCGCGTAGAAGCTCCAGAGGTAGTCGCGCTCCCGGTCGGTCACCATCTCCAGCGTCAGCTCGTCGTGATTGCGCAGGAAGATCGCCCACTGGCAATTTCCGGGGATGTCCGGCGTCTGGCGCATGATGTCGGTTATCGGGTGCCGGTCCTCCTGCGCAATCGCCATGTAGATGCGCGGCATCAGCGGGAAGTGGAAGCACATGTGGCATTCGTCGCCGGCCCCGAAATAGGCGGAGACGTCTTCCGGCCACTGGTTGGCCTCGGCCAGCAGCATGCGATCGGGATACTTGGCGTCGATCTCCGCGCGGATCTTCTTGATGACCGCGTGGGTCTCGGCGAGGTTCTCGCAGTTGGTGCCTTCGCGCTCGATGAGATAGGGGATGGCATCGAGCCGCAGGCCGTCCACCCCGGTGTCGAGCCAGAATCGCATGACCCGGATGATCTCCTCGATCAGCCGGGGATTGTCGAAGTTGAGGTCCGGCTGGTGCGAATAGAAGCGGTGCCAGTAATAGGCCTGCGCCACTTCGTCCCAGGTCCAGTTCGATTTCTCCGTGTCGGTGAAGATGATGCGGCAGTCCTTGTATTTCTGGTCGGTATCGCTCCACACATAGAAGTCGCGCGCGGCCGAACCCGGCTTGGCGCGCCGCGCGCGCTGGAACCAGCGGTGCTGGTCGGAGGTGTGGTTGATGACCAGCTCCGTGATGACGCGGATGCCGCGATCGTGGCAGCCGCGCACCAGGCGCCGGAAGTCGCGCATCGTGCCGTAGAACGGGTGGATGCCGCGGTATTTCGCGATGTCGTAGCCGTCGTCCCTGAGCGGCGAAGGGTAGAAGGGCAGCAGCCAAAGCGCGGTGATGCCGAGGTCCTGGAGGTAGTCCAGCTTGCGCCGCATGCCTTCGAAGTCGCCGATACCGTCATTGGTGGAATCGTGGAACGCCTTGACGTGCGCCTCGTAGACCAGCGCGCTCTTGAACCACAGCGGGTTGCTGCGGGTCGACACCTCGAGCTGGCGGTCCGCCTGAACGCTCGGCTGCAGCGGCAGGTTCATGGCTGCGCCTCCATCGGCAGCAGGCGCCAGATCGCGCACGGGTTTGCCTGCGGATCGAGGTGCATGTGCTGCACCTTGCCGCGCCAGCGGATGCGCTCGCCGCTCAGCAACTCCTCGGAATTCATCGCGGCGTTGTCCGGCAGCCCGAACTCCCACAGCGGCACCTCGAAGCTGCAGGACTGGGCGTGGTGCGGATCGAGGTTGACCGCGATCAACAGGACATTGTCCTTGGCCTCGGTCATCTTGCCGTAGAGCAGGATGTTGTCATTGAACGCATTGTAGAAACGCAGGTTGTCGAGCTGGTGCAGCGCGGGGTTGTCGCGGCGGATGCGGTTGAGCCGCGTGATATGCGCGCGGATGTTGCCCGGTCGATCCCAGTCCCAGGCCCTGATCTCGTACTTCTCGGAGTTGAGATATTCCTCCTTGCCTGGGATGGCCGCGGCCTCGCACAGCTCGAAGCCATTGTAGATGCCGTAGGCGCTGGAGAGGGTTGCGGCCAGGGTTGCGCGCGCGATGAAGGCTGGCCGCCCGCCCGTCTGCAGATGATAGGGGTTGATGTCCGGCGTGTTGGCGAAAAAGTTAGGTCTGTAGTATTCCTTCGGCTCCTGCTGCGTCAGTTCGGTCAGGTACTCGGTCAGCTCGGCCTTGCTCGTCCGCCATGTGAAGTAGGTGTAGGACTGCGTGAAGCCGAGCTTGGCGAGGCGCTTCATCATCTTCGGCCGGGTGAACGCCTCGGCCAGGAAGATCACCTCCGGGTGCCTGCTCCGCACCTCCTCGATCATCCATTCCCAGAACGGCAGCGGCTTGGTGTGCGGGTTATCCACCCTGAAGATTTTCACGCCCTGCTCAACCCAGAACAGCACCACGTCGCGCAGCGCGTGCCAGACGCCAGGGTAGGCGTCGCGATAGAGATGCAGGTTGACGATGTCCTCGTACTTCTTGGGCGGGTTCTCGGCGAACTTGATGGTCCCGTCGGGCCGCCAGTCGAACCACTCCGGATGCTCCTTGATCCACGGATGGTCGGGCGAGCATTGGATCGCGAAATCGAGCGCGATCTCGAGGCCATGCTCGTGCGCCGCATGCACCAGCCGCCTGAAATCCGCGAGCGTGCCGAGCTCGGGATGGACCGCATCATGCCCGCCTTCCTGCGACCCGATGGCGTAGGGGCTGCCCGGGTCGCCCGGACCGGCGGCAAGGCCGTTGTTGCGTCCCTTGCGGTTGGTCCGCCCGATCGGGTGGATGGGCGGGAAATAGAGCACGTCGAACCCCATGTCCCGGACGTAGGGCAGCCGGGCGATGACATCGTCGAACGTGCCGCCGCGCTCGGCGGTTCCGCTTTGCGAGCGCGGCATCAGCTCGTACCAGGCGGAGTAGAGCGCCGCCTGCCGGTCGACGATGACGCGCAGCTCCCGCGGACAACGCGAGGCATTGGTGCGGTCCGCGCAGCGCACAACCGCGATGTGCAGCTCTTCCGCCATCAGCAGTTCGGCGAGCTCGTCGGGGCGCTCGCGCAAGGTCTCGGCGTGCGCCAGCAGCGCCTCCAGCGTCTCGCGATAGCGCCCGTGCGCGCGCTGCGCCGCCTTGCGGACCAGCAGGCAGCCCTCCTGCAGCTCGAGCCGCACCGCCTGGTTCGCCTCGCGCTTCTTGAGGAGGTCGGATCGCCAGCTTCCGAACAGGTCGCGCCAGGCTTCGATCGTGTAGAGATAGTCTGTGTTCGCGGTCAGCGGGAACCGCCCGACCCAACGGTCGTTGTCGAAGAATTCCATCGGCGCTTCCGACCAGTCGGCATCCGCGATGGCGCGGTACTTGATGCGTGCCTGCAGCTTGTCGTGGCCGTCGCCGAAAATGTCGGCCCACACCTCGAGCACATCGCCGACGACCCGCTTCACCGGGAACCGCCCTTCGTCCAGCTCGGGATGGACCCGTTCGATCGCGATGCGATCGGCCGCCAGCCGATCCAGATCGACGCGCGGTGATTCCGCCGCGGTCGCAGCATCAATCCGGCGCGTCACGCGCTCGCCGCGGAACACGCGGATGCCGAGCGGCTCGAGCGTGATCGTTCCGCCGGGATCGAATGCGACCGGCGCGGTCATCGGCGTCACGTCCGTGAAGTGGCCGAACAGGCCGCCGGTCTCGCCGAGCAGCGGCGCGACCGCGATGCTGTGCGCGGACTCCCGATTGGGGTTGAGCAGCGTGACGGCGCAGCCGTCGGAGTCGATCGGATGCCCGCCGGTCAGCCGCAGCAGCGCGACGATCGGGTTGCCGGCGGCCGTGATGCGCCGCTGCTCGCCCTCGCGGTTGAATGCGGGCACCGCGGCCTTCATCTCATGGACCGCCGCCACGAACTCCGAGAGGTCGATCCCAGTCTCCTCCCAATCGTCCGGCCGGGTCCGCACCACGTCGAGCTTGCGCCTGAACCCGTATTCGTAGCCCATCGGCATCATGACGCCGGAGGAGAAACAGGCCGCGAACAGCAGATGGAATTTCAGGCCGGCGGCGCGCTGCGCGTCGGTCTCCAGCGCAGCCAGCCGCTCGGTGTCGTGGCTCTCGGGAAATGCGATCGAGGGCGCAAGCAGCCGAAACGTCTCGTACTGGTCCAGCAGCCACGGCGCCCGAAAGTCCCACCACTTCGCGCTGTTGAAAATGTAGTCGAAGCCTGCGCCGGCCAGGGCGGCCACCTGCTCTGTGGTGCAGCCAAGCGTCTCGGCGAAAAAGCACAGCTCCGGTGTCGCCTGCCGGGCGGCCGCGATGATGGCGCACCAGGCCTCCGCCGGCACCTGATAGGCTGCGTCGCACCGAAAGCCGTTGAAGCCCAGGTCGGCATAGTGATGCACATAGCGGGCCCAATACTCGACCAGGGCGGCGCGCGCCGATGGCGCCTCATAGTCGAACTCGGCCAGATCCTCCCACACAGTGACCTTGGCCGGGTCGTCGGGATCGACGGCGCGCGGGGCATAGAGCGTGCCGTCGGGGTTCCGCCGGTACCATTCGGGATGGTCGGTCGCCAGCGCGGCGTCGCGCGCCGTGTGATTGATCACCAGGTCCATCATCACCTTGAGGCCAAGCCCACCGGCCTCAGAGGTGAATTGTCGCAAGGTCGCCCGCTGATCCCCGTGAGCCATCGGGCCGAGCGCGAGGTCGCTCAAGCTGTAGGGGTCCTTGATGGCGTAGATGCTGCCGGATGCGCCGGTCGCATGGAACGGGTTGACGAAGACCCAGTCGAAGTTCATCCCGGCGATGCGCCGGAGATGCGACGTCCAGTCGGGGACGCTGCCTGCCAAGGGTGGAAAGAGGTTGTAGATTCGCGGGCCGGTTTCGCCGCGGACCGCTTTCTCTGCGTCTGCTGCGGGCGCCGGATCGGAAACCACAGGTTCCGCGGGCTGTGTCCTCGATCTTCTTGCCACGACAGTCTCCACCCCGGAGCGGTGACGGTTCAGGGATCCCCGCCCGCACACCGAACGGCCGTGACCTGGCGGCGGGCGATTTGCCGAGTGAGCATCGCTGACGTCGCTCCCCAGGGGAAATCAACACTGGTTAACGCCCAGGGTTCCCGGAACTGTGCACGATCGCCGGCTACGCGATGCGCCGGCCCGGAAATCCCTCGATGGCCCGCAAATAGACCTCCCGGTAGGTTGCCGCCGACCGCGACCAGCTGAAGCTGCGCGCCATGGCAAGCCTGCGCATGGCGGTAAAGATATCGGTGTTGCCGAAAACCCCGAGCGCCCGCCCGACTGCTTCGCGACAGCTCTCGACCGAAATCGCGCGGAAGAGGAACCCCGTGAGGCCATCCTCGATCGAATCCGCGAGCCCGCCGGTCCTGCGCGCGATCGGCAGGGAGCCGAAGCGCTGGGCATACATCTGGCTGAGGCCGCAGGGTTCGAAGCGGGACGGCATGAGCAGGAAGTCGCTGCCCGCGAACATGCAGCGCGCCTCGGCCTCGTCGAAGCCCAGTTTCAACGCGATCTCTCGGGGATGGCGTTTGGCCAGCGCCGCCAGCTCGCGCTCCACAGCAGCCTCGCCCTGGCCCATGATCGCGATCTGGCCGCCCGCGCGCACCACCGTTTCGGCCGCGCCGATCATCAGGTCCAGGCCTTTCTGGTGGACCAGCCGCGAGACGACGGCGAACAGCGGGCCGCGCGAGACCGCCAGCTTGAAGGCGGAGCGGACCTGCTCGGCATTCCGCTCCTTGCCGCTCAGGTCCTGGGCATTGAACGGGCTTGCAAGCCGGTCCCCTCGGCTGGGATCCCAGGAATCGTCGATACCGTTGATGATCCCGGTGAGCCGTCCCTCGTCCGCCCGCATCTTGAGCAGGCCGTCGAGCCCGCAACCGAACTCGGCGGTCGTGATCTCCTGGGCATAGGTCGCGCTGACCGTGCTGATCTCCGAGGCGAAGGCGATCCCGGCCTTGAGGAACGAAACCTTGCCGTGGAATTCCACGCCGTTCATGTGGAAGGCACCGACCGGGATGCCCAGCCATTCCAGGCACTCGCGCCCGAAGAGGCCCTGATAGGCGAGATTGTGGATGGTCAGCAGGCTCGGCACCGGCACGTTCCGCCATGCCGCGTAGCCGGCGGCGAGCGCGGTGGGCCAGTCGTTAAGGTGCAGAAGGTGCGGCTGCCATGACATTTGCGCCCGGCCGCCTGCGATGTCGGCCGCGGCGAGCGCCAGGCGCGCAAACCTGACGTCGTTGTCGCGCCAATCCTCGCCCTGCGCTGCGCCATAAGGCGTGCCGAGCCGGTCGTAGAGGCTCGGCGCAAGCACGATATAGACGATGAGCCCATCCGCCATGCAAACCTTGCCGATGTCACACGGTGGTATGCCTGCCAGCCCGTCCAGGCGCGCTGTCACCTCCAGCGCATGGCAGCGGTCGAGAACCTGACGGTAGCCAGGCAGCAGCACCCGGACGTCGCAACGACTTCTCAGAGTCCGCGGCAGTGCGGCGGAGACATCGCCGAGCCCGCCAGCCTTCACAAAGTCGGACATCTCGGGTGTGACATACAGAATGCTGCCCGATGAACCGAGCGCAGGAAACGGATCGTTCTTGCTGCGCGAAGTCGAACAGGACGCCCTCGCAGCGCTCGCAATTGCGCTCGCCATTGTACGGAATCCCTCGAATGGAAGCGAAGCTCTCCCGACGATTACCCGGCCGGCCACTCGCAAAATGGCGAGCCGCTGGCCGAATGCGAAAACAAGCAGGATGCCGTTTCGTTCCGCCCGACAATGCGGCCGATGAAAGTCTCGCGGATCGAGGCGATCCAACCCGCGGCGGGGTGCGCGCCGCCAAAGCGAAGACATAACGTCAATTGACTGCGCGCCGAACTTGATGTCCCAACGGAACGGCGTCCAACCTCGAACGCATGGCGAGCGCCGGCGGCGGCGCGGGTGCGGCACAAGCTCGCAACCTCTAGTAATCCCACTCGAGATTGATGCCGGCCTTGCTGCCGGCATTCGCGCCAACCTCGCTCTCGACCTTCACGTTCGGCGTAACCTCGATCTCCACCGTGGCGGCGCTGCTGCCGGAGTTCGCTCCCTGTGATACGCCGACATAGACGCCCTTGGCCACGTAGCGGCCCGCGCTCAGGCTGGGGCCGCCCGCCCCCTCGGATTGCTCGAGCGAAAGCCGGTCCAGGCCGGTCGTCTTGCGAATTTTGTCGAGGATACCGGGCCCGGTGTTCACGCCCGCGAGATCGGCCGTGGCCTGCGCCAACTGCAGCAGCTCGAACGGGCTGAGGGCGCCGGCCGATTTGCCGAACAGCAGGTGCGCCAGGATTTCGTCCTGCGGCATCTCCGGCACCGAGGAGAGAGTGATGCGGGGCGC
The DNA here is from genome assembly GCA_035699005.1 of Dongiaceae bacterium. Classification (GTDB taxonomy): domain Bacteria; phylum Pseudomonadota; class Alphaproteobacteria; order Dongiales; family Dongiaceae; genus Dongia_A. The sequence goes on from DASSBF010000145.1 coordinate 49,693, forward strand.
CTGCGCCGGGCCTTCGACCTTGGCCGTGACCTGCAGGTCCTGCGTGCGCGACACGGCGGTCAGATCGAGGATCGGATCGATCTGCGCGCCGCCTTCGAAGGTGAGTGTGCCTTCCGTGAAGTCCAGGCGCTTGCCGGCGATGTCGAGCGAGCCGCGCCGGAGCTTGAGCGCGCCGTCGATCAACGGCTTGTCGGTCGTCCCGGCGATCTTGAGGGAACCGCCCAGCTCGACGTCCAGGCCGCGGCCGCGCACCGCGACCTGCTGCGGCGCGTCGACGGCGAGGTCCAGGGCCACGATCAAGGTTTGCTCCGGCGCCACCTGGCGCGCAGCACCGTGTTGAACCGCCTGGCCGGGCCCGTTGATCTCGGTCACCTCGATCACTTGCACGCTGGGTGGCAGCCTGTCCGGCACGCGGATGTCGGCCTTCGCGATCTTGACCTTGCCCCCCAGCGTCAGCTGTTTCTGGAGATTGCCGGTGATGGCAAGGTCGCTGTCGACGACGGCGCTGGCGAGATCGGTTTCGATCAGCCGAGCGTTGCGCATCTGGATCTTGAGCCGGGTATCGATGCCATCCTTGAGGTCGATCTCGCCGCTGCCGTCGACATGGCCGCCGCCCGGCGTGGCGGCCGTGAGACTGGCGACCTGGATGGCCGATCCGCTGGCGCGCACATCGGCCTCGATCTGCCGCAGCTTGATGCCGTAACGCAGATTCTCGTAGGAAGCGTCCGCCAGATGCAGCGTGCCCGTCACATCCGGTGTCCTGAGCGTGCCGCCGGCGGCGAGGTCGATCTGAGCCTTGCCCTTGATGCGGTCCGCGCCGCCCGCCAGGAAGGCGTCGACCAGCGCCAGATCCAGGGTTCCGCTGGCGCTGGCTTGCAGACGGGCATCGGGTCCAAGGCTCGGCAGGGCTGCCGTGAAGGTGAGAGCGCCACCCGCCTTGGGCTTCACCTCCCCTTTGACGTCCAGCCTGCCCTGCTGAAGGGTGCCGGTGACCTGCAGGTCGGCCTGCTGTGCCGCATCGCCGGGGCCGATATCCTTGCCGGTGATCGCAAAGCGTCCGCTTGGAGCGGCCGGCGCACCGCTCAGCTGGACGTCGGCATCGACGCGGCCTGTGATGGGGAAATCCGGCGCAAGCACACGGGTCAAGGACACCGGCAGGGATCGAGCGGTGGCCGCGAGCTCCATCTTGTCCGGCGCCACCGTGCCGCTCAGTTCCAGTGTTCCGTCCTCGATCGCCAGCGCGACAGTCTCGATGCGCGTCGCGTCACCGCCGATCTCGATGATCGCCGGCCTGGTGTTCTTGACCGGTATCTTCCTTATGTTCGCCGCCAGAGTCTGGAGGGCGATGCGATAGCCGGTAGTGATCTGAGCGATCTGCGCCCCGGCGGTGGCGTTGAGATCAGGCCCGGCCACGGACAGCTTCGCATCCAGGGCCGAGAGCGGCCCTCTGGCGGTGAGAGACATCTGCGTCAGCGGATGATCCGCGATCACAGGCTTGGCAAGCGCGAGCTCGGCCGCGAGGGTCGGCGCGCCAAACAGGTCGTTTGCCGTGGCTGTCAGGTCGAGGCGTTCCGCCGTCAGTGCGCCAACAACCGCAATGTTGCGGCCGGTTGCCGCCAGGTGCGCGCCCTGTTGTCCTTTCGTGCCGTCAAGCGCGATGGTAGCGGAGACGGCCCCACCCATGTCGGTGCCTGCCAAGGGCGCGATCTCCCCGAGCTCGGGCGCATCGAGGGCGAGCTTCCCGGTCAATAGCCCGTTCACCATCGCGACATCGCCGGTCACTGTGCTCTTGCCCAGGGCGAAGGCAACGTTCCGTGCGGCAATCCGCTGGCCTTCGACAGCGACGGATGCCGCGAGCTTCGCGGGCAGCTGCTGCAGGCTCGCTGTACCGTCGAGCTGGACCTGGGGCATGGTCAGCAGATCGGTTGCGGTGACGTTCAGCTTCACGTTCTGCGCGCTGCGTTCTGCAAAGCGAAGGTCGGGCGAGGTGAGCTGCGCCGAGAGCGACGGCGCCTCGATGGTGCCCTGGATCGTTCCGTCCAGGCCGACTTCGCCGCGCATCGCAGGATCGATCGCCTGGGCATCGTCGAGCTTGGTTGCAAACGCGAGATCGAGCTTGCGCTCCGCGATCGCGCCGTGCGCGTCCAGCCGTGCCTTGGCACCGGTAATCTCGGCCGCCTTGATCGTGATCGTTTGCGGCAGCGCGCCCTCCAGGGCCAGGTGCAGGCGCGGCGATGATCCCAGGAGCCGGTCGAGAATGGGGCGTCCGAGCGACAGGGCCTCGGTCGTGCCGTCGATTTCCAGCCGGTCGCCGGTGGCCGCAGGCGCGAGCTTGAGTGCGACCTGTGCTGTCCCCTTGGCCGGGACTCCCATCGGCGTGCCGATCGCGGCGAGATCGGCGATGGCGAGCGTGGCATCGGCTTTGCGCGCGGCCGCTCCCCATTTCTCCGCGCGCCCTGAACCGGAGAGCGCGAGCGCACCGGCCTGCAAATCCAGCTTGTCGGCGATGATCGTCCCCGCCTGGTCGACGCTGCCGGCGAAGGCCAGATGTACGCCCCGCGCCAGCAAGGCCGTGAGCCGCGGATCCGGCGATGCGAGATCGGACAGATTGAGATCGCCGCGCATGCCGACCGGATCATCGAAACCTTGTCCGGCATTGGCGTCCAGCGCCAGCTCGCCGGTGCCCACTTTCATGCCGCCAGCCGCCAAGTCCTGGACCGCCACGTCGGCTGTCACATGAGGCGTGTCGATGGTGCCTTGCAGCCGTCCCTGCAATCTGGCCGCAGACCACGCGATATCCGGAACCAGCGCGGCAAACGGCCGTGAATCGGCCAGCGCGATCGTCACGCCGAGGTCGCCGGATTCTTTCAGTCCGAGCACGCCCGATGCGCTCAGCTGCCCCGCTGCTGATCGTGCGGAGAATGACGAAATACCGATTGTGCGTGTATCGGGCGGGACGGTAATGGTGCCGCTTGCGTCGATCCCGTTGGCCACCAGAGGCCGAACGTGATCGGGGACGAGGGGGGCGGGGGCCCCATGCAGCGTGAACGCGATGGTGCGCGTCTCGCGCCCCTGTGAAGTTGCGGTCAGGCTCAGCAAGGTCTTGCCGTCGAGCGTCGCGTCCATCCGGCCGCTCCAGTTGGAGAGCGGGCCTTCGCCGGTCAGCGCAACGCGCAGATCGCTGCCCTGGGGCAACCCGAGCAGCCGCCCCAGCACCCCGCCTTGCGGCTCCTGCACGTTGCCCTTCAGGGCCAGGGTGTCCTGCTCTGGCCGATAGGCGAGATCGATCCTGGCCGTTCCGGCATGGCCGGAGAGCTGTTGCAGCGAAAGCGAAGCCGACAGGCCGTCGCCGATCTCTCCCAGCTTGGCGTGCGCCGTCACCGAGAGCGCAGCAGGCTCGCCCAGGATCGGCGCCGCGAGCGCCAGTCGCGCGATCGAGAGCTGACGCAGGTCGATGTCGACCGGCAGCTCGGGAATCAGCGGCCCGGGCTCCGACGGCTCTTGCGTCTGCTCCGCGGCGGGCGTCCGCTGCACGTCGATCGTGCCGGCCGTCAGCGCGTCGACCTGCAGGCGTCCGCGCAGCAGGGCGCTCGGCGTCCAGTCAACGGATACCCGATCGGCCGTGAGCCATGGTCCGTCGCGGTCCGAGAGCTGAACGTGGACCAGCCGCATGTCGAACGGCACCAATCCTTCGACGGCATCCAGCCGCACCCGCGCCGGCGTGCCGGCCGTGAGATCGGCAATCCAGGTCCTCAGGTGATCGCGCGCGAAGCCGGTCTGAAGCGCGCCGAACAGGCCAGCCACGAGCGCCAGCAGGATACCGGGAATCGCAAGCCCGATATAAAACGCGCGCCGCATCAGAATGCCTGCCCGATGCTGATGTAGAAGGCGACCGGACCGTCGTCCTTGCGCGGATTCAGCGGCGTCGCAATGTCGGCGCGGATCGGTCCGATCGGGGAATAGTAGCGGAAGCCGAGGCCGCCGGCATACTGGATCGGCTCGTTGAAGCTCGGGAACACGTCTTCCGTCACGGTGCCGGCATCGAAGAAGGGAACGACGCCGTAGTTCTCCATGAACCGGTAGCGCAGCTCGACGCTCCCTTCGACCAGGCTGCGCCCGCCCGTCAAGTCCCCGTCATCGTCGCGCGGGCTGATGGAGCGGAACTCATAGCCGCGCACCGATCCTCCGCCGCCGGCATAGAGCAGCCGGTCCTGGGGCAGGTCGCCGATCGACCCGCCGAATACGTTGGCCACCGAGAGCCGCCCCGCCAGCACCAGGTTGCCCTCGCCCGAGAGGTCGAGATAAGAGCTGCCGGTCGTGCGCGTCTGGAACACGTCCTGGTTGGACCCCAGAATCTCCGGGAACGCGGACGCGGAGAAGCCGAGGCGGCTGCCTTTGGTCGGATTGAGCAGGTCGTCGCTGGTATCGAGGTTGATGCCGCCGGTCGGGCCGAACAGCCGGAAGTCCCGGGTCTCGCCATCGTCCGTGATGCGCGAGACCTCCGCCTCGACCCCATAGTTGACGGTAAGTATGTCGCTCAGCCGCCGATCCAGCCCGAGCATCCAGGTCGCAGCCTTCCGGTCGAATGTATCGGAGTCGTATTCCTGCACCAGGGCAAGGTTGCTGTGCAGGTTCTGCTGCTCGCTGAGGAAGTCCGGCTTGATGAAGTCTGCCGACAGGCCATAGTTGATCTCCGACCAGCTGTTCTCGCCGATCCCGGACACGTTGGCGTCAAGGCGCAACTGCTCGGCGCCGCCGAACAGGTTGCGGTGGCCCCAATAGGCCTTGGCGCCGGCGCCATCGTTTGTCGAGTAGTTCGCGCCGAACCCGACGAAGCGCCGGTCGCGCTCGATCAACTCGACATCGACCGGCAGGCGTCCGTTCTGGTCGAGCTTCTCCGCCGGCTTGACCTTGACCGACTCGAACGCGCTGATCGACCGCAGATCGTCCCGCAGTTTGTTGATCTCGCTCGGCGCATAGGTCCTGCCCGTGAACTTGCCGACCCGGCGGTTGACGAAGTCGGCATCCACCCGCTCGAGGCCGCTGACCCGGATATCGCCGATCTTCGCCCGCGGGCCTGGATCGACGGCATATTCGACGGATACCGTGCGGTCCTTGTGGTCGACGAGCGCCGGCCGCAGCTCGACCTTCGCGAGCGGATAACCTTGCGCCAGCACGGCGTTCAGCAGCCGGTCCCGCTCCGCCAGGATATCCGCCGCGCGCGCCGGCGCTTTCGGCGCGAGCTGCGGCTTGAGCTTGTCGGGAAGGGCCGCGGCGCCGGTGACCTTCACCTCGCGGAGGCGATAGAGCTTGCCGGGATGAACCTCGATCCTCACTGGGATTGCCACCTTGCTTGGGGGTGCTTCGTCCACCGACGGAGCATCCACCGAGCGGCCGGCGATCTCGATCGAGACCGTGCCGTCATAGTAGCCCGACGAGCGCAGGGCTTTGCCCACCCTGTCTTCGTCCTCCTGGGCCCGGCGGCGAAGGCCATACAGGTCGTCCGGCGGCTTGTCCTGCAGCTCGATCAGCACTGAGCTCGCCTTGACCGCCTCGGCCAGCACCGAATCCTCGATCGGAGCAAGCTCCGTCTTGTAGTCGAGCGCCGCGGTCGGGCCCGACCAGAACGACAACACGGATGCAAGGAACAGGAGCCGGCAGGACGCCGGCGTGCTTCGCGCCAGTCTCATGGGCCGAGGTAAGCAGAAAAGTCCTGCCCGGTCACGCAGGCCGCGCTACACACAGGAAAGTCACAGCAGCGGCGCCGGGCGAACGATTGCCTGACGCAAGCGGGACCGCCATGGCGGTTGGCTGCCTCGCCCTGGGCGCCGCCGACGGCTATTGGCGGTGATCGGTCAGCTCCAGCATCGCGGCAATCGCGGCCGGATAGCCCTTCGCACCCAGTCCGACGATCACCGCGGTGGCTGTCCCGGAAATCAGGGAGTTCTGATAGTGCGGCTCGCGCCGGTGAATGTTGGAGATATGCAGCTCGATGATGGGCCCCCGGAACATCTTCAACGCATCCAGGATGGCGAGGGAGGTGAAGGTATAGGCGGCCGCATTGACGACGATTCCGCTGCCTCGCTCGACGGCCTCGTGAATCCATCCGATGATCTCATGCTCGGCGTTGGATTGATGGAACCGTAAGGGGCGGCGGCCGGCGGCCTTCCTGCACATGGCTTCGATCTCGGCCAGGGTGGTCGTGCCGTAGATCTCCGGCTCGCGGGTGCCGAGGCGGTTCAGGTTCGGACCATTCAGGACAAATATCGGTCTGGCCATGGCTGCTCTGTGATCTCCGGTCAACCCTCATAGCCGAACAAGCGAGGCAGCCAAAGGACCGTTTCCGGCACGAACGTGATGATGGCGAGCGCCAGGATCATCGCGGCCAGATAGGGCATGACTTCGCGCACGATGGATCGCAGCGGCACGCCCGTGATGCTGGTCATGACGAACAGCAGCAGGCCGTAGGGCGGCGTGACAAGGCCAAGCATGATGTTGACCACCACCATGACGCCGAAATGGACCAGGTCGATGCCGAGGGCCTTCGCGGTCGGGATGAACACCGGCACCACGATCAGCAGGATGGCGGTGCCCTCGAGCACGCAGCCCAGCACCAGCAGGATGGCGTTGACGACGAGCAGGAATCCGGTCGGGGACAGGGCAAAGCCGGTGAGCAGCCCGCGCACGGAATCCGGGATGTTCTCGACCGTGACGACATAGTTGAAGACCAGGGCTCCGCCGATCAACATGCCGATGGAGGCCGAGGTCCGCGCGCTCGACAGCAGCGAGGCATAGAGGTTGGCGAAGGTCACGCTGCGGTAGATCAGGAGCGATATCAGCAGCGCGTAGGCGGCGGCCACCGCGGCCGCCTCGGTCGGCGTCATCACGCCGCTGTAGATGCCGCCGAGCAGGACCACCGGCATCATCAGGGCCGGGAAGGCTTCCCAGGTGATGCGCGGCAGCGCGCGCAACGGCGTCGGCGGCTCCACCGGGAAGTTGCGCCGCTTGGCGGTGGCGACGACCAGCGCCATCTGCGCCCCCGCCATCAACAGGCCCGGGACCACGCCGCCCAGGAACAGGTATCCGATCGAGGCGTCCGAGACGAGCGCGTAGAGCACCATCGGAATGGAAGGCGGGATGATCGGCCCGATGACCGCGGTGACGGCGGTCAACGCGGCGGCGAAGGCGGGCGGATACTTGCCGTCCTTGGTCATCATCGCCTGCATCATCTTGCCCGTGCCGGCGGCATCGGCGATGGCGGAGCCCGACATGCCGGCGAAGATGATGCTCTGCAGGATGTTGACGTGGGCGAGGCCGCCGCGGAACCGGCCGACCACGCCATCGCAGAAGCGCAGGAGCCGGTCGGTCATCGACCCGGCATTCATCAGCTCGGCCGCGAGGATGAACAGCGGCACCGAGAGGATGATGTAGTTGGTGTACATGCCGTTGAGGAACTGCTCGGCGACCGTGCCCATGTCCTGCCCGGCCAGCAGCAGATACAGCACCGATCCGGCGATCATCGCATGCCCGATCGGCAGGCCGAGCAGGGCGAGCGCGGTGATGGCAAAGATGGAGATCGAGAACGGACTTGCCAGGTTCATACGCCCGATCCAGCCTTGGTCGGATCGAACGCCACCGGCGCCTTGCCCCAGACCGCGCGCCAGCACAGCCAGATGTAGCGCACGATGATGGCGACCGCGAACACCAGGTAGATGGAGAACAGCAGGTCGAAGCGGATCTTGAGATAGGCGCTGCGCTCGACCTTCATGAAGGCGATGTAGTCCTCGACGGCGGGCAGCGAGACGCCATAGAGCGCGATCAGCGCGATCGCGGTGACGATGCACATGATCCGCCGGATCCTGGCGGACACGGCTCCATAGATGATGTCGAAGCGCACCTCCTCGGTCTCGCGGATGACGAACGCGGCGCCCCACAGGACCAGCCAGATCCACATGACCACGGTGAGTTCCTGGGTCCAGCCGATCGGGAGGTTGATCAGGTAGCGGAACACGATCTGGATGATGAAGGCGCTGAACATCACCGCCAGCATCGCCGCCAGGACATTCTCGGCGCGGCGATAGCACCACCCGGCCAGTGCCTGGAGCGCTGGAGTCAATGCGCTTCTCCCCCGCGGACCGCCGCGCTATCGGCGGGCTCTCGGCTCGCCGATAGCATACGGCGCCGGCGCGTCAAAGCGCGTTGATCTTGTCGACCATGCCCGCCGGCCAGTCCTTGGCGAGGTCGGAGGCCAGGTACTTCTCCTGGGCGTATTTGCGGAACGCCGCGACGTCCGGCGTATAGATGTCGAGCCCCTTGCCCTTGAACAGGTCGACCAACTCCTTTTCCCGCGCCAGGTGCTTTTCCGTGCTGAAGGCGATGGCCTTGTCCGCCGCGGCCTGGAACTTCGCCTGCTGCTCCGGCGACATGTCGTTCCACACCTTGCCGGCGACCGTCAGGATGTCGAAGCCGATCAGGTGCGAGGTCAGGACGATCTGGCTCATCACCTCGTAGAACTTCATGTTCTCGACATTGGGCAGGGGATTGTCCTGCCCGTCGATGGCGCCGGTCTGCAGACCGGTATAGACCTCGGCATAGGCCATCGGCACCGGATTGGCGCCAAGCGCCGTGCCGAGGAACTGCCAGGCATCGCCGTTCGGCATGCGCAGCTTGATGCCCGCCATGTCCGCCGGCGTGTTGATCTTCTTGTTCGGCTTCAGCCCGACCTGCCGCGTGCCGAAATAGGTCGGGCCGAGGATGCGGATGCCGAGCTGGTCCTCCGCCATCTTCTTCATCTCGGCGCCCGGATCGCTGTTGAAGAAGGTCTTGAGATGCGCCGCGTCGCGGAACAGATAGGCCGAGGTCAGCACCGACCAGGCGGGAACCTGCTTCGAGATGTCCTGCGGGGCGATGTTGCCCATCTCGAGATTGCCACGCTCCAGCGCGACGAGCTCGGTGCCCTGCTTGAACAGGTTGCCGCCGTAATAGCCTTCAAAGGTGAAATCGTCGGCGATCGCGTCGGCGAACTTCTTCATCATCTCGGCGCGGATGTCCTGCTCGGAGAACACGGCCGAAAAGCGCAGCGTCGGCTTGTCCTGCGCGAGCGCCGGGACGGCGGCGGATGCGGCGAGAATGCCGGTCCCGACGAGGAACTGGCGGCGCGTGGCGTGCAACATCATGAGGTTTCCTCCCTTTGTTCTGTCCAAGGCAGCCGCCCGCTATCCGGCGGGCGTACGGTCGAAGGCCGCGAACGCGGCCCTCATCCGATCCAGGTCCGGCTTGATGCCGGTGAAAAGTTCGAAGGCGCGCACCGCCTGGAACACGGCCATCCCTTCGCCGGAGAGCGTGCGGCAGCCAAGGCGGCGGGCATGGCGGAGCAGCTCCGTCTCCAGCGGGAAATAGACGATGTCGGCAACCCAGTGCCGCGCGCTGATGAGGTCGGGCCTGATGGGCATCCCCGGCAGCTTCGCCATTCCCACCGGCGTGGCATTGACGATGCCATCGGCTGTGGCCGCTGCCGGCGCGATATCCTGGACGCTCTCCGCTCGTTCCGTCCCGAACCGTCCCTTGAGCCGGGCCG